>JAJYZP010000001.1 GCA_021799875.1 Actinomycetes bacterium | reverse complement strand
CCCGCCTTCGCAAAAGAGGTGCGGAGCCTCATCGACCACCATCAGTGATGCAGACGTCTGCATGTCTGCACATCTGCATATGCAGCAATCCAGATTCTCCCCTCCCCTTATGAACAACCTCAGCCCAGCGTCTCCGCCCATCAGTGCCACCTTGCTCTCGAAGGGCAAGCACACGATCGGACACGAGACCAACCTTTGTCGAGCGCCCATCTGGCACACGAGATCGCACAGCACCGACGACGACACCGTCGTCTCGCCCGTGCTCTTCGGGCACCACTTCCGAAAGGTCGAGGGACATTGCCTGACGACGACGGACCAGCGCCTATTCGCACAGCTCACGACGACCTCTGTCCGACCAGGACGCCCAGATTCCCTGGAGGTGCCGTTCAGCCTCGGTGACGCTGCCACGACCATGGGGCATGGTGTGCTCGGTGGACGGCAGCGCTCACTCATCCGCTCTTTACTCGGGCGGCTCCGGAGTGTCATCTTCGAATTCGCCATGCGTCACCCCGATGTGAACCAGACGAAGCGAAGGGACTCAATTACCAAGAGGCCTGAAGCGCTCATTCAGGCTTGGCACCAGGCGTATCGAAGCCATCTCCCGAGCCCGAGGCAGCGCTCGGTGTTCTTCGAACTACTCTCTCGTCGGTCCGTCGAATGGAGCGTCGTTAGCCTTGACGAGGCCCCTGACGGTGCCGATTCGTTCGGCTACGTCCTGGAACTGGATCGGACCCTGTCGGCCCGTGGCCTCCATGCAGCGAAGGTGCCGAGGCACGCTGGAAAGGGGAGAAGCAGCGGGAATCGGCAACCGGGAGTAGTCCATCTTTGAACTCTTCGGCTCGGTTGCCAAGCACTTCAGGTGGTCCGGGTAGGCCAGGAATTATCCGATTGAATGTGGACGCAGGTAGGTGCTTTCCGTTCCGCTCGGAGCATTCTTCAGGAATTTGCCCTATTGCAAAACTGTCCCGTCGGATGTCAGAGGCCCTTCCCTGCACCGGAATCGTGGAGAGGGAAAAGTCCAGTTCAAACAAGGAATATGGCGGACGAGATGGGAGCCAGTTGGAGGGTCCGAACAGCCCATCTAGGTCTCATAACCCGAAGGTCGCCGGTTCAACCCCTGCTCTACCACCAAAAAAAATGCAGCTTAGAGCCGGTCCTTGAGGACCGGCTCTTCAGCTACCCGAAGATCCATCCCATGAATACGGCCTCTTCGTAGTTTGGTGGGCTAGACGTTCGACCGCTACTCCCAGTTGGGTTTGACGGCATCGAGGAGCTTTCAGACCGTAAAGTTGCGGATCGATGTGAGGTCGAACGCTAGCCAAGTTTCCGTAAACCATTGGCTTGATATCTGTTAGCTACCTTGCTATATTGGTAAGGTGGCTAACGAAATAACGGACCCTCAGCACGAGTCAGCTGGGGCGTGGGCAAAGAAGTATTACCTTGCATCGCGACTATTGATGGAATCTGTTCTGCGGCCCTACGATCTCGGCCCCACTCAGTGGTATGTGCTCTACCACCTTGCAACGGTGGGCCAGATGCCGCAGCGTGACCTCGCTGCCCTGCTTCAGGTCGAACGAGCAACTCTCACTGGTGTGGTCGCCGCGTTAGTCCGCAAAGGGTTGCTCGCACAGGAGCCGAGCCGCACCGATCAGCGACAAAAGGTGCTGAGGCTTACTCCGGCCGGTGCCGCTTTGTGGCGAAAGCTGCCCGACCCGATAGCCCTGATTCTGGGTACCGCGTTTGATGGCATCGCAGCGTCTGAGGTAGAAACCACTATCCACGTTCTCCGTACCGCTACTGGCAAGCTCTATGACCTCTTATCGAAAGGAACACTATGACTATTCTCATCACCGGTGCCACCGGATTGGTCGGCTCTCGCCTTATTCCACGCCTCGTCAACGCGGGGTACGACTTTCGGGCACTCGTGCGACCCGGTGGGTCTCTCCCTGACGGAGTCACGTCGGTTGTCGGTGACCTTCTGGATCCGACTACCCTCCCGGAGGCTGTGGAGGGAATCTCCGCTGTGATCCACTTAGCAGCCGTTCTGCGGACTCCAGATCCGGAGCAGATTCGGCGAGTCAATGTCGACGGGACCCATAACCTCATCACAGCGGTCCAGACTTATGTCCCCGAGGCACGGTTGATTATGGCTAGTACCAATCTCGTCTACGACGAACGTCTGCCGTGGCCTGCACGCGAAGACGATCTTGTTGACCCGACCCGGCCCTACCCGGCAAGCAAGGTCACAGCCGAGCAGGAACTTCGGCGTAGCGGCCTGACCTGGAACGTCTTGCGGTTCGCCTTCGTCTACGGCGACGGCGACGGCCATCTGCAATCGGCGCCCGGACTCTTGGGGTCATGGGGGTGGCATCCAGCCGCCACGTTGAGTTTGATCCATCATCGCGACATCGCTACCGCTATGCAACTCGCCCTCGCCGGAGTTCTAGATCAGCGGATTGTCAACCTCACGGACGACGCTCCCACCTCGGTCTATGAGATCGCCCGGATCGTCGGCACCGACTACCCCGCATCGGCTCAGCCCCTCGAAAACCCCTGGAACGGGCACGTAGATGGAACCCTGGCTAGAAGTCTCGGCTTCGCTCCTACCGTGCGTAGCGTCTACCAAGCTGCCGACGAAGGGTCCCTCTAGAGTGGCTCATAACCCGAAGGTCGCAGGTTCGAATCCTGCTCCCGCCATCAAACACGGGTGCTCTTCGTGCCTTCGTGCGTATGCGCAGGTTTCTGACCTGCATGTCTGACCGGTGTTTACTCCGTTTATGGGGTGAGTTTGTAGGGTCCTACTCAACTTCTGCATAGGTCAAATAGGCGGCGCGCCAGGGTACGGGCGAGCAGGCGTTCCACGATTTTGCGAATCGAGGTGGACAGCGTCGCAGTGCGCACAGGGTACGCCAGTTCAGCACCATGTACGTGCCCCGATCAACGGATCTCGGAGTTATCGGCACCTTGGGGTGGTGATCGTACGACTCACTGGCGAACGGCCGCCTCACAACACTCATGCGGGTCGTTGTCGCCGGTTACGGCGTCGGTTGTGTCAGCATATGTTTCTGACCCGGAGCTAATCGAGGTTGCGTACCGATTAAATGTGATCAACTCGGTTACCGCAAGTCAACAGCGAAGCCCCTGGCTTGTTGAGCGACCAAGATGGGTCCCCAATGGGGCGAAGCGCGGCGCTGACAAGGCTGTTCCGCCGGCGTTACTGTGGTGCCGGCGTCTAGGAGACCGATAAGAGCAGGGATGTTCTTGGCTTCCCGTGTCCGCTTGAAGTCCATGACTACATGGGTACTGCCGCGCTGTGGAATTGCCGAAGCCCTTGGAAGCCCGGGAGGAGCAAGTGCGGTGCCCCACTCGGGATGCTCGGTTACGGCAGACACTCGGCTGCAGGTCGGTGATCACCGACGCCTCGCTGATGGGGTAGCAGGGTGCGTGGTGCAGGACGAACGCTACCGCTCGGCGGGGATCATCGAGTCGAGGGCAATAAAGAAGGCCATGTGATCGACTCATCCGGGCTCAACTGATCCGCCGAGTCGAGAGCGATGCCTCCCACCACCTACCCGACCACTGCAATAGTTCCGAGAGCGGCTTATGCGTTGATTTACTCAGGTAGCGTTTCCGCCTCGCCCGAGCGGAGCAGAGCAGACGCAGCTGGCGACCGTGGTCAACCGGGCGCTCGAGGATACGAAAGCGTTCTGCTGCTGGCCGGACATCGGGTGCCGGCGAGTATTGAAATTTTGCACCGCGTCCTCGTGGCGGGCCAAAGAGCTCAGCAGCCGGGAGGCGAAATTGAGCAGTCCGTACCGCTCGTTCATAACTGCGCTCAGGACCGGACCAGGCGCGCCTCCTCCAGGCACAGATCGGTCGCTCACGGTTCGCTCACCTTCGTGGGTTCGCCCCTGGGCTTTCCCATTGACGAGATGGAGCCTCGGACTGCAAAGCAGACAAGGCATCGCCTGACATTCCGAGCTGCTATTTCGACGTATGGCCGGAAAAAGCACCAAGCAAACCGTCAAAAAGAGGACCGAACACCAATGAGCTAGCCCGGAGACTCCCGCTAGCGCTTGATACCATTCTCAGGATCGGCCGGAGCCACAGCCGTCCGCACGTGAGTAACGATCGACCCAACTTCGAATCGCAGTTCAAGCCGAGGAAGGACTGCCCGCCTTCCCCGAGCGTTTCGCTTCGTTCCAGGACGTCCGGGCCCTCTGTGAGGCGATCTCTGGCGACTGCAAGCACGACCACTGCACCCCGGCATTGCCCATCACACGCCTGCGTCGGTCCACTGCGGTAGGGCCGACGAGTTGCTCGGGTTGAGCGGCACGACCTTGAAAGTCGCCTGCGCTGCCAACACTGTCCCGCTACCGTTGTCTCGAAGGCCCTGAGCTGCCGACGTTGGCTGGATCAACGAGCCTGCAGAGCAGAAGGAGGAACCGGGACAGAAGGCTTCGCAGGGCAGTGTCTCACCGAGCCAGACAAATTTTCTTCCTTGCTTCTGGACTCTGATGTACCGTCCCTACCGCTCTACCGCACCGGTGAACCGTGTGTGTATGAGCAGTCTTATTTGTGGAATGATCGACTCAAGGACTCCGCCTCGCAAGGCAGCTTTGGAGGTGTCACTTCACGTTGTTGACGCAGTAAGTACAGCTCTGTGCACTTGGTAGGAACCAAAAATGGGGAGATTTTCCTTTCAGGGTCTGGATGTGAAATTGATCGATCCGGAACGCTCGAAAGTCGGTGGATTGCGCGTCCGTGGACCCTCTCGGCCGTGGCCGTGATGTGCAGCCCCGAAGGGCAATGTCTCGTGAGGTGGTGCTGTCTTGCGTCGCCGAAAGAGCTTCGTTGGGAACTGACGGCAGACCTGGGGTGAGAGTTCAAGCGATGACTCTGGGCCATCTGTCGGATAGTTCGTGTCGACCTTCAACTATTAGCAGCTCTCATCTAAACTCAACGAGGCAAGGTCGTACGAGTTTCATCTTGAAGTCAACGTGCCCACAGAAGCGGTCGTCATACGTGACATCGCAACGTGACGAGAGGGACGGTACGGAGGCGATAGCTTCCGTACCGTCGGGATTCTAGGACGTGGACTGGTGAAGAAGGTGCTGCTCGAGTTGGGAGGCGAGGTCATCTCGATAGGTTCGGAAACAGAGGATGAGGGTGTGAGCTTGGCTCCGGGTTCTCGGGTTCGCAACGTCCTCGAGAAAGTTGGTATCTCTCTGGATAGGAGAGAAGGAGAGAGTGTCGCGCTGTGGGCGAAAGCCCTCGCTCAGTTCGCAAGATCTGGTGTCGGTGGTGATGGTAGGGGTGAGATCGAGAAGGCATTTGGAGAACTCGCCTCAGCGGCAACCTCAGCTGCCACCGCCCTTGCGTTCGCTAGCTTACGGTTTGGGGGACCATCAACGTTGAAGGCTGCGGCGGCAGATCTTGCCGATGAATGGCCAGATCTCGCTGACCTCCTTGTGGAAGCTTCGACGCTTGTCGTATCGATCTCCGATAGCAGTGATGATGACACAGGTGGCATCGCTACCGATGGTGCGACCTCTCGATATCACGGCAGCGTCGTGCCGCCGGGAGTGGTCGACCGGGATACCCGAATCGCTTTCGCTGAAGCTATCTCGACTCCAGGGCCTTACCTCGTCGAACTCGCCACGGATCTCGATCTCGAAGTGCGTCGAGCGGTTGCGCGGAACCCCGCATCACCTGACGAGGCACTTGAAATCCTAGCTCATGATCCTTCGGAGTCTGTGCGGATAACCGTTGCCAATCGTGTTGCCTGCCCGGCCCTCGTCCTAGCAGGCCTGTCACGAGACGACAGCCTTGTTGTCCGCCGTACGGTTGCATCCAAGAGCGACTGTTCTCCGGAGGTGCTGGATGTGCTCGCACGCGATGGAGCTGCGGAGGTCCGGCAGGCGGTTGGCGACAACCCAACGACAGCTCCAGAGACGCTCACTCTTTTGGCACGGGACCTAGACCGAGGAGTCCGGATGTCCGTAGGACGATCGCGAAGAGGACCTGAGGGCGCCTTGCTCGAGCTTCTGCGCACGGGAGATGAGCGAATCCGTCAGGTCGTGGCCGAGGCCGAGTCTGCGTCAGAGGTCGTACTCGCTCAGCTCATCGAGGACCCTGATCCAGCGATCAGAGCACGAGTGGTGCGCAATAACGGCATCACAGCAACTCTCTTAGATCGCCTTGCGCTCGATGCTGACGTCGGCGTTCGGACGGCGTGTGCCGCACACCCGTTGACATCGGTCGAGACCCTTCAGCGGCTTGCGCAAGATAGCGAGGGTATCGTTCGTCGAGCGGTCGCTCTCAATGGGAGTGCGAGTGAAGTCATTCTTGCGGCGCTGGTATCAGATCCGCTCGATTGGGTACGCTCGGCTGTCACTGGGCGAAGGGACCTTACACCGGCGGTAGCTACCATCGTCCTACTTGAGTGGCCTGATGTTGCTCTAGCTCCAGAGGTCCTCACGCGTCTTGGGATTGAGGGTGAGGTGGCACGATGATTGCAGATACGCGTGAAGCTCTGGTCGTGTGTGTTGAGGCGGCTATTCCAGTAATCCTGTGGGGACCACCGGGAGTGGGCAAGAGCTCGATGGTAAGTGCCGTCGCAACGGAGCTCGGATTGCACCTTGAGACGGTGATAGCGTCGATCCGGGAACCAAGCGACTTTGCCGGTCTTCCCTTTCGAGTTGGTAGTTCCGTGGCGTTTGCCCCTCCGAGATGGGCACAAGCGGTGGTAGATCACGGTGGAGGAATTGTCTTCTATGACGAGATCTCGACGGCTCCACCGGCGGTGCAAGCGGCCTTGTTGCGCCCGATCCTAGATGGTGTAGTCGGTGATCTTGAGCTTCCGAAGGCGACGCGCACAATAGCCGCAGCGAATCCGCCCGATACTTCGGCAGGGGGCTGGGAACTGTCTCTGCCGCTTGCGAACCGGTTTTGTCACTTGGTGTGGGACGTCTCGCCTCATGAAGTTGCGCGGGGACTGGCGCTGGGCTGGGAGCCTGAGATGAACTATGAGTCCGGGAAGGATATGACGGCGAAAGTGGACGACACGGGAGTGCCTGATATCCGGGCATCGCTAGGTGCCGTCGGAGCGTTTCTCCACACTCGACCGGACCTCGTCCTCGTTGTCCCGACGTCCTACGCCCATGAGGGCGGCTTCCCCACTCCCCGCTCGTGGGAGATGGCCGGTCGACTCCTCGCCGTTGCTCGCTCGCGTGCTTGTTCTCCAGCAGTGATCCGCAAGCTGATTGTTGGTTGTGTCGGCGCTGGCGCCGCCACAGAACTGCTGTACTATCTCGAGCGTCTCGACGTTCCTGCACCAGAGGTCATACTCGCCGATCCTGATGGTTGGGAGATACCGAGTCAACGTGGTGACCTTGTATATGCCGTCGTCTCGTCGACGATGTCGCTAGCGACGAGTGAAGGTACTCGCGAGTCGTGGGAGGCCGCAGGCGTCTTGCTTGCGCGAGTCGCCGAGGCAGGCTTCGTCGACGTAGCATATGACGCTAGTCGAACGTGGATCCGAGAGCGCCCCGAGGGTGCGCTGCCAGCCACACGCACGTTGCTAGCACTGCAGCCACTGCTGACCGGCGCACGACCGAAGGCATGAGCAGGAATCGTGGCTGACGTGGGCAGCGAGGTCCAGGTCGCTCAAAGCGCCGCACTGCTTCGTCTGCAAGCGGGCCGTGCGCGTGCGGCAAGTATCGCCCCATACCTGGCAGCTGCCTTGTTTGCCCTTCGACCCCGTGAAACTCCGGCCGTTCAGACGATGGCGGTGACGCCTGCGTATGAGCTTTACTGGTCGTCTGACTTTGTGGCGACACTCGACGTAGAACAGTGTGCGGCGGTCTTTATCCACGAGGTCTCCCATCTGCTTCGCCATCACTCGCGCCGTGGGGCTGCGCTTGGGATCACGGGCGAGACGAGTCGTCTGTGGAATATTGCTTGCGATATGGCGATTAATTCCGACCTTCGTGACATGGGACTGGACCTGCCTGCAGGAGTGTTTACCGAAGACCTTGGAGTGCGAGCTCGTCTCTCGGCGGAGGATATATTTAGGCTCCTGACCTCGAAGGGAAGCGATGCGCTTCATATGGTGGGCGTCGCAGACTGCGGGTCGGGTGTCGGAGGTGGCCGGCGTAGTTGGGAAGAGGAGACCGTAGCCGCCGTGGGTATCGAGATTGGCGAGGTCATCGCTCGCAGAGTGGCCCATGCCATTGTCGCCGAAAATACTGTGGTTACCGCCGGCCGTGGAGAAGAGGACTTTGGTACGAAGGAAGGTAGGGCGTCGTCTGGTGCAGTCCCTGGCGCCTGGTTGCTCTGGGCGGAGAGGGTGTGCGAGAACCGGATCGACTGGCGAAAGCAACTCGCAAAACTGACCCGCCGTGCCCTTGTTCGACAAGGCTTGACCGACTATACATCGAGCAAGCTAGCCCGACGCGAGGCGGAGCCCTTTCTTCTCTCTTCTCTGGCAGGTGTTGCACCTGTGCGTTGTGTTGCCGTTGTGGATACCTCTGCCTCGATCGACGAGAGAGAGCTTGCGAGTGCGCTCACTGAGCTAGCTGGTCTCGTGAGGGCCCTTGGGGGTCAGCCTATCGACGTGGTACTCTGCGATACCGAAGCGAACGTGGTTCGTCGGGTTGTCGATCCATGGACAATAGAGCTACGCGGCGGGGGCGGGACCGACCTCAGGGTTGGAATCGTAGCGGCGGCCGAACTGCGACCCGCTGCAGACCTGATCGTCGTGGTAACCGACGGCATCACGCCTTGGCCAGTCGCTCCTCCAGTTGCGAATCGCCGTGCGATCTATCTTGCGGTTCTCCTTGCGAGCGCCCCAGATCCGCCACCGTTTATCTGGACCGTCTCGATCCCAGGCGCAGCGGCGAACGAGGTGTGGCCAGATATGGCGGCGGTAGGTCGTCCGTTCCCAGTTAGCTAGGAGGAGCAGCGGGCAGGAGATGAGCAGACCTTATTGAGCGATGCTTCGACGAACGCTCGGTGATATGATTCAGTTACTGATCGTAACGGCGGCTGTTTGATGTGGTTTCCCCAGTCAAAGATTCACTCAGCCTGATTCCTGCCGTGGTAGGTACCTCGTCTCGAGATCGGCGAGACGGTTCAGAGCTCTCGCTCATTTTGGGGCGTTTGCGGCCCACCATTACCGGATGTCCGCTCCGCTGGTGGCCTGAGGAGATCGCATGGTTCAACGTGTCGCAATGGAGATGCGGTGGTCCGTTGTGTGTCTGACGTGGAGGTTTCGATGGTTCACCTAACCCCCTTTCTGCTTTTCGACGCCACAAACGAAAAGGCGACGACGTTCTACGGATCCTTTCTTGGGAGACTTGGTTCTCACCAGAGTGAGGGATGCTCAGGGGGAAGATCAGATTGCGCTCTCGGACCAAGACAGAATCATCTACGGTCGTCTCCAGGGCGGTGCCATCACGTTTTCGGCTACCGATTCACTGAGCCAAACGAGAAGAGCGAGGCTAGGGGATACTATCTGCAGGCACCATAGCGGAGGGGCCTACCCTGAACTCAGAGCGGCGTTTGACGACCTCTCGGTGGGCAGATCTGGATCTCATGAATGGTCTGCGAGACCTTCCTTTTGGAAGTTACGGTCATCTTGCAAATCGATTTGGCATTCATTGTTCTTCCAAGGTGAGAGGAGGCAACTGTCCGTCAAATATGGAGACCGAAATCTACTCGTCTTCGAGCGCCATATGCCGAAGCCGTCTGGTATGAGCGTCCGCAGCGGTGATTTGTGGCGGACATTGCGTTGCCCGAAACAGAACGTACAACGTACGACTTGCGATGCGAACTGTAGGCGAGGTCTCTGCCTTCGATGAACCTTCGGTGGACAGTGCTGTTGTGAACAGCTAACCACAAGTGTCGGAGTAGTTCGAGCGCCATGGAGCAGATGCCTCGACACTGCTCGAGTTGTGGGGAGATATGCGGAGTCAGCTTGAAATCCCCTAGTTGGAAGAGCATCAACTCGGTTCTTGCTGGCGGTGTACATCTGAAGTTCCAGCACATCAGCGTTGTTGCTCTCGCTACCCGTCTTGATCCTCAAGCGTCGCCTGGAGTATCGGGCTACAAGCGACTGTGTAAGCGCTGTGGTGACCGGCCCGAGACGAGCACGCACATCACGCCGATCCTCAGACGCAGCGAGCTTTCGCCTCGTGCCTTGAGACCCGATATCAGTCGTTCCCTCTTTGATAATCCATCTTCCGACGCGTCCAGCGGAGCGGAGTCAAGCTTCGAGATCTACTGATCGCTCATCGTTTGGACCTGTTTTGAGGTCGCTGAGGTTTCAGGGAACCTAGATGTTTGGTGCAGTCTCAGCTCAGATGGTTGAACGTCTCAACAAAGAGAGATCCAAGGTCATCGAGCACAGATTGTTCGTTGCAGATGGCTAAGGTCCGTGCTTCTGGCTGTGCTGACCCCTTGAGGTTGGTGTGTCGGTAGTTTGTGCGCCTCGCTCGACGACCGCAGGGGCTGAACTGCACGTCCCTAGAGGCTCTGGCAGCGTCTCGAGACCTACCGAGATTGCGACATGATTGGACGGCGGTAGATGATTTCCACCTTCATAGCTATGACCGTCCCGATCTTCATCAGCGGGAGAGAGGTCTTCGTTGAGGGGCTCGCTGAGCTCACGATGTGGATGAGCTCTCGAGTTACCCGCAGGGTTGAAGTCGGTGTGATGTGCCGAAGTGGAGATTCTCCCGAAGGGATGCCGGATAACGTACTTGGGTGGTTCACGCTCAGCGGTCGCTGCTCGGTCTAGGTCAAGGGAGCGACGGACCGTAGGTTCGGATCCGAGACATAGTTCTTGAAGGGGACCGAGCAAGCTACTTCACGTTGTTGGCGAGTGCGTGGAGGGTCTACGCTCCGGCAGCGAGAAGAAGGCCGGTAAGGTCCTCGGCGCAGGGGCCGCAGGCACGGAAATGAGCTGCGATTCCCGGGTAGCGTTGAGCTGCTCGGTCGCTACCGTAATCGATCACGATGTCGGCGTATACGTGCATGAGTCGAATCGCCTCGTCGCAGCCAACGTCGAGGGGGTCTGTGCGTACAAAGCGGTCTAGATCGTCCCAACCGTTCATGGGTTCGACTCCTCAGCGGCGCTCAGCTGATCCGTTTCAATATGCCCGTCGGCTACGAGAGCCGCTCGGAGCTTACGCCGGGCATCGAACATGGTCTTGTAGAGCGAGTTGCGAGTGCAATCGAGGCGAGCCGCAAGAGCGTCGAGCGGTATGCCTTCGACAACTAGGGCGAGAAAGACTCGTTGCTGATGCTCGGTGAGTTCGTTCGTCACGGCTCGGCGAATGGTTTCAAGTATTTCGGTCCGGATCGCCTGGTCGTCAGGAGCGATGCCGAGTCGATCGGGTAGGCGGTCCCACTGCGCGTCGTTCAGTATTGAGGACGGGCGTTGCCAGAAGTGACGTCCGATCTTGTTTGACACTTCAAGGATCACGAACTTGTAGGCCCACGTTGTGAAGCGGCTCTCGCCACGAAACTCGTCCACTTTGGCCAAGATGGCCATCATGGCGTCATGGGCGGCTTGGTGGGCAAGGTCTTCCTGTTCTGGTCCAGAGAGAGAGTGGCGGTCACGACGTCGGGTGACCTCGGCGAACGCCGCCCGAAGAAGTAGTCGATGCAACCGCTCAAGCGCTTCGGTTCGACACGGACTAGCAAGGTCGAGATCACGCAGCCACTCGGAGGTCTCCTCGTCGTGCGTGTGAACCATGTTGGCGATCTTAGGTCGATCAGTAAGACTTGTGGGCCGACGCGTCACTAACGGTACTGTGCAGATTACGAGCGTGGCGCCATCAAGGGTGGTGACTGAAGCAATGGCGGACCACCGTGGAGGATCGAGCGGATCCGGAGTTTCCGGTATCGCTTTGAGAGCCGGTAGCCGTCATAGTCCGGTATTCGTGCCTGCTCCATCAGTTTTGACTATTCGTGGGTGTGAACTCCTTGCCCCGACGTCGATGCCGTTTCTTGGCGTAGAAGTGACAGGACCGAGACTGAGCGGAGCCTTTGTGAACGGTGATGTGGCGGACACGGTCTTCAACAGGGTCCGTGTGGAGCGGGTGCGAGCGGTCGGCCATACGACTGCGTGGTTGATGGCGCTCACGGTGCTCGGTGCCGTATTCGAAGTCGTCCGGGAAGGGTTTGCAACCTTCGCCGGGGCTCTTGGGCCTCGAAGCTTGACAGTGCCCCTGCCGGTCGGTAGTGGTCCTACGACGACACGACGAGCCGGGATGCAAGCGCTTGCCCTCGTCTGCGACCCGGCCAGATCAAGATTCGTCGGCGAAATGGTGCGACGAGGAGGTGTTGGTATGACGCAGCTGCCCGTCGTTGGTACATCGCACACCATGTTGAGGAGTATTCGTCGACGCCCACCGTCCCTGAAGTCGACCGGGACGAGATCTTACGCGTGTTCGAGCTGATCCTCCCGTTGTCTGCTTTGGGCCTACATGGCCCTAAGGCAAAGGAAGGAACTGACCGGACCAACTATCAGTCCTGCCGCCCGAGGCGGCGTTTGTATGAGTTTGAAGGAGAAACGCATGAGTCCGTTACTTGCCCCTGGAGATAGCTTTCCCGCACTCGCTGTAGCGAGATCTGGCGGTGGTCAAATTAATCTCCCCGAAGATCTGGCAGGCGTTTACGGCGTGGTTTTACTCTATCGCGGGAGCTGGTGTCCGTACTGTAACGCCCAGCTCCGAGCGTTTGAACGAGCTACCGAAGCTCTGGCGGGTGCTGGTGCGAGAGTGGTGGCGCTCTCGGTGGACAACGAGGCAAAGACCGCTGCCCTCGTGGAGAGTCGAGGTCTGACAATGCCAGTCGGTTACGGTGCTGACGCTACTGAGGTCTCCGCTGCTACTGGAGCGTTCGTTGATGCTCAAGGAGGCTATCTGCAGTCAACGGGCTTCATCCTTGATCCATTTGGCAAGGTCATCCTCAGTGTCTACTCCTCGGGGGCAATTGGCCGCTTGGTTCCCGATGACGTCGTTGGGTTACTCCGATATCTTCGAGAGCACGAGCGGGCATGACCACGGCGAGCGTGGAGCGGATGGTGTTTCCTTGCTGGATTCTTGCGTTCTACATTCGCTGTCGTGGGCCGACCAGAGGTTCGTTCACGATAGGGCGTTAGTCCTTCGGGCTAACAGGGCCTGCGCTAGCGAAGCTAGATGTCGTGGCCATTGAGTTGTTGGTGTGAAATACGTTTCGTTGTAATGCTTGACTTCGAGGAGAATATTGTGAAGAAGAGAGTTCGTAGATACCTAACGGTCGCAGCGAGTTCGGCGCTCGTTACCGCAGCCTTGGGAGCAACCGCCACTGCAGCGAGTGCTCAGGTTCATCCACACGTGCCTTGGAATGAGGCGGGTCAGTTCGTGTACGTTCAGACGAATAACCCAGCCGGTAACCAGATCGATGTCTTTGCAGCACATCGTGATGGCCGCCTTTCTCTGCGCGAGGCGGTCAATACGGGAGGGCTCGGTGGTCAGACCGCCCAATCGGGCACTGATCACCTCGCGTCGCAGGACTCTTTGGTCTACGACCCAAGCCATCAGCTTCTTTTTGCCGTTAATGCCGGTAGTAATACCTTGTCGGTGCTCGGCACACAAGGACAACAAGTTCGTCTTCTCCAGGTGGTCTCGTCCGGTGGCGTCTTTCCAGTGAGCGTTGCCGTCCAGGGTGATCTGGTCTACGTCCTCAATGCTGCAGGAGCCGGCTCGGTGAGCGGTTTCCGGATACTCGGTAACCATCTTGTAGCCCTGGAGGGATCGACCCGAACGCTCGGTCTCAACAACACCACACCGCCGGTGTTTCTCACATCACCTGGAGAGGTCGGATTTAGTCCTAATGGTTCCGAGCTTATCGTTACCACCAAGGGCAGCACAAACTCCATTGACGTCTTTGGTGTAAACCAGCTCGGGTATCTCTCGAGTACGCCAACGATTACCACCGATGGCAGCACGATCCCGTTCTCGTTTGTCACGACGCCTAGTGGACAGTTGGTGGTAGCACAGGCAGCTGGCAGTGCGCTCCATACTTTCAGCTTCGGTGCTGGTGGGACCCTTACCAGTCTCAGCGCGTCGGTGTCGGATCAGCAGGCGGCGTTGTGTTGGATCACCGTAGCTGGCCAGTACTACTACGTTGCCAATGCTGGGAGTGCTAACGTGAGCGCATATACCGTTTCGGCGAATGGGACGCCCGTCCTCGTAGGAGGTACAGGGTTACCTACCGCTACGACGCCTGGTCCTATCGACCTCGCAGCATCACCTAATGGACAGTACCTGTATGTGGAGTCCGGCTCGTCAGGGACCGTTAACGAGTTCCAAGTCAATGCCGACGGATCGCTGAGCGATCTCGGAAGCGTTGCTGGACTAGGAGTCGGGATCGAGGGGATCGCAGCTAGCTGATCTTTATAAGGTGAGATTCAACGTCGGAGCCGTCGGGAGTGGTAGCTGGCCAAGACGTCTGTGTACGGGACTGACTGTTCACTGGCAGTGGCTCTTGACGTCACCCTGATGATCATCGCGAATCTGGTGCTGGTACCAGATTCGCGATGACTGCGCAGTTGTTGTGCGGCGTGGTTCTGAGGGGAGAGATCACCTTGTCAAAACGGTTCCTCTGAAATCTATGGACCCAGGTTGGTCACGATAGTGACGCTACGCGTGATGGTCGCGTGGGTCTGTAGACCTGATTCGGCTAGCTTTGTGAAGCTCGCCATCCTCCTTGTCCAGGAGCATTCTCAAGCTCAAGAGGGTCCGCCTCCTCTGCTCAGCTTTCGTTTTCAAAGGAGTTTCTATCTCTCTACGGCTCCGTGCTCGTTTGCTGAGGACTGGGAGACCCGCAGGATTCGCAAGCGCCACTCCTTAGTTGCCTGTCACGAACCAGTACGCACTCTTCCTTCCTCTTGTGATCTTGAGGTGCAGCTTGGGTCGAACGGTGAGAGCGATTCTGAGGTGAAGGAGAACGTTCTAGCAATCTGCTACTGCTACTTCGTAGCGAACGACACACAGCACAGCATCGGTTGTGACCTCCGAGACGACTCTTCGCTTGACGTCGTTCCTGCGGTCATGACGGTTCACTGCGAGAGACAGGAAGCGTAGGTTTCTATGGTCGGAGCGCTTGGGCAGATTGCGCTCTCCTGTCGTACGATCGTGATCTTTGCAAAGTGGCTGTGGTTGGTCGCTCCACCTTGAGCGGTGGTCCGCTCTAACCGCCTGCCATCGCTCCAATGAGGTAGAGTGGCTCTAATCCTGCGGCGACTGACTCGGGTAAGAGCGTGTCCGGAGGCTCATGAGAGAGGTCCATCTCGCAGGCGAAGAAACGAATAAAGGGCCTGCGTTTGCCGGTAACGGAGTCACGAAACGTACCGCGAAGTACCGGGAAGAGCTCTTCCATCGCATCACACGCACGTTCGAGAGTGATGGGCTCTTCGACCCGGACTTCGATCTCTCGGCCAAGTGCTGCAAGGGTCTGAAGGTGTTGAGGGATCACGACTCGGATCACGGTAGTGTCTGCACCTCAACTGAGAGCACGCGTGGAAGGTCTCGAACGATCGGTGCCCAGTGCTCGCCGCCATCCGATGAAGCGTAGACCTGCCCACCGGTTGTCCCGAAATAGACACCACATGGGTCGAGCGAGTCGACGGCCATGGCATCGCGCAGGATGTTGACGTAACAATCGGCCTGCGGCAGGCCGGAGGTGAGAGGCTCCCACTCATTGCCACCAGTACGGCTCCGGTAAACTCGAAGCCTACCGTCTGGCGGGTAGTGCTCCGAATCGCTGGTGATAGGCACGACGTAGATAGTCTCGGGTTCGTGAGCGTGTACGGCGATTGGAAAGCCGAAGTCGCTTGGCAGGTTGCCGCTGATCTCTCGCCATGAATCGCCGCCGTCATCGCTCCGCATGACATCCCAGTGTTTTTGCATGAAGAGAGTCTCTGGTCGCAAGGGATGGCGAGCGATTCGGTGTACGCAGTGTCCAACTTCAGCGTCCTCGTCAGGTATACCAGTAGAACGAAGGCCGCGATTCGTAGGACGCCAGGACGCTCCTGCATCGTCTGAACGGAATACGCCCGCTGCTGAAATTGCAACGTGTAGTCGGTTCTCATCCGAGGGGTCGATCAGAATCGTGTGGACGCACATGCCGCCAGCACCAGGCTGCCAGGCGGGGCCTGAGGGCTGGGTTCGTAGACCTGTGAGTTCGTGCCAGGTGCCACCGCCGTCCGTGGACTTGAAGATGGCGGCGTCTTCTACCCCGGCGTAGACGGTGTCAGGGTCTGTGGTGGAGGGCTCGAGATGCCAGACTCGGGCGAACTCCCAAGGGTGCGGCGTACCGTCAAACCATTGGTGGGTTCCGGTATCGCTTGCGTAGTGGAACTCATTGCTTACTGGATGCCAAGAACTCCCACCGTCGTCCGAGCGTTGCATCACCTGCCCGAACCAGTCCGAGCCCTGCGAGAGGTAGATCCGATTCGGATCTGCTGGCGAACCAGCAAGGTGGTAGACCTGCCAGCCGCCGAAGAAGGGTCCTTGAACTTCCCATGCTTCTCTGCGTCCATCGGACGTTAGGGCAAAGGCGCCTTTCTGTGTTCCAACCAGGACTCGAACCTTGGCCATGAGCCACCCCCTGTTGGCGAGGATCTCCTCTACCTCCCCAGGTTCTCATCGTAGCTCAAGCGTTCTTCGCGAGTCGGGCTTTCATCCTCTGTCTGTAGATTCCCTGTCGGTGGTGAGGTCCTTGTCGGCTCATGGCGTCGCAGCTATGGCCGTAACGGTTCGTAAGCGAGTGATGCCCTGTTGCAGCTCGGCCGAGGTCTACGTCGCACACGCTGTCTTGATGTCGACGGCCTGAGGGTGGAGGGTTTCAACTATTGGTAGCCAACGGTTCTGCGTAGCATTTTTGATAGCGTGGCGGGCTACTAGGTCGAGCGGTACGGCCTCGGAGCGATGAGGAGGTGCAGCTCGATGGAGTGCGTGGCTTCGCTCTTTGGAGCTCTGGGTGTGGTTGGGGTAACGGGTGTATCGGTCTTCTTGGGTGCTTCAGTCGATGGCGAGTTGTTGTGGGCGCGGTCGCAAACCGCCTTTCTTTCGCTTCGTTGACGATGAGGCTACTCCAGAAGCGACCGCCAAGATGTGCGATCTGGGGATCGCGCAGTGGTATGGGCTTTGGTCAAGAGTGTGAGGTACGCTTTGCAATCTCCTGATTCTCTGGCTTTTCTTCGCGCAATCGATCGATGATCGTCTGAGATTTTTCCTTCTTGATGAGATCGGACTGCAAGAGAGCGACATCGCTCAGTCGACGTCACTTTCCTCTGTGGTGGCCAAGCTCCTTGGTGTCGTCGCTCCGAACCCGCTCTCAGTCAGAGATTGAAGAGCATCTTGTTTGATTATGGGAAGATGCGGCTCCGTCCGATGGTGAGCGCTTATGGGTTCGAGCGCTCAGTCGTGATAGAGCAGTGTTGTCATGGTTGAGTAGGCTGGGACCGTGGACCTGCAATCTCTTCCTGGTGGGGTCGTTCACGACCTGCCCTCCGATCTGTGTGCGGTGCTCAGCAGCAGTTCAGTTGCACTGTCAGCGTGGCAAGATATCACGCCGTTAGCACGAAATGAGTTCATCTGCTGGGTCGAAGATGCGAAGCAGGAGAGGACTCGGGATCGACGAATCCGACGAACGCTCGAGGAACTAGAGTCGGGTCAGCGTAGACCGTGTTGTTGGCCGGGATGTAAGCATCGGGTGCGCTCTGGTAGGTAGGGCCACTACTGCTTACTGAACGGTGGATTTCTGGGATTGTCTTGTGGACGAGGTCGTTTATCTAGGAACTAAGGGTTGGGCGATCTCGACTGGGTGGCAGTACCAAACTCAGTCTCGGAGTCTCTACAAGTAGGTGGCGAATATGGAGGTATGCAGGACCACCGTTTTAGCCTCTATCTCTGGGTACAGGTGACAGACCGGTCGGTGCGGCAACGGGGAACTAGCTCCGTGCATCGCATAGTTCGTGGAAGACCCATTGAGCGTGTGGACGGGTCCCATGAATTTAGCCGGTTACTGAAGGAGAGAGCGGCCTTGAGCGGGAGCGACGGAGCTTGACCCTGTCTCTGTTTAGGTCGTGCAAGCAGCATGTCGCTTCTGCGGTCTAACAATTCAGCGAGATGGGCCGTGCATACCTTTCAAGGAGCGCTCCGAAACGGTTGTCACGACCATCTTTTCGGTCTCAGCAGGAGATTCGATAGGTGTCAGTCTGAGCCTCCAGAGCCGGTAGTCGGCTGGTCGTCCGAGCACTCTCGGCCGGTCGTGGATGGGAGAGGAGTAGTGTGGCGGCTGGAGCGCAACTGCGCTGAAAGCGTGTCAATGAGGGAGGGTGTGCTGTGAGCGTCATAGTGGTGGCGACCATTCGTCCGCAAGAGGGATATAGAGATGAAGTGCTCGCTGCTCTTGAGGACGCGGTAGGACGAGTCCACGCTGAGGATGAGGGTTGCGAGCTGTACGCGTTGCACGAGTCAGCTGACGCGTTCGTCATGATAGAGAAGTGGTCATCATTCGAGACTTTGAAGGCACATGGCCAGAGCCCGGCATTCCTCGAGCTCTCTTCAAAGCTGAAGGAAAAAGTCGCAGAAGGGCTCGATGTCCAGGTGCTGACTCCACGTCCACTTGGCACGGCCACTCAAGGCGCACTCTGAGGCCGTATGGTCGCTAGCGCCGCTCTGCGACGTGGCAGCAGGCTGTCTCCGGCTCTCAAACCTGTCGTTAGGGTGTTGCGGGATCGGAGAGGGTCTGAGTCGTACGTGCCCCGTGTGGTTACCGTGTACAGTCGCTCCTTTTTGACGACCGGCTGAGACCGCGTGGGATGCGTGTTTTTCGAACTACGGTTTGAAGGTCCCAGCGAGGAGTACGAGGTTTAAATCCTCTCAGAACTCATTGTGAGGAAACGTGCGACGTCGGCTCTAGCCGGTCTGTGTCCGCCACGACCACGATAGAAGCTTGAACACTGAGCTCACTTTTTAACGAAGGGTCACCGTGCATCGTCGGACGGCGTAACGTGCGCTTTCAATCGGCCTTGCGAAGCATAGATTCAAGGTGCTGAGATCTGGTGATCGTCGTGGTGGTCAGGTAGATGACCCCCCGGTCTCGATGGTGGGCTCATGATTTGGCGTGGATCTACGTCATAGGCGCTTTGAACGGCGATACAACCTCTTCACGGTTGCAGGCCTCATAGTTCGTTGCGTGATCTGCGGTTCGAAGGTTGTAGGTTTCAAAACGGCAACCTCCCGCTACGCCAACCTTGTCCCTCGATAGGCCTGAGGTGGCGTGCAGGCGATCGCGAAGCAGATGGCTGCATGTCTTGTGGAGCGAGGAGCGATCTCTCGGTCGCGGCGTGTTGTGTTGGAAAGAGGCGTAACGTAGAGCGACGTGTCGTCGAAGGCAAGGAGTGGAGGTTGACAGCGTAGAGCTTGCTCTCTTGCGAGTGAGTTGTGCGATCTTCGACCTGTTCGTGCGAAGGGCAACGGTCCATCTTGCAGCCAAGGAGATTAGGTCTCGCCGGTAGGAGCATGGGGTTCGATCTCGGCCATGAAGCATTCGCTCGATAACAGTCCGATGCACGGCCAGTCTGGTTTTGCAGAGACGAGTAGGAACCGAATTGTATATTAGCGACGTAGGTAGCTCGATAGCTGGTGAGTTAGTGTCAGCCGAGATGCTCGTCGTGGTGAGATGAAGACGAGTGAGGGAGATCGTGCGGTGTGACCGGAGAGTCATTCGTAGGAGTTGGCGGGGGAGTCGTATTACGAAGGTCATCTCCCTGGTGCCGGCGAGTGTAAGAGCATCGTGGTGCTCTCAATAGCGGACCGTCAAGGTCCTCGAGAGCGACAGATGTCGGGATCGGACCCCTTTTAGCGGGACTCTGACCCGTAGGTCAAGCTGGCTCCGGTTTACGGACATCAGTTGTCCGCATCGACTCTCCCGAATGTCATGCAGTATCGGACTGCGTTCGGCGGGATAGTTTGTCCGGCACCGGCCTTCGTTCATAATCCGATACGGGCCGATGCCGGTTTGGCGTGTGTGCGTTAGTGCGCTGAAGTTTCTGTACTATTGCCCTCGTATCCGAAGACTTTGAGTTGAGGGGTCTCGCGGAGACTGCGCTTGAGCTCTGCAAAGCCAGCAAAGCGAGAGAGACCGACTACGTGGTCCCAGAGTTCTACTGCTTGTTCTGGACTCGGCAGTCTGCTAATGACCGGACCAAAGAGAGCGGTTCCGTTCGGAGGGTTGAAGTGCAAGATAGGAGTGCCAACGTCTTTGCCGGTGAGCGAGAGTGCGTACTCAGTCTCTTTCCGGATGAGGTCATCAAATGAAGTGTCGAGTGCCGCCTCTGCAAGGTCTGCTTCGAGGTCGAGTTTCATCAGGATTGGCTTGACGAAACGAACGGTATCCTCGGAGAGTTCACCTTGTCGCTCCTTTGAGATCTCAAAAATCTCATGGCCATATGCCTCGTAGAGTCGTGCGACCGTTTCGTTGTCAAACTTAGCTTTAACCGCTGCGGCGATTCGAAGCAGTTCAAGTCCTGCGGTGTGTAGGCGTTGATAGTGGGCGGGGAAGTGCGTCTCGTAGTCAACGGAGTCATTGACGAATCGCAGTGCGATAAATCTCCAGTCCACGTCGATTGGCTTTTGAGTTTTGACGAGACGTACCCACTTGCTCGTCATCCACGCGAAAGGGCAGACGGGATCGAAGTAAAACTCGAGTTCTGACAAGTGTCCTCCTAAATGTGCTCAAGTAATCGGTATCAGATGGTGCAACGCTTCGAATCTGCTGACATTTCATAGGCCGCCCAACTCGTCGCCACGACGTCACGAGGACTTCATCGAGATACTGCCGGAAGGTTTCGGGAGCGCTCGTGTCGGGAGGGTTGTCGATACCTTAGCTCTGGAGAGCCGGCTCACGCGTCTTGAGCCGTGACCGTCTGAAGCGAAACCAAGAGACTCTGAAGACATCCCCTTGAGCTTGAGCTTGAGTGGACGATACACTCGTTTGCTCTCTTACGGTCGGAACCAAGCTCAGCGGCGGCGCGAGTGGCCCAAACACTACGGCAAGCTTTGATGTCTGTTGAGGCGTGAAGATGGTGCAACGCTTTGAAACTGAAGTGTGATGGCAGTAGCTCTCAACTATACAGAGGCCTTCTGATACGTCCTTGGTGGGCTTCGTGGTCAGGGCGCAGAACTGTACGCTACTCCGTCATCAATGGGGAAAGGTATTAGGCATCAAGCGGTTCTGCGACTTCGATCGTGTCGGATGATGAGGAATACGACAGGGAAAGCCTTGCCTTTGACCCGCTTCTCTCGCCGGTGTCCCCATGGGTCTTGGACGTGACTTCCAACTGCGCTTGGTAGCGGCATGCGCGTATCGTTAATAAAGTGGCAGAGGTGCCACAAGTTCTCTGATTGTGAGCTATAGTGGCAGTAATGACAGATTAAGGAGGTCGTTATGGTCAACACCGTAGAGCGGCAGAGCTCTCGGGCCTCCAACGAGGGGTCGGGGCTCCTCGAGCGCTGTGGTCGCTCCTCGGCGCGCCATCCGTTCCGGGTATTGATTGTTTGGTTGATCGTCCTTGTGGCGGTTCTGGGGGGTAAAAAGGCAGTTGGAGCGATCTTTAGCGACAACGTCAATCTCAGCGGGACCCAAGCGTATGCCGGACTCACGTTGTTGAGCCAGAACGACAAGGCAGCATCAGGGTACAGTGGGCTTGTCGTTGTCCACGCTCGCTCCGGTACGCTCAGCCCCGATTCCTCAGCAGTGGCGAGATCGGTCACCTCGCTCTCTCGGATGCCGAATGTCCTCTCGGTCTCTAACCCGTTGGCACCCGGATCGCTTGCTCTCTCTCGGACGAAGACCACGGCATACATTAATGTGCAGTTCTCCGTCTTACCCAAGACGCTTGGGTCGAGCTATGTAGGCAGATTAAATGCTGCCACGGCTTCGCTTCGAGCTGCAGGACTGGAGGTTGAGTATGGTGGTGGGCTTGACCAACTCACTCGTCCGGCGAGCTCGGATCTGCGCTCCGAGGCCATTGGCTTCATCGTTGCCTTGGTCGTCCTTCTTGTCGGTTTTGGATCGATTCTCGGTGCAACGCTTCCTTTGCTCACAGCGATCGGCTCTGTCGCTATAGGACTTTCACTGCTCGGTATCGTTGCAGCGGTGATCACCTTTGGCACGGCCTCGCCAACGTTGGCGGTCATGATCGGCCTAGGGGTCGGTATTGACTATTCAGTCTTTCTGACGACCAGATTTCGACAGCTCATCTCAAATGGCTTTGATCCGGTCGTTGCGGCAGGGAGGACCGTGGCAACGAGTGGACATGCGGTGCTGATCGCCGCAACGAGTGTCTCGGTGGCACTCTTTGGACTCTACGCGTCTGGTATCACTTTTATAGGGCAGTTAGGGTTTGCTGCTGTTTTCGGTGTAGTGACTGCGGCTGTTGGTGCCGTCACGCTGGTACCGGCGGGGTTGGCTCTTGCCGGTACCAAAATCGATCGATGGACCGTTCGCAAGGCCGTCGCTGAGAGTTCGTCAGACGGTAGTGACGGTTGGTCCCGCTACGCCAAGAGCGTGGGGAGGCGGCCATGGAGCTATCTCTTCGTTGGCGTGGCGATCTTGGGAGTGCTAGCCATCCCGCTCTTTTCAATTCAGATCGGCCATGTTGGAGATGGCGCTGATCCCACGTCGTACACGGACAAGAGGGCTTACGACCTCATTGCCTCTGCTTTTGGGGCTGGAGCGAACGGTCCGCTCACCTTGGTCATCGATGTGCGGCACGCACACAACGCTTCAGCAGTAGCTCGCAGCGTTGCCAGTGCGATCTCCTCGACCCCCGATATTGCGCAGGCCTCGCCGTTGCAGCCCACCTCCGATCACGCGCTCCTTGTAGGAAAGATCGTTCCATCCTCTGGACCGCAGAACGAGGCCACAACAACACTCTTCAATCGTCTCGTTGATACGACTCTGCCTGAGGCCTTGCAAGGGAGCGGTGCAATCGGTTATGTAACCGGAGGAACCGCATCGCAGATTCAGTTCGCGGCCTCGCTTTCGTCTCGGTTGCCCTTAATCATTGCGATCGTGGTTGCGATGGCGTTCATCTTGATTCTCATGAGTTTTCGTAGCTTGCTCCTCGCAGTTAAGGCAGCGGTCTTGAATCTGTTGAGTATCGGTGCGGCCTATGGAGTAGTCGTTGCAGTGTTTCAATGGGGCTGGGGTCGGTCACTACTTGGGGTAAGCGAAAACGTTCCGATCGAGTCGTACGTTCCCATGATCATGTTTGCGATCGTGTTCGGACTCTCGATGGACTACGAGGTCTTTCTGTTGTCTCGTGTGAGAGAACACTGGGATGAGAGCCATAACAACGGACGTGCTGTTGAGGTTGGACTCTCCGATACGGCCCGCGTCATTACCTGTGCGGCACTCATTATGGTCAGTGTGTTCGCTGCCTTCGTGGGTTCGACGGACGTGGTCATCAAGATGTTAGGCGTTGGTCTGGCGGCGAGTGTGCTGATCGATGCGACCATCGTGCGGTTACTGCTTGTACCTGCGGTTATGAATATTTTTGGAAGCGCCTGTTGGTACTTTCCAACATTCCTTGATCGAATTGTTCCGCACGTAGCAGTCGAGGGTCGATCTTGGGATGCTGACGAGGACCTAGAGAGCTCCCTGCCCGTAGGCGATGCAACGGGTCATGGTTCGGCGCTGCACTAGGTGTGAGCGCTGGGGTAGACGAGCGATATTCAGAGAGGGAGTGAGATCGACCCCTTAGGGGAGTTAGTGTTGGCGACTGGGGTTACGAGATCGTGCTGTTCGGCCGGAGATGTTACTCGGTAAGGTTCTGGGCGATGCTGTGGTGCTGTTGAGAAGCTCTGCATTCCTGAGAGAACCGGCATTTCAGTTGAGCCCAGATGCTCTCGCGTAGCTGTCTTCAGGAGGCGCTTCTGGTTGGTCGTGCTGCAGAGGTCGAGATCCCGGTGCCTTCGACCTTCACCGTTGGGTAGCTCAAGAAGTAGACGGGATCTTCTCGAGCATCGTGCCGGGGGTTGTGATTGCCGCGTCAGACGTCTCGTCGGTGGTGCTAGCTCTTAGCAGTGATGTACGGTGAGATTGCCAGGGCATAAAGGCTGCGATCGTTTGAGCTAGGGATGAAGAACTCTTGCTTGCACCCTGGTGGTGTGCACTCTCTTACCTCGTGTCGTAGCTGAGCACACGAGTGTTGGCCTTGTGATGAGGTTTGCGAAGTGGGGCGTTGACGAGCGCACGAGCCCGAGGTTTATGGACCATTTCCGACAGATGGCCGAGCGTCGTACAGGTTGTTCATAACTCGTTGGTGTCGGAGCGGTATCGTCGATGCGCACTGATCTCCGTAGTGGTATGGGCCCTGGTTGGCGGTGCCGCCTTGTTGTTGGTGATAGCGAAAGAGTTGGGTGGCGCTGCAGGTGGTACGGAGCAGTGAGTGAATGGTCTCTGGTATGAGTGATGTTCGGACTGCCTCTGGTTGGCAGCAGCTGCGTGAGCTCGCCGAGGATCTGTTGGTGGAGAGCGTGGGGTTGCGAGTAGCTTTCGTAGAGAACTCGGCAGAGCCGTTTGGCATCTGCGGTCGCCAAGCATCGCTCAGATCTCTTGTTGCGGAAGACCTTGATCCTTCGAATATCCTCTCTGGTCTGAGGTGCTGGACTTTGCAAGGCGCAAAGGGAGCTTTGAGTTGATATCGAGTGAAGCGGACGTAGGCAGCAAGGAGACTGAGGGGTTCGATCTCGTGGGTCCATTTCTCTCGACGAGTGTGTCGTAGTCGGACTGGTCGGTCGTCTCGTGGCTCACCACAGTGTGAGGTGGCGGTCAGCGGTCCTGCGTGCTTCGGCGCTCATGGATCTGTCGTCCAGATAGAAGAACTAGCTCGCTCTCTCTCCGTTAATTCCTGCCTCCCTGGTGACAACCGAGGGAGACGATCGTGGCCATGCCAACATGAAACCGAGACCGATCTGCGAGCGCTCGAGCTCTTGTGTGATCTTGTACGAGGATCCCCTTTAGTCGCACGGTGTGTGTTCTCTCTGCGGTTGTGGTTAGCGATATCAGATGACGCCTGGTGCGGGTCGGAGATCGTTTGTTGCAGCGATACCTGGTGCGTCTAGCCCTCGCGATCCTTGTGGCACTGTGGTCTCGATTCGGAGAACTGAGAGGAGCGACGATGCTGATCGGGTCTTCTTGCTACAGGGTCCTCTGTGTTCGCGAGGAGAGGAAAGCGTTCCTATCTCTGAGAAGGTGCGCCCGTTTTGGAGCCGTCCGCACAATTGCCGATTCTCACTCCTTTAGGGGCTGCATATTCGAGGACGACTCACGGTAGCAGCTGTGTAATGGCCTTCAAGTATTCGACACCTGCTAGGCGTTGACGCAACGACAGGGCTCACTGCAAGAATCGAGGAGGAGGATCTTGCTTCGTAGCGAGCTTGGGAAGTGTTCGAGGACCACATCGAGTTGAGCGTGAGATCTAGACGCTCTGCCTGTATGTGGTGTTCGAGCTCGGCTTCTCACGTTGTGTGTCGGGCTCCTAACCCCTCCGCAAGTCGTGATCCCGCTCGTTATCAGGTCGAGCCGATCGGGATATTGCCATGGACTTATTCTCGCACTGTTTATCAAGCTGTTGATCGAGCGACAGAGCTCGGTCACCTACGAGAGCTAGACCGAAGGGAGTTCGTTCTAGGGCCGATTTCAGCCGTTGTGGGCTGAAGGCCTTGTTATGAGGTAGAGAGGTGGAGAGCATTGGCTTCGATAAGACTGAAGGGAGTTACCAAGTCCTATTCGAACGACGACCGCCAGGTTGTGAGAGACGTTGATCTCGATATTGCTGAAGGTGAGTTCGTCGTACTTCTCGGTCCGTCCGGGTGTGGGAAGACCACAACGCTGCGTCTCATTGCTGGCTTGGAGAAACCGAGCTCGGGCACCATCTACTTCGATGATGTGGTCGTCAATGACCTTCCAGGGAGCCAGCGTAAGGTGGGGATGGTTTTTCAGAACTATGCGCTCTACCCGCACATGTCGGTCTTTGAGAACCTTGCGTTTGGACTCCAGTCACGAGGTGTCAGCCGGAGTGAGGCGTCGCAGAGAGTCAATGAGGTTCTCGCTCTGTTAGAGCTCGATGGTTTGCAGTCTCGGCGTCCAAGGGAGCTCTCCGGTGGTCAGCGTCAACGAGTGGCGCTTGGGCGAGCCCTTGTTGGAAGACCAAGTGTCTTCCTCATGGACGAGCCTCTCTCCAATCTCGACGCAAATCTTCGGGAACAAATGCGCATCGAGCTGGGACTCCTCCATAAGAGACTCGGAATTACGACGGTGTACGTGACCCATGATCAAAGTGAGGCGATGACGCTCGCTGATCGCATCGTAATTATGGACCAGGGTCAGATACGCCAGGTAGCTGAACCATCGGTCATGTACTCGAGCCCGATTGACACCTTCGTCGCCAAGTTCGTTGGTTCTCCTGGAACGAACCTGGTCACCTTACCTTGGCTTCTCGATGAGCAAGGAATCGCTTGCGGAGACGCAGTTCGGCTACCCATTGCTCTCAATGGCCTCCTACTTCAAAGTGGGCCTGAATCCGTCGTTGTACTCGGATTTCGACCAGAGAGGCTTCAAGTAGAAGAGATTGAGGACGGGGCGTGTCTCCGGTGCATCGTCGACTTGGTGGAACACCTTGGCAGCCACATACAGTGTCACCTGCATCTCGATAGTCAGGTATCTGAGCAACGCATGATTGCCAAGTTGCCTGGAGAAGCTGACATCCGGCCCGGGCAAGCGATTCGACTGTACTGCCCGTTACCAGACGTCAGGGCCTTCCACCATGAGTCGGGCCGGAGCTTGATGCAGGGAGGCGACTTGCTCGAGACCTTTCCTTCGAAGAGTGCAACGGATTTTGTACAGTCCTACGATCTCTGCGCTGACGCAGTCGTTCGTCATGGGAATGAGCGAGCATGAGTACCGCACCTCCCAAGTTGCTCGCTCCGTTGCGTGCTCGACGCACCTCGGAGGATCTTCCATCCCCTGTTGCGCCGCGCCCATGGGTACGGTGGTGGATCACGATCAAGCTCAAGCTTGTCTCGTATGGTCTGGTGTTACCAGCAGGAGCTGTATTCCTGGTCTTCTTCTATATTCCTGCTGCGTATCTGCTGTATATCTCGTTCTTTCACTGGGGTGTTCTCTCCTCCTCGACGACCTTCGTTGGACTAAAGAATTTTCGCGAGCTCTTTGCACAACCGCTCTTTTGGAGGTCGCTCCTCAACTCGGGGTACTACACCTTGGTCATGATTCCTGCTACTACGTTGCTTTCGCTTGGCATAGCCCTGCTGCTTCGTGAGGGAATGTCAAACCGGAGGGGAGGATTTTGGCGAGCTGCGGTATATCTCCCTCATGTCACCCCGGTAGTGGCCACTTCAATCATCTGGGTGTGGATCTTCAATCCTCACTTTGGACTTGCAAACTTTGTGCTGACCTCACTGCACCTTCCTGCTCTCGGTTGGCTTGAGAGCACCCAATGGGCGTTACCGGCGGTAATGATCGACTCGCTCTGGCACTCGCTCGGGCTCTATGTCATTATCTTTCTTGCCGGACTCTCTCGGGTTCCGAGAGAACTGCTCGAGGTGGCCAGTTTGGATGGGGCAAGCTCGGCCCGAACCTTTCGGCGAATTGTGTGGCCCATGATCTCGCCAACGACCTTCTTCGTAGTCGTGCTCTCGACGATTACGACTTGGCAGGCGTTTTCCCAGATCTATACGATGACCGGTGGCGCCCACGGCGGTGCGGGTGGTCCCGCATTTGCAACGACTACCGATGCGGTGTTGGTGTATCAGACGGCCTTCCAGTACTTCCACTTCAGTCTCGCCGCTGCGATGAGTTTCATCCTCTTCCTCATCATCTTGACACTGACGTTGGTTCAGAAGTGGATCTCTGACCGAGTGGTGTTCTACCGATGAAAGAAGGATCCTCCATGCTGAGACAGCTTCCCAGACGTGTCGGTCTTGTAGTAGTGGCGGTACTGTTTGCGTTTCCGCTCTACTGGGTCGTGGTTACAGCCTTCAACACCCATACTGGCGTCTTCAATATTCCGCCGAACTTCGTCCCTTCCTTCCATACCGGTGCCTTTAGCTACGTCCTTACCCATACCCACTGGTTTCACTACATTGTGAACACCTTCTTCATCGCCGGATCGACAGTGCTGCTGGTGGTCTTGACCTCCGCAATGGCCGGATACGCACTCGCAGAACTGACCTTCAAGGGTTCAAGACTCTTCTTCGTGATGGTGGTAGGGGTTATGATGCTTCCAGCCCAGGCGCTACTCATACCTCAGTATGCGGTAGCTCTCCACTTGCACCTGCTCAATGGATACCTGATTCAGATTCTGCCATTTGCGGCAAGCACCTTTGGAGTCTTTCTCTTTCGGCAGTTCTTCAAAAGTCTTCCGCGGGAGTACTGGGAGGCTGCGCAGTTAGAAGGTGTTGGCCACCTTCGCTACATCGTGAGGGTCGCAATTCCACTTGCTAAGCCAGCGGTTCTGACGGTCGTTCTCTTGACGTTCGTGTCGTCGTGGAATCAATTCCAGTGGCCGCTGATCATGACCACCTCTCACGCGGTACAGCCAATTGAAGTTGCTCTCAGTCACTATACGCAGACCTACGAGGCAAATTGGCGCAAGCTTACCTCGGCAGTTCTGCTAGCTCTCGCCCCGATCGTCATCCTGTTCGTCTTCCTCCAACGCCACATCGTCGCAGGCGTCGCGGGAAGAGATGGTGGGGTGAACCTCTAAGTAACAGGTGCTTCGAGGTCTTGATGACGTTGTCCGTGCAGCTGTGACTACCTAGTACGCGTGAGCTCATGCACGGGGGCTCACGGTGATCATGGTCGTTCAAATTTTGAAGAATATCGGAAAGGGAACTGCAAAGTGTTACGAACTCGAGTAGATATCTTTCGTTTAGCGAGTCCTTCACAGGTCTCAAGTGCCCAAAAGGGTTGGAATCGTAGAGTGTTGCGGTCTTTAGGTCTGGCTGTCACGATAGCTACGGCGTTCGTCGGAAGTAGTGCGCCGGCTTTTGCATCAGGTATCTCACCTGCTGCAAAGGGCAAAGTGCAAACGTTCGCCCTGTGGGAATCCCATAATGGGGGACCGGTTGGTGATGCGATGACCGCCTTGGTCGATAAATTCAATCGAACACATCGCACGATTCACGTCAATATTGTGGTCACCAAAGCATCGTCAAAGTTGCCGGCAGCGGTTGCGGCTGGCGACCCGCCGGTGCTTGCCGAGATTAGCCACTATGACGGGACGCTAGTTAAAGGTCTTGCACTTCAGTCATGGAATCCGTATCTCAAGAGTTCGAAGGAGCTGACGAAGTCCACTCTCTACCCCTCAGTCTGGGAGAATGGAATGGTGCAAGGTGGCCAGCACTATCGGTTGCTAGCTTCGGCGAAGATCTCTGAGGTCTTCTACAACGAGAGCATGTTTAAAGCTGCTGGCATCACGTCGGCTCCGAAAACGTGGTCGCAACTTGCTACGGACGCTGCCAAGTTGAAGTCAGCTTCGGTCATTCCACTTGGCTGGAAGGACTCCTCGGCACATATCCTGCCGTCGATTATGAGCGATGGTGGGACCTTGTTGAAGAAGTCGAACTCGGTGGGTACAGCAGTGGCCTTCAACAATGCTGCGACGAAAGCCACGCTGAACTACTTTAGATCTCTCTACAAGTCTGGCGATATGGTGTTCGATCACGGAACCACCCTTCGACAAGACCTTGCTTCAGGTCACATGGCGATGATCGATGGTACGTCAGCAGGGGAGGCGAAAGTCCTTGCCGCAGTCGGTGGTAAGTTCAAAGTCGGTGCCTTCGTAGAGCCGGCGGGTTCGACTGGTCACGCTGCGAACTTGGTACAAGGGCTTGGCTTTGTTTTGCCGAAGGGCCATACTAAGGCCCAGGATAAGGCTGCGTGGACCTTTGTGCAGTGGTGGTACCAGCCAAGCCAGCAGGTGTACTGGGATGAGCACACGGGCTTCGCCCCGTTGACCAAGGCGGCCGCTAAGGCTCTCCCCAAAACCTTTCTTGCAAGTCATCCTGGTCTGGCTGCATCGGTTGGGGCTATGGCGTCCAAGTACACGGTTCCGCGTCCTGTTAGTGACTCCTACGCCGAGGTTCAGACCGTTATCGATTCTGTCTTCCAGCAGGTGGTGACCGGCTCGATGAGTGTGTCTGCCGGAATATCGCAGCTGCAAAGCCAGGGTAATTCCTACATGAGCGGGGCGAGCGCTCTCTAATCATCATGATGTCGACATTTGACGATCACTCCTCCCGGCTCGATCCGGGAGGAGGCGCGTGGCTCGCACGGATACTACTTGTTGAGGATGATCTCGGTCTTGCCAGTGCGATCAAAGTTGGACTCGAGGCTGAGTATTACTCGGTCACCATTGCGAATGATGGTGAAGCTGCGCTCCGCATCTTCCAGAGCGAGCGACACGATCTTGTCCTGCTCGACCTTTTACTGCCAGGTATCTCGGGTCTCGAGGTATGTCGAGAGATCTTGAGCTGGAGACCCGAGACCGAGATCATCATGATTACCGCTCTTGGTGAGCTCCAGGACACGGTAGCCGGACTTGAGTTTGGCGCCGATGACTACCTGGTCAAACCGTTTCTCATGAGCGAGTTGAAGGCTCGTATGCACGCTGTGCTTCGTAGGGGCTCACATCGGGTCGAAAACCTACCACCGATTGAGACAGAGAGTGTGTCAATGGTCTTGGCAGTGGGCGCCTTGGTGCTCGATGTCGAGCATGGTCGTCTCTACTATCACGGCCGATTGATTCACGCACGACCGCGCGAGTTAGAGGTGCTCGAACTTTTCTTTCGGCGTCCCGGACTCGTACTCAGTCGAACCATGGTGGAGTCGGTCTTGAGTATCGGGAGTGATACGATCTCGAGGGCAACGGTCGACTGGCATATTCGTCAGATACGCCAGCGTCTTCAATCGGAGATAGGCGTTCCGCTCATTGAGACGGTCTACGGTCTCGGTTGGCGTCTCGATCCTCGTGCGGCGATCTAAGGGGTCTGAGGAATGTCGCTGCGCTTGCGGATTGTCCTGACGGTCACGTGCTTGACTGCACTCTTAGTTGTCATTGCTGGTCTGGGATTCGATGCGTACGTGGGTTCGGCGACTCGTGCGACGCTCCAGCGCTCTCTTCTGAGGCGCTCCGATCGAGTGCAAGGTGCGCTGGCGGGACACGTGATAGCGAGCACTGGCTCTGGAGTGCACCTTAGAGCGGCGCCGGACCAGTCTGCGATTCAGGTTCTGAATGCAAGCGGAAGACTTATCTATACGACAGCGGCTGCGGGGATGACTCCGATGGTGAGCTTGGGGCGTTTGAGGGTGGCTCATGGGGTTACAACGTGGTATCTAGCGATGCTCCCGCGTCACCGCAACCCGACGATGGTCGTTGCTGAACCAGTCCGTGCCCATCACGGTGATCTACTTCTGGTTGGCGGTTCGACCGATCAGGTTCGTGACTCTCTCGCTCTGGTTGAACGACTTCTCCTCGCAGGTGGTGTACTAGCCGTACTCTGTGCGGGCCTCGGCGCAGGTCTTTTAGCAAAAGTCGTCCTCCTTCCTGTTGACGCCATGAGACGCCAAGCAATGGACTTGGTTACAAGCCCACCAGAGCTACGGCTCACCGACCCGGGAACCGGTGATGAACTCGCACTCCTCGCGGAGACTCTCAATGGGTTTCTTGACCGCCTTCAAGAGTCCGCTGAGCTACAGCGGCGATTTATCTCTGCTGCGAGCCACGAGTTACGGACTCCTCTGGCGGGGCTGAGGGTTGAGTTGGAGAATCGATGGATCGTGAGCGATCCACAGGCACAGCAAGCGCTCTTTCGTCGCTTGGACGAAAGGGTGGAGCATCTCGTGCATCTCACTGAGGGGCTCTTGCAGGTAGCGCAAGGTCAGCGGGACCAGATTCCTCTCCATGTCGTGGTTCAACCGCTTGAGCCGATTGTGACTTCGGCGCTTGTGAACTTCGTTCCTCGTGCTGAGGAGGCGGAGGTCCTGTTTGTCGTTGCTGCGGATCCAACGATCTGGGCGCCGGTTGATGCCGTACGCTTCAGGGAGATTGTGGACAACCTGGTGACCAACGCTTTGCGTTATAGCGATGCCGGCATGGTAATCGAGATCTCTTTGACGGGTAGTGGTGGTTGGGTCTTTTTTGAGGTTCGGGACCACGGACCAGGTTTCCCCGCGGAGTTCCTTCCGAATGCCTTCGAGCCTTTCACGCGTGCGAAGCGAACTCCGGCGCGAGTGGGTGAGGGCTTTGGGCTCGGCCTCAGCCTCGTGAAGCTGCTGACCTTGGCTCATGGCGGTGAGGCGACCGTGGCCAATCATCCTGATGGCGGTGCTGTGGCCAGAGTCAGCCTCCCGCTTGTAGCCGAAGGCGATGTGGGTAATCGATCGACACAGAGAGCTCGTGGCTGTCCCGAGCAGGGGTCGATCGAGTGTGAGCTCGCTTACTTGGGCGATGCAGGCAAGAGATGATGAGGTTGAGGGTTTCGCGGGTGGACGATTCAGAAGGAGGAGAGAGCGATGTCGATCGCTGTTCTGATCAAACAGGTTCCTAGCTCCCAGGACCTCTCTCTTGGGGAGGATCTCAGCCTCAAAAGAGATGGAGTGGATCTAGAGATTAACCCCTACTGCCGAAGGGCTCTGGCAACGGCCTTGCGACTTGGCAAGGAGCGTCACGAACCATGCATCGTGTTGAGCATGGGGCCACCGTCGGCGGAGCGCGCTCTTCAAGAGGCCCTCGCTCTCGGTGCCGATAAGGCAGTCTTGCTCAGCGATCCTAAGCTTGCCGGTTCGGATATTTTGGCGACGTCACGAGCGCTCGCCGCAGCTCTGAACCGCTTGGGTCCACTGTCTGTGGTTCTGTGCGGGAAGTTTTCAATAGATGCGGAAACTGGCCTCGTTCCTGCCCAGCTAGCGGAGCTTTTAGGATTCCCACTCCTTGACGGAGTGCGTCGCTTAGACCTTCGGGGAGACCGGGCTTTTGTAGAAGTTGAAACTGATAGCGGCTGGATGGAAGCGTCATCGACTCTGCCGGTGTTGCTGACGTGCGCCGAGCGCCTCTGTTCGCCGGCTCGAGCCGGTGTCGATGAGGTTGATGTCATCGATCACGAGCGAATTGTAAGGCTAGGAGTCGGTGGGTTGGGTCCTGGGCTATGGGGATCGTCGGCAAGTCCGACGGCGGTGAGGGCGATCCGACGGGTTGCAGCAGATCGTTTGAGGCGGCAGTTGGAAGGTACGCTAGATGATCAAGTTCGGGCCGTCGTCGAACTCGTGCAGGCTCGTGCGACCGTCCGTGATGCCGATCGACCTTCTTCGGTGGTACCGGCTCCCCTATGGGAGACTCCTTCCTCAAAGGTCGTTGTAGTTGGTGAGCCGGGACGACCTGACACGGCTCGCGAGCTGCTTGCGATGGCAGCCGATGCTGCGCAGCATCTGGCGACTCTGGTGACGGTCGTCGTTACGACCGGTTCGCTTGGTCTGGATCTCTTGTCGGGTTGGGGCGCCGATTACGTGATGGAGGTGGATGCAATGGAGTCTGCCGATGAGATCGCCTGGCTCATAGGGAAGTGGAGCGGTACGTCTCGTCCGGAACTTGTGCTCCTCCCCTCAACGACCTGGGGGCGGGAGGTGGCGGGGCGAATTGCGGCTCGTACGCAATCGGGTCTTGTCAGTGACGTCATCAGGATTGAATTCGACGAAAATCTCGGGGGCTTTCTCTACGTCAAGCCAGCTCTCAGTGGAAGCGAACTCGCCGAGATAACCTCGAATACACCGATGAACTGTGTGACCGTGCGACCAGGATCTCGACCTTCTCCGAGGCCAAGAGCTCCACGTTCCATCCAGCGGATTAATGCACCCCAGGTCGAGGAGTTATCAAAACGTACGATCGAACGAGTGGTCGTTGAGGATGATCTTGAGCAACTCAACCAAGCGACGATCATCGTGGGTATGGGTATGGGCGTTGGAGAAGCCGGCCTGTCTCATTTGAGGGCGATCATCAAGCCCTTGAACGCAGAGCTCGCGACGACCCGGAAGGTGACGGATCGGCATTGGCTCCCGCGCTCGAGACAGATCGGAATTACCGGGCGCCACGTAGCGCCCGAGATCTATCTGGCCGTAGGACTTTCGGGCAAGTACAACCATATGATCGGTGTTTCAGCGGCTCGAACGGTTCTTGCCGTCAACATTGACCCCAGTGCTCCGGTCTTTGACCACGCAGACCTCGGTATAGTCGGTGATTGGAGCGTCGTACTGCCCGCTATTGTTGCCGGTCTGTCGGGCATAGCGCTGCCGTCTACTTCGACGATCGCTCTCTCGTAGTCCCTTGCTCCCCGATTGCGGAGTGTGGAGGTCGGGGAGATCGTGATCTCACAGTCGTCATTTTGGTGACGACTGTGATAAGGCGTGGGACCGCTCCAGCACCTGACTCGAAGGGTGAGAGGCGTACCTCTCTCCTCGCGATGGACGCCACGTGCATAAAGCCACGTAACGGTTGTGGCTGTGCTTTGGCACAGCGGCTCGTTCCTATCGAGGATGGAAAAGTTATTAGGGTCCGTTGGTGCCTCTCCGGTAGGTGATAGAGGCGGTGTGATCACATTCTCAGTGGCCTGCGGTTGAAGACGCCTTCTCTCTTGCGCTGCGACCGATCCTAAAAGCGCTCGCACTGTCTGCTCCCTGGTGAGCGGAGAGACTCTTTGATGTGGTCACGAGGTCATAGTGCCAACTGGGAAGCCGATCTCGCCGCGGATATTGTTGCGCTATACGCTCTCTGTCTCCGATGTGAGAGGCATCGTTCACGTCATCTTTAACGATGTGCGCTGTTTTTGTTGAGTAGGTGGTCGTGTGGGATGGCTTCGCTGGAGGACTCTCGTTCGTGGGATGGTCTATCGGTGACTGATGGCGATCGAAGGCACAGCGGTCGCAGGATAGTTGCTTCGGTAGGTGCGCTGTGAGGAGCCACTTTGTGTAAACCTTTCCGAAGTGTTTGAACTTTAGGAACGCTCGTCGCAAACGGACTTGACCCATCTGTCGGTTTTGAATATTGCTTGGACGGCTCAGCGGCGGATCTATCGAACTCGATGGGTGAAGGAAGTGTAGATCGATGTGCTCTTTGGTTCGGGCCGAGCAACTTCGGTGTCTATCCGTAGTTTCTCCCGATCAAGTATTCCAAGACTCAAGTTGCCTTTGGGCATGCGATGACTTGAGGTGACCTAGAGAGGGGGTGCTGTAAGTACCTGAGTTGCAGAGAAGTTGAACTTCTTATCCCCACGGTGCTGCTCATCATCGAGGAGTTCTAGATCTCTGATCACGGTTTGCGTGAGATCCACGGAGGCTGCTCTACTACTCCACGAGGAGACGTACCTGAGTAGAGCCTTCGTTGCGTCTCGACTGTACAGGGACCGTAGCGATGTTCGGAGCGTTTGTCGGTCGAGTGAGAGTCGTCTCTCTTGTCCAGCTTCCACTGCTTAGCTGCCATGAGCGTAGAGCGGCAGGTGACCCTCCGCGTCGAAGGGGGACGGAGGTACTGAACTTGGACGTGCCCCGAGCTTCCTAGTCGGAGCTATCGATCACGAGTTGGGGAATTAAACTCCGGCGAGATCACCATAACTCCCGTACGGGTGGTCCTGTCGTGTCGATCCCGAGAGGATCGCCACGCATCGACGAGCAACCGCGCTACCGTGCTCGCCCGTTCCACTCATCTCAAGCATCGAGAGGATCTATCTCGTCAGCGGCTTGTACTTCATGCGGTGTGGACGATCTGCATCCGTTCCAAGTCTCCGGTGTCGGTCGAGCTCGTAGTCGGAGAAGTTGCCTTCAAACCAACGAACTACGGCCTCCCCCTCAAAGGCGAGAATGTGGGTTGCTATGCGGTCCAAGAACCAACGGTCGTGGCTGATGACTACTACGCAACCTGGGAAGCTGAGGAGGCCATCCTCGAGTGCGCGGAGAGTATCGACATCGAGATCGTTGGTTGGTTCGTCGAGGAGGAGAACGTTACCCCCACTACGGAGGACCTGTGCAAGCTGGACTCGATTACGTTCTCCTCCGGAGATCTCGCCGACGCGCTTCTGTTGCGTACTCCCTTTGAAGCCAAAACTCGCAACGTATGCTCGTGCGTGAATCTCTCGACTACCCACGACGATTCGCTCGACTCCTCCAGAGATCTCGTCGTATACGGTTGCAGTGGGATCCAAGGTCTCTCGGGACTGATCGAGATAGGTAAACTGGACGGTAGGGCCGATATCTATCGTGCCACCGTCGGGGAGCTCTTGCCCCACCAGCAGTTTAAACAGGGTCGTCTTGCCGGCGCCATTCGGTCCGATGACGCCAACAATGCCGCCCGGAGGTAGGAGGAAGTCGAGATTCTCGATGAGGAGTCGGTCTCCGAATCCCTTCGTTAGCCCGCTGGCATTGACGACGAGATCACCGAGTCGAGGCCCCGGTGGGATTGCAATCTCGAGCGCATCACCTCGACGGTCAGCGGCTTCAGACTCGGCGACAAGCTCGTTGAAGGCATTCACGCGCGCCTTGCCTTTTGACTGTCGAGCGCGCGGTGACATACGGATCCACTCGAGCTCACGAGCGAGCGCAGCTTGGCGAGCTCGATCAGCTTTTTCCTCCGCAGCGAGACGGGCTTGCTTTTGCTCGAGCCATGAAGAGTAGTTGCCTTCCCATGGAATGCCACGGCCGCGATCGAGTTCGAGGATCCACGAAGCCACATTGTCTAAAAAGTAGCGATCGTGGGTGATCGCTACGACTGTACCGTCGTAGTCCTGGAGCGTACGCTCGAGCCATGCGACGGACTCTGCGTCAAGGTGGTTGGTCGGCTCGTCAAGGAGGAGGAGATCGGGTTTGGAGAGGAGAAGACGACAGAGTGCAACTCTCCGACGTTCGCCGCCGGAAAGGGTGGCAACGTTGGCTTCAGGAGGAGGTAGCCGAAGTGCATCCATAGCGACCTCGAGGGTTCGCTCGAGATCCCAGCAGTTGAGGGCGTCGATCCTGCTTTGGAGTTCCGCCTGCTCGACGAGTAGAGCGTCCATATCTGCCTCTGGGTCACCGAAGAGGTCGCAGACCTCGTTGAACCTTGCTAGGAGGTCTCGTTGCTCTCCGAGGCCGTCAGCGACATTGCCGGCCACATCTTTCGTTGGATCGAGTTGGGGTTCCTGGGGAAGGTATCCAACACTGAACCCAGGTGTCAAACGGGCTTCGCCGCTGAAGTCATCATCGAGCCCTGCCATGATTCGTAGGAGAGATGACTTCCCCGAGCCATTTGCCCCGATGACCCCGATCTTGGCACCGGGGTAGAACGACAGGTTAATGCCTTTGAGGACCTGGCGATCTGGTTGGTAGAAGCGTCCGAGATCGCGAGTAGTGAAGATGTATTGAGCGGCCATGTCCTTTAGTCTCGTCGGTACGAAGGGTCGTTCCTTCACATCTTTCGAAAGTACCTACATTGGCGGTCTCCGGGGTGCCCTCGATGGCTTAGTCACGCGAACCGAGGTAGCTATCGATAGTGATCGAGATCCTCGGCACTCTGCTCGGCTGGGGAGTAGTTGTGAGCTATCAACATCACAGAAGGACTCGGGAGCCGCGTCTCTGGGCATCCCCGGTGGTCAAACGCTAGAGCCTTCTTAGGATGCCTTGTGCTCGCCGCTACGAGATGGCTTTCGGGTCTACTCTGTTGCGTTAGGCTGACGGCCTGTTCGGTCGCAGCCGGTGATACCTCTCACTCTGCTCGTTCGGTCATGACGGTAAGGAGTGTCGAACGGTCTCCTCGTGAGAAGGATTTGTTGGTCTCCTTGGCGAGGACTAGGATCATGCTATGTCGTTGTACGAGCACAGCCTGAATTCACTCGATGGAGACGCACTCGATCTCGATCTCTTGCGCGGCAAGGCCGTTTTGGTGGTGAATCTTGCATCGAAGTGTGGACTAACGCCTCAGTATGAAGGGCTAGAGCGATTGCAGTCTCGCTACGCCGATCGTGGATTTACGGTTCTCGGGGCTCCATGTAATCAATTTGGTGGGCAAGAGCCCGGTACTGCCGAAGAGATCAAGACCTTTTGCTCTATGACGTATGGTGTGACCTTTCCAATGACAGAGAAGCTTGAGGTCAATGGAGAGGGTCGCCATCCGCTCTATCAGGAGTTGACGCAAGTCCCAGACACGAATGGTGAAGCTGGTGACGTGCAGTGGAATTTTGAGAAGTTCCTTATTGCTCCTAATGGCGTTGTTGTGAAGCGCTTTCGACCCCGCACCGAGCCCGAATCGCCAGAGGTGGTTGAGGCGATCGAAGCCGTTTTGCCACGGTAGCGTTACGTGACTTAGTTGGCGCGATTTTGAGGGTCGGGTCCTGGTTTGAGGCCGGGTGCTTCTTTGTGCTCAAGTTTGGATTCCTTGAAGAGAATCTCTGCGAAACCTCCTCGAGAGAAACCCCGCTTTCGTCTCTGAGGTGGTAGTCGGCTCGATATCCCGTTACTGAGCTGGCCGTTCTATGAGGGTGCTGGATTCCTCTCGATGGAAACGTGACATATCTTCGGCTCCTCAAGATTGCCTCGTCAGACAATCTCGCTCGGTAACTTCTTGGGCTGGACTGTCGTGTTTGAGCAGCACCGTATCTGCTCAGGAGTGAGTTCGAAGCTGGAGGTCTGGTCTGTTCGTGCGATGGTCTCGTGCAGCAGTTTGTTGGTTTTCCCGCCAGGTTGGTCGGGATAGAGGTCTGAGAAGTGGTTCGTTCTAGGGCAGTAGAGTCAGCGTGGCGACGGACGGTCAGTGGAGCGGGAGACTGCGCTTGGATGAGATCTGAATAGGTTTGCGGAGATAGGGAGTATGAGATGTCAAAGCTAGACGGAGTGCGCGTCGTGGTCACGGGATCTACCAGTGGCTTGGGTGCAGCAATGGCGAGTGCTCTCTACGAAGCAGGTGCAAGGGTCATGGTTACCGGTCGTAATCGAGTCCGAGCGCAGATTGCTGCGGCGAGTCTCGGAGCCACTGCTCTCGGATGTGAGCTGGATGTTCGTGATCCGGACTCCGTTGAGGCCTGTATATCCTCCGCAGTGGAGTCGTGGGACGGAATCGACATGCTGGTCAACAATGCGGGCATTGGTATGCGAACGGTCAATCCTCACTTTATGACCGATCCAATGCCCTTTTGGGATGTTAGTGTCGATGGATTTCGAGATGTGGTCGACACCAAGATGACCGGGTGCTTTCTTATGGCTAGAGCCGTAGTGCCGATCATGCTTGAGCGTGGTCACGGTCGGATTGTCAATGTGTCTATGAACGAGCAGACAATGGTTCGTCGAGGCTTCACGCCCTATGGTCCGGCTGGTGCTGGAGTTGAGGCGCTTTCGCAGATCATGGCCGCCGATCTCGCTGACACGCCGATCTCGGTGAATACTCTCCTTCCTGGTGGTGCGACACAAACCGGCATGATTCCCGATGAGGTTCCAGATGTGGTTCGGGCCAAACTCTTAGATCCCTCGATTATGGGCGCACCGATCGTTTGGCTAGCGTCGCGTTCTGCCGACGGTATTCGTGGTCAGCGAATCAATGCATTAGAGTTCGCGGAGTCATTGCCGAACTCCAGCGACTAAGACGTAGGTGGATTTCGAGCCAACGGTCTCCCTGGCGTTGTAGTGGTAGGGAACGCTCTTGAAGAGTATCGTGCTGATGGCTATGTGCACCGAGAGACCCTGTACTCTCACACGTACTCTGGTGGCGAGACTGTAGGAGCCTCATGCCTGTGGTTGGAGCGCAGTTAGCTCCGAGAGCGAGTTGTTGGTGGCGCGACAGGTAGGGGTCTGGAACGGCCGAACATGAGAGCGTAAGTTGTCGCCGTTCAAGTGTGCTACCGGAATTGGTAGGCTGAGGCTTCGACAGTGGGCTGGACATGGGTGACGAAGTAGCAGTCGACACGAGGCCTTCTGCTTCGTTTTTCGGATCGCGTTTCTCGAGGAGCCTGTCTAGCTTCGATCTTTAACTCAAGGGTTTAGGGAGAAGACAGTGGCAGTGGAGGATGCGTTGGCAGGGAATCGATCACGTAGTTCTGACCAACTGCTCGCTGAGATTGATCGACTTGACGCTGCCCTGCGTCGGACACTCGAGCGAAGGGCTCCGGCTGAAGTCTTAGACGCCTTCGAGGCTGTACGCTCAGGATCTCGAGAGCGCATTCTTGAGACTTCATCTTTCTTAGATGCAATGTCGGTCGAGGTGATGACCAAGCTTGCTGGTGTCTTTTCAGTCTATTTTCACCTGGCGAACGTCGCAGAGCAGGCGGGGCGGGCTAGTGAAAGTCGGAGTTCGCGGTCCAAACCTCTAGAGCACGTGGTCGATCGATTGCAGGACTCGCTGATTGCGGGCTCTCTCACTCAGGACGAGCTTACGAACCTGCTCGCAGATTTTGAGGTGCAGCCAGTTTTTACGGCGCATCCGACTGAGGCGGCGAGGCGATCGGTCCTGTCAAAACTCCGCTCGCTCGGTGATCTCCTTGCCTCGTCGGATCGACGGCGCGTCGATGAGCTCGTCGAGCTTCTGTGGGAGACCGATGAACTACGGCTCGGTCGCCCCGAGGTCATTGACGAGGCGCACAACGTTCTGTACTATCTCGACGCTCTAGCGGTTGGACCGGTTGAGCACGTAACAAGACGTTTTTCAACGCAGCTAGCGCGAATTGGCCATGTGCACCCTCTCGATGCTCCGGTACTCACGTTTGGATCTTGGATCGGTGGTGACAGGGATGGAAACCCGTTTGTCACCGCCGAGGTGACCATTGAGACACTTGAACTGTACTATCGCCGAGGTCTCAATGTGTTGACTGCTTCTATGAATCGCTTGGTGGACGAGCTAAGTGTCTCGATCCGACTGGCGACGGTTAGCGAGGAGCTCAAGAAGTCAATCGAGCGAGATCAAGGCTCGGTGCGTAATCTGCACGCTCGATTTATGCGGCTCAACCGCGAGGAGCCATATCGGCTCAAGCTTGGCTGCATCTTGGCCAAGCTCGCTGCTACCAGAGAGCGGATTGAGGCGCAATCCCCACATCTGGCCGGAGTTGATTATCTCTCCGCTCGGGAGCTTCTCGATGACCTTATGGTTATGTACGAATCCTTGTGCGACAACGGTAGCGAACTCTTGGCCAACGGACTTTTAGCGGATGTTATTCGAGGTGTCACTGCGTTTGGTCTGGGCTTTGTGCGACTCGACGTGCGCGAGCACTCCGCCGCTCACCACCAGGTCTTAGCCGCCCTTTTCGATCGGGTAGGCGCATGCAGTGATGGTTACCAACGGCTCGATGGTGAGGCTCGGCTGGCTCTGCTGGTTAGCGAGCTTGAATCGCTGAGACCGCTTGCGCCGAAGCCAATGCCGCTGAAGGGTCCTCTTGCAAAGACCTTTGCAACCTTCGAGGCTATTGCGAGCGCACTTGAGCGATTTGGACCAGAAGCTTGTCAGAGCTACATAGTCTCGATGACGCAAGGGGCGGACGATCTCCTCGCTGCGGTGATTCTTGCGCGCGAGGCGGGACTCGTCGACCTCGAGGCCGGAATTGTGCGAGTCGACTTCGTTCCACTTCTAGAGACGGCTGCCGAACTAGATCGGGCGGGAGAGATTCTGGATACCCTTCTCTCTATTCCTGCCTATCGTGCGATAGTTGCCCAGCGCCGAGGAGTTCAAGAGGTCATGCTGGGCTACTCGGATTCCAATAAAGACGTGGGGATTACGGCCTCGCAATGGAGTATCCATAAGGCACAACGTAGTCTTCGTGACGTCGCACAGAGACATGGAGTGAAGCTACGACTCTTTCATGGTCGTGGAGGAACCGTCGGTCGGGGTGGAGGTAACACCTACGCGGCAGTTATGGCGCAGCCTTGGGGAGTTTTCGATGGCAGGATGAAGGTTACCGAACAAGGTGAGGTCATCTCAGACAAGTATCTGCTACCTGCGTTGGCCGAGGATAGCTTGGAGCAACTGCTCGCTGCTTCGCTTGAGGCGTTGACCTTACGTCGAAGACCGCTTGTGGACTCAAATAATCTGCGTCAGTGGGATGCGGCGATGGATTGGGTCGCACAGCGATCGAGAGATCACTACCGGGACCTTCTTGAGCATCCTGATTTACCGGGATACTTTTTACACTCCACGCCGGTAGACGAGTTGGCTCGCCTGAACCTAGGATCTCGCCCTGCTCGACGATCGAGCGTCAGCAATGATCTCAGCACGCTTCGTGCGATTCCTTGGGTATTTGGCTGGACGCAATCGCGACAGATCGTACCTGGGTGGTTCGGCGTCGGAATGGGATTGAGAAGCGCACGAGAGGAGGGACTTGGGCCGACACTTGCTGCCATGTATCGAGGATGGCCATTTTTTGCAAACTTTGTTGCGAACGTCGAAATGACCCTGGCGAAGACCGATATGACCGTAGCTATGAGGTACGTCGAAGCGTTAGTACCGGCCGAGCTGAGGTCTCCCTTACTCCTCATTCAGGAAGAGTTTCTCCGAACGGTGGCAGAGGTACTTTGGTTGACGGGTTCGGAGACTCTCTTGGCCGGCAATCCGGTCTTGTCTCAGACCTTGGCCGTACGCGACGATCATCTTCTCCCGTTACAACTGATGCAGATTCAGCTCCTAGCGCGGGTTCGTGCACACCGTCGCCGTGGTGACGAGCCGGCGGAGGATCTTATGCGGGCTCTGTTGCTGACAACGAACGCCATTGCGACCGGCCTTCGCAATACCGGATAAGCCGGTCGGCCCGACTGGAGCCACTCAGGCTGCGATGACATCTTCGCACACGATGCACCTCGGAGTAAGGTCGATATCGACAGTAAGCCCTTGGTTATCACCCCACCTCTGCAACGGCTCTCCTTGGAACTATTCGAAACGCTTTGGACGACTCGGTCTTGGTGTACGGTCTCGTGTCGAGAGAGACTCTTGGGTGAGCGGCATGGCTGCGCAGAACATGCTGCTCGAGGCAGGGGGCGTGAGCTCCAACTCTGTAACAGATGTGGGGCCGAGAGGTCATCGAGGCGGTGTGAGGTGTAGTGCGGCCGTCGTGCCTTTGGGTACCTCACTAGTGGTGACGGCGAGCGTCGTCGCCCCGTTATGGGTTGCAGGACGGACAGAACCTGACAGTATCTCTTTCGTTGGTGGTATCAAGTTCTATGGTCTCTCGGTGCTCGCAGCTTGGGCAACCGTGGACTACTGCTCGTGGCAAGGGTAGTTCGTAGGAGCATGAGGAGCACGGTACCCCGTCAATGATGGCGACTGGACCCCATCCCGGAGCGTGGCAGAGCGGACACCGCTGTAGGAGTCTCATTGCTAGTCGCTGGGCGGCTTCGGCAATGACGAGTCTCCGAGATGGGGAGGCAGTAGCTCGCAGGTCGCTCTCCACAGTTACGACCCCGTCGGGAGTGCTGGATCCACAGGCCGCTACTGCATCAATTAAAGTCTCCAGGGTGTTGATCCCTTTAATGATTGGTCCCTTTTGCCCATTTACGGGTCGGACGATGAGGTGGTGGTGAGGAAAATCTGCTCGTTCCATGAGCTCTTCCAATGGGTCCCCTGGTCGCACGTTTCGGGAGACGGATCGCACAGACGTGCTCTCGTATGACTCGCTGATGACCACGTCCGCCTCATCGTCAACGAGGACGATCAGTTCACGATCGACGGTGATCAGTGGGAGCGAGGGAGAAGGTCCGATCGATCCTTCCGAGGCTAGGCCGAGTGACCTACCACTGAGGCGCATTCCTAGTCGAGCTTTCTCGATAGCAGTCTCGAGCGGGGGCAGTCTGCGCTCGATCTCGCCAGTGAAGGTTCCCAAGAGATCGGTATCAACCTCTACGGAAGTGACCAAGAGGCCGATAGCGTCCTGGAGCGGCGGTGCGATCAGCTCCAATTTGTTATGTTTTGTTGCTAAGACGGCGTGACCACCCTGGTAGGGGTGCTGTACTGTGGGCCAGAGCCGTGGCGGAGTGTCGCTCTTCAGGTCGCTCTGCATGCGACTGCCGCCCTGACGACCTCGTTGGCGAAGAAAGCGCACGGCTCTAGTGTAGAGCGCGAGAGATCTCTACCTGGTGATATCGACGCGCCCGTCTGTGGTTGCAGCAGGGTTCCGTTGGAGAAGGTCGGTCAATAGTGGCGTGCTGCGCTGAGCTTGCTGGCCAAGCTCGATGTCCAGTGTGCCCTTGGTGCTGAGCTCTCAGCGTTGGTGGCTTGTGGGGTCGAGTTGCCTCCGTCACTCACGACGAGTGGCTGGTGTCGGATTCGATCCTCACCGCAGTGCCGTAGGCACAGATCTCGGTCCAGTTGCCTGCCATCTCGGAGGTATCGAAGCGCATGGCTACGATCGCATCGGCTCCTTTTGCCACCGCTTCGTCAACCATGCGACCGAGCACCTCCTTGCGACTCTCGACGAGGTTTTTGGTCATTCCTTTCAGTTCACCACCAGCAAGAGCTTTGAATGCAGCCCCGAACTGAGAACCAACGTTGCGGCTGCGAACCGTGAGCCCGAAGACTTCGCCGAGCACCTCTGTAATGCGATATCCTGGGATATCGTTCATGGTTGAAATGAGCATTGACACGTCTCTCTCCTAGCCGGCCACTGCTGGCTGTGTGGTCCAGTGAGCGAAGACTATCATGTCCGGTGAGTGAGTGTCGATAGGCGACTTGTCGCTGCCTCTCCTCGTAGTTCGTGGGCGTAAACGCTGATCCAGCGTCAGTCAACTTTTTGAGATTGGTTCTTGGGCGGAGCCTTGATCTACATGGAACGCTGCGTGCGCTAGGGCATGCGGAGCGTTGTTTGTGAGCTCTGTTTGTCTAGATGCGAATCTGTGATTGCTTGAAGATGACTTCCAGATGGAAGGAGAAGAGTCTCGCCTCAATGGGTTTTGCTCGCGTGTTGACCTCTTTTCGAGACCTCAGGTATCGATGGTGGCTTGGGGGAGGTTGAATCTTGTCCGACTTGCACTCTTGCTGGCGGTGTAACTTCGGCGTTGATCGTGCGGGAGTATCGTGTGTGATTAGGTAGAGGCCGGTCGGGGAGTAGCACACCTCACTGAGCGACGCAGCGGGGATAGTTGGAGCGACGACAGGGCTGAGTGGCGCTGGCACTGAGTTCGAATGCTCTCCGTCGCGGCGCTTACTGTGCTTGCCTTATGTGGCCTGAGCGAGCGAGTTCTTCCGTCAGCGAAGGTGAGAGGTGCTCGGGCTAGTCACGAGGAATCGAGACTCCGGCATTGATTCGAGTGGTGACGGTTTTCCGACTAATTTAGTATGAGCAGGCTGACGTATGAGGCGTGACGGAACGCCAGTAGGAGGAAGTCGGATGGCGACAACTTGGGAGGCAGCTCTTCGGGACGCACGGAAGAGTTTCCGGTCTGCGGGAGAACAGCTGGTGCAGGGGCGGTTTCGTCCCGAGAGTTTGCGCAGCTCGAGCTCGGATTTACGAGAGGCGTCCCTGAACTTGGGTGAGGCGGCAGTCTATGGCCTTGAAGGATGGCTGCTTCGGTCCTCAGCGGTCCCGACCACACCGTTTTTAGATCCAGAGATCTTCCCTTGGACAAAGGTTCTCGAGGCCGGCTGGCAAGATATCCGTGCTGACCTTGACGATGTTCTCAGGCATCGGGCCGATCTACCTAATTTCCAAGATATCTCGCGAGACGTTGCCTCGATCACGGACGATGACCAGTGGAAGACCTTCTTCTTCTTGGGATATGGCTATCGTTCGGAGGCGAATTGGGCACGCTGCCCACGGACCGCTGCATTGCTAGAGCAGATTCCCGGGCTAACCACTGCATTTTTCTCAATCTTGTCGCCGGGCAAGCACATCAAGGAGCATCGAGGACCTTATCGTGGTGTGCTCCGATATCACTTGGGACTGATGGTTCCCGAGCCGGCAGAGAAGTGTGGCATTACGGTTGGGGGTGAGACGAGACACTGGGCCGAAGGCGAGAGCATGCTCTTCGATGACGGTTATCTACACGAGGCCTGGAATGACAGCGATGGAGTGCGCGCCGTCCTCTTCCTCGATGTGGTACGACCCCTCCAAGGGAGCGCGGAGAAGGTTAACAATGCCCTACTGAAGGCGATAGCCATCTCTCCGTTCCTTCGGGATGCGAAGAAGCGCCATGAGGCGTGGGAAGGTCGCTTCGAGAAGATTGCTAAGGCTACTGGCGCTGATTCTTAGACCTTTGCGCGGATTCATCGAGAGGGCTCCCGTTCGTTTTCGGTGCCGTACTCCTTGGTAGTGTGCTCCAGTTCGGGTTCATCGATTGGAGAGTGAGGAAGGGAGTCAACGAAACTCCACGCTATCTCCGATGCAGCCATCGGGCGTCCTTCTCGTACTAGGACGGATCCGCGCTGACCTGGTTGATTTGCGATCTCACTCCGTGCGGAGCAGAGCGAAATCTGGCGCAAGATACCGCTTGAGGTTCGTGGCTGGCGATCAAGTCTTTGAGTCTGAGGTGGGGTGGACGCTGTCGTGGAGAGCGGTAGCTTTCAAGGTGTTGAAGCTGCTTCAGATGAGCTGTGACCGTTAGTGTTGACTCCGAGTAGCGTTTGAGCACCGACTCCAAGGAGCTTTGACTCGGCGATACCCTGGCGAAGTCTCGGGACAAGACTTGGTAGAACTAGTCCGACAATGAGAGTTGCGGCGGCACCGATAGCGTCCCAGCGGTAAGCGCCTTCAGGAAGGGGAAGGAAGGTCTCCTTGACGACGTATCCGAGGATTGCCAGTCCGACGAGAAGGATCGCCCGTCGATAGAGGGGTGCGTGTGATCGGATGGTGAAGACGAGAGCGGCAAGCACTGCGAGGATGTAGGCGGCGATGATGAGATCGGCGCCGTAAGTCAAGATATCTGCAACTGCGGTATTGGCCTGCTTCTCCCAGATAAACCCGATGAGCATCAAGAGGCTAACGCCGCCGATCGCTGCGAGCGCTCCAATCGGTGCGCCGCTTGATCTCCCTGTTCGTTGGAGTAAGCGTGGCCCGAAGCCGTCTCGTGAGAGCGCAAAGAGCATTCGGCTGGCCGCGATGACGCAGGCGAGAGCTGCGCCGAAGGAGCTGAGGATCGCTCCGAGGTTGATTGCATCGCCAAGCCATGCTGTTACGTAGGTATCGGTGATGGAGACAAGTGGAATCGGTGATGCCGCCAAGGCTTGAGTGCTTGGAAATGCGTTTTGAATCACTGCCGCCACGCCGATCTCGTAGACCGCAACGACGATGAGCGAGATCATGATCGCCTTGGGAATCGTCTTTTTGGGGGCCTGCGACTCTTCTCCAAGTGTTGCAGCTCCCTCAAATCCGGAGAAAACGGAGAATGCGTAGACGACTCCCAAGGCGACTGCTGATTCCTTCAGACCCTGCGCTCGGAATGGAGCGAGACTGAGCGCGTGGTGGTGGTAGCCGCCTTTGACGGTGATAATAATGCATGCAACCACGACGAACAGGATCGAAACACCCTCGAAGATCAAGACGAGGATCGATGAAAACCTGATATTGAGATATGCAAAGGCCATGACCAACAGAAAGGTCCCGAGGGCAAATACCTGCCACGGTAGATGTAAGCCGAGTGTGGCGAAGAACGGCTGAGCCTCATCTGCGGTGCTCGCATAGACGCCTCCTGCAAAGTTGACGTACACCATCATGAGCGCTATCGCTGAGAGGAACCCGAAGCGGGGCCCGACAGCCGCTCCAGTAAAGCCGTAGACGGAGCCTGAGCTATTAAATCCGCGCGAGAAGAGGACGAAGGCGTAGGCTACGAAGCCCATTGCGACTGCCGCAATGACCTGCACCAGGGCAGTTCCTCCGCCAGCAATACCTGCGAGTATGGCCGCCGTAATGACGACTCCTCCAGTGGGTCCTTGGATTCCGACGGACTCCGCAACGACTCGAAAGAAACGCAGGTTATTGTGCTTGAGTCCATTGTGAGTAGGCGATGCCTCGTACCCGAACTCATCATAGGTGCTACCACCGCTTTGCAGGGGGCCTCGGACGGGGCTCATGGTCTTGGCTCCCTGTGCTCAGAGTCGGATGAGAGCCGAACTGGACTAGTGGAGCTCACTTGGTCGCCCTCGGGCAGGTGTGGCCACGTTTGCTGATTGATGGCGTCCTTCATTCTCTTCCTTCAGTGAGACCTTTGTAGGTCGAGGACCGATTGAGCGTCGTTGTCTAGATAACCTACGTAGCTGGCCGGTCGAGTGGATGGCGGCTAGCTGGAAAAAGTTGCGTTAGTAGGACTGTTGTGGGGTGAGTGAGAGTTCATCCCCTGAACTTGTGGTCGAGGCAAAGTTTGCGGTGCTGATCATCGGTTAAATTCGTTCCAGTGCGTTGCCGTCGAAGAGAGGTGTGATTGCGAACTGCTCCTTGTCGCGCATCATATCCTCTGCACTCGGTTCGATGATTGCGTGGTCCTGAGCTGCATCGATAATGGTTGTGAGGTAGCGATAGTCGCTTGAGGTGTTGAGGAAGAGCTGAGCTTGTGAGAGGACGTAGTGAACTGCTCTAGCTATGGCGGCTTGGTCTGAGAGTGGTTCGTACCAGCTGAAGTGAGGCTCGTCCTGAGTGGTTTGCTCGTTGCTCCATCTTCCCCTTGCGATAGATTTGATGGTCTGTACTGCAACGGACCGTTCCGCACAGAGCTCGAGAAGCCTATCGACGTCGCTGCGATACTCTTCGTTTTCGAGCATGGAGTGATTGAAGGGGAGCAGAACGCTGTCGTAGTCGTAAGCCTCGAGGGACCGAAGGTGCATCTTGGCGATTCTGGTACCGTGCCCAGTGACTCCGATAAAGCGCACGAGCCCTTCATCACGCGCTCGTATCATGGCCTCGAGTGCCCCTTGTGCTCGATGCACTTGATTCCACTCGTCTTCTTCGACAAGGTTATGCATCTGAATGAGGTCGATCTGGTCTACCTGGAGCCTCTCAAGGGAGCGCTCGAGCGATGCTCTCGCACCTTCACCGTCGCGGCTTTCTAGTTTCGTAGCTAAAAAGAACCGGTCTCTGCGCGAGGCGAGCCAGGGTCCGATTCGTAGCTCGGAGTCTCCATACGATGCGGCCGTGTCGATATGGTTGATGCCAGCAGCGAGAACTGTGTCGAGAATCCGATCGGCTGTGGACTGAGAGGCTCCACCAAGTCCTGCGGCACCAAAGATGACCCGGGTGCTTTCATGTTCGGTATGACCAAAGTTCTTCAGCGGCAACATGGCTCATCCTCCGATGACTGGAGTTGGAAGTAGTTAGAGGTTAACCATATCCGCTCCGTAAGGGTGTGTGCCGATAAGTTCGTCGGAGTGGCCGGAACCTCGAGCAAACGATGGGCCTTATCTTTTTGCTCTCCGTTGCTACCTCTGCTTGGCGTTAGACCCGTTGGGTTCCGCCGACTACGAGAGCGGTGCCTCCACGTTGTGTGGAACCACTGGTAGTTTGCATGTTCCCGGGATGCTGTCCTGGCAGAGCTCGTCGCGTATGGCTGTCCGGAGCGGGTGCAACGACACGTGTGCTCTCGGCCTAGCTGCCCCTCGGTTCTTCGGGAGTGGTTGTGGTTCAATACTCGACAAGAAGATAGGTCGGGTCGTGTACATCTCTGAGAGTTAGCTTGATTGGCTGAGGTTGGTGGAAGCACCGTGCCCTTGGCGCTCATGGGCTAGCAAAGGCAGGGAATGCACAAGGTGGCGCCCTTGAATGGGGTCTAAAGCAGCGAAGTCCGTTTGAACCCTGCGCCCCCGAGGTTGACCACCACCTCGTTTGCGGGATCTATCCGGAGCTGTGATGCTGCTGCCCACGCTACTGCGGCGGTTGGTTCGACCCAGATTCCTTTGCCGGCGAGCTCATGTTCGGCATTGACGATCTCATCGTCGGTCACGGTGATAACGGAACCGTGAGGAGCCGTCGTGAGGCGTCGCATCTCTTTGATTCGACGTGGGGCCTTAATGGCGATTCCATCAGCGAGTACTGGCATCGTACCGTCGACGCTCTCGGCGAGTGGGGACCAACCGACGGCTTGGGCCGCTACCAGTTGCGGTATCGCGTTGATGGCTCCTAAGGAGTGAAGCAAGGAGAACCCTCTCGAGATTCCAAGCAGAAGGCTTCCATTGCCGACTGGAACTACAACGTGCGACGGAGCGTGACCTAGCTGCTCCCAGACTTCAAAGGCCCAACACTGAGTACCGAGAGCAAAAAGCGGTGACTCAACGTGGCTTGCGTAGAGTGAACCTGTCTTTGCGATGTGCTCGATCGTAGCGGTTCGAACTGCATCGCGATCTCCATCGACAAGCTTAACGATTGCACCATAGTACCTGGCCTGGGAGAGTTTGGTAAGCGGGGCGGACCGGGGTGCGAAGACAGTAACTGGGATCTCCGCTCGAGCACCGTGGGCAGCTAACGATGCTCCTGCGTTTCCGCTGCTGTCGACGACCATGCTCGGTGCACTGAGCTCAAGGGCCACTCCAACGAGGACTTCGACGCCGCGATCTTTGAACGAGCCGGTCGGAAGGAGGTGGTCGCACTTAACGTAGTGCGTCTGGGAGAGTCGAAGAAGCGGTGTTCTGCCGGTTCCAAGGGATACTCGTTCGAGCGATGCAGCTTTGAGCGGTAACGCTGAAAGATACCGCGAGGAGGTCAGCCCTTCGCCAATGAGTTGGTCGATAGATCTCAGTGGAGAGCGGTCTATGAGCTCGAGTACCCCGCCGCAGTCGCAGCACCAGCGCGTGGTCTCGACCGGGAGCACCTGTTGACACTCTGAACATTGGTAGCTATAGGTGTCGACTACATCGTTCACGACTAGTTGCCTTCCACGGTGAGGTGGTTCTGAGCACCCAAGGTGCAGACCGTTTTGAGAGTTGCCGCTTATCGTACTTGGTGCTGAGCGTGTAGACGCTCTCTCTAGCGGCTGCGTGGTGCAAGCAAAGAGAGTAGGCCTCTGTGCTACCTCGTGGTGGGTCGTACTGACGACCTACGGCCCATGGGGACGTAGGTGCGGGTGACCCTGCGGGCATGTCCAATGCATGGTTGCGACCATGGTGTAGATTTGTAGCTGACTCCTAGGAAGAGGCAAGCTTCGAGCGGCCCCATTTGCGGTCTCAACGCAAGCTGTTATGGTGCTCTGCAACGTGTTGCGGCTCAAGTAAGTAAAAGCACTGAGCTTCATGATGGGTCGCTGGCCTATTCGCTTTGGTAGGTCAGCGATCGTCTTGCACGTCGTTCAGGTCGCTGGCGAGCCTCGTGAGGTTGGGATCATGCCAGTCGCCGACTCGCCTACTCTTGTACCGAACGATGTTGCAGGCGGGAGCAGTTGTCATTGCTGTGCGTGTCTCTACGCTGACTCTTTGGATCTTGGTCGGTCGGTTCTCCTCGTGGGGTTGGCTACGCCCCGCTCGTCGTTACTGCGACTCGATAGCGCCTTTGCTCCCTGATGCGACTAGCTCATGACCGTAGGTGTAGTGCGGGGTGGGTTGTTGAGAGCGACGCGGGAACGCGGTGCGTTTGAGACGCATATCGGTCGATGGAAGATCGCGGCCGGCGTTGCAACGAGCCTGGTTCACTGATCCGTCGTTCAGATAGATCGTCTCTTCGATGCTCAAACAGTGAGACTTGGGTAATGCGATCGGTCAAGGAGCTGAACGATTGTTAGCATCGGGTTCCGGCGCGGTAGAGCTGCGTGCGTGAGGTATCGCTGAGGAAAGTGAGAGCTCAACTGACCGATACCCTGGTCGTCGATCTAAGCTTATTGGTGTGGAAGATTTGGCGAAGGGTCCGGCTAAGCGAAGCTCCTCTGCCGATCGAGCAGTCTCACGTCTATTGCGAGTGAGCGAGGTGGACACCTCGCTGGAGAAGCAAGAAGATGCTCAAAGGCTCTTCTCTGTTGCCATGGTTATCTCCGGTTTGCGATGTATCTTGAGCTACGTGATCTTCCCATTCGTCCTTCCGGCCTTGGGGCTTGGAGCGACGGCCGGGGTCGGGCCGGCTATCGGGATACCGGTAGGTGTCGTGGCTTTATTCTTTGATCTTCGCGGTATTCGACGCTTTTGGGTGGCGAACTATCGGTATAAGTGGCACATGACAGTGGTATATCTGCTTGTTATCGGCCTGGTCTCATACCTTGTTCTAGCGGATATCGTTCAGCTCGTCTCCTAGTTATCTACTTTCGGGTGAAAATCTGAGAGGGAGATGATGCACCCGCTCATCAGGAGCGAGAAGGCCTCATTGAGGATCATTTGCATGTCTAGTTTTGCACCTTGAGTCACATGGTTCTCTTCGCGGAAGGAGATCAGTGCTGCTCGACTCGCTCCGAGAGCGCAGAAGGCGAGTAATCGGGCATAGCGTTTTCTCGTCACGGCCGACATCGTGGGGTCGACAGCTTGGAGCCGGTCATCGAGAATCGATGCGATTGAGGACTCTAACGTAGTGAAGAGTGTGACGAGCCGAGCGGCAACATGTGCATCGGTCATGGCGGAGTCGGGAAGTAAGCGCCCAAGGAGATTCTCTGGGATGTGTGTGATCGATTCATCTATGGCGCGGTGAAGAGCGTGGATTGGCTCCATCTCGACCGGTTGCCGTCTCAGGGAGTTTTCGATCCCTCCGAAGTACCGAATGAGGTCTTGAAGTAGGAGATCCTCTTTATACGGAAAGTATCGAAAGAAGGTTCGTTCGGAGACATCTGCCTCACTCGCAATCTCTTGGACGGTCGTATCTGCAAAGCCCTTTTCGTCGATGAGCTTCGCGGCGGCGAGGAGCAGCGATCTGCGGGTCTCCTGTTTCTTTCGTTCTCTCTTCCCTCCGGAGTTTTCGGGCACGAGAGCAGTATAGCAAGGCGGTTTTTTCGCCTTTGTGACGGGTTTGCGACCAGTAACGCTCCAGCTCATCGTACAAAGGGGATATCTCGCCTAAGCGTTGGGTTGACCTAGTTCGCAACCGGTGGCCGGTCAAGGCAGAGCGTGGGCTTCTTGGAGATGACTGACACCATGGTGAGACTCCGGAGTTACTCGTTCCAAGGTGGGTCGTCGATCTCCATGTGGCTCATGAAGAGTGGCTCCTTGAAGGTTCGTTGGTGCTTTTGTGGTAGTTGAGAGCTTGATATGGTCGCAATGATGACCTTTCGCGTCGAGAGCGCAACTCGGCCAATCTCTTCGCGAACCCTTCTGGTGGGTCGATCGCTCGGTTACGCTTCTGTTCAACTCGAGTTGGAGTTCGCAAAGGCAGAGCGTAGGTTCTCGAGCACAGGTGTCCGGTGAGAGACGGATAGTGCCCTAATGATTGAGCACCAACCCTATACTAGGGGGAGGTATAGTATCGACGTTAGAGGGCGGGTACTGTGACGGGTGAGAGCAATACGTCAGTCGTACTACGAAATCGACTGAGACGAATCGAAGGCCAAGTTCGCGGTCTCGAACGAATGATTGCCGAAGAGTCGTACTGTATTGATGTCTTGACTCAGGTGGCTGCGACGACACGAGCACTACAAGCGGTTGCCCTTCAGTTGCTTCAGGAGCACCTTGAGCACTGCGTCCGAGACGCCGTTGATCGCGCCGGGGCCGAGGTAGATGAAAAGATTGCCGAGGCATATGCAGCTATTGCTCGGCTCGTTCGCTCGTAACACTGGGGCTTTGAGAAGAAGCCCTTGATCCGAAAGGTACTTTGTTGCACCCAACTCCGATAGTTGCAGTGGCGATCGTGACAGGGCTATGGCATGGCTTGCGAGAGACCTTCTTGATGGTCTGGGCTACGCTGTGGGCGCTGGTATTTGGGTTTGGGCTCTCCGGCTTTATCCAGGCCTTCATCTCAAAGAGAGCTCTGCGTCGATCGCTCGGTGACCGTCGAGTAATCTCGCTCGTGCGAGCCTCGCTCTTTGGCATGGCGTCTTCGTCGTGTTCTTACGCCGCTTCGGCAATGGCAAAATCTCTTTTTGCTGGTGGAGCGGACTTCGTGACATCCATGGTCTTCATGTTCGCCTCCACTAATCTCGTACTCGAACTTGGCATCGTCCTTCTCGTCCTTCTCGGCTGGCCCTTCTTGGCGGCGGAGATTGTGGGCGGATTGATCATGATCGTTCTCCTCTCTCTGGCGGGTTCGGCAGTCTTTCGAGGAGAACGACTCGCAGGATTGGAGCGCCGGGTACGCGGGACCGACAGATCTCACCAGCGGGATCATGAAACTGGCGAGAGTGCTGTGAAATTTGTCGTTAAAGTTCGTTCGATCGGTTCATGGGCCGACGCTGCAACGTACACCATTGGTGATCTCAAGATGTTGCGCAAGGAGCTCGTCATTGGTTTCCTGATCGCCGGGTACTTGAGTGCGCTCGTACCGGTGCATCTGTGGTCGGCGCTCTTCGTCTCCGGTCACGGAGCGTTGACCTCCGTGGAAAACGCATTTCTAGGTCCGCTGGTTGCAATCGTGAGCTTCGTGTGTTCGGTCGGTAATCTCCCTCTCGCTGCGGCTCTTTGGAGCGGCGGAATTAGCTTCGGGGGTGTCATTAGCTTCATCTTTGCAGATCTGATCACGCTGCCACTGTTGCTGATCTACCGAAGACAGTACGGTCCAGTGGTCATGACATGGATGCTCGGTGTGTCTTGGGTCGTGATGGCGCTTGCTGGACTTGCGACAGAGGCCCTTTTTTCTGTTCTCGGACTCACGCCGACCTCGCACCCCCGAGTTATCGTCAGCGCAGCGACTTTTGGCTTCAATGGTACGACGGTACTCGATCTTCTGGCACTGGTCGTTGTGGCTGGGATGTACTATCTGGCTCACAATCGAGATCGATGGAGCACCGATAACCGCTATGCCCGAGACGTAATCTGTGGGATGCAGGTTGAGACGGAGACTGCGCCTGCGAGGCTCGAACTCGATGGCCACACGTACTACTTCTGCTCCGAACATTGTCAAGAGCGTTTTGTACTGGATCCATCTCGGTATTTGGAGCGATCGAATGTTAGTACTGTGACAGATAATCTCCGCTCCCAGACGGAACGTTACGCCGAAGATCCAATCTGCCACATGACCGTCGAGATATCGCCGGGGACGTTGTCGGCCGAGGTGGGCGGTGAGACCTATTACTTCTGTGGGGAGGGGTGTCGAGCGTCTTTTCTCCAGAGGCACTGACACGACCGCAATCGGACCCACTTGGGTGATTTACTGAAGGTCTCCGTACTGGTTAACGAGTGTGAGCTCTCGCAGAGGCGCTAGCAAGAGATTTGCGATATCGTTGCCGAGTTCCGTAGGGGTGCGTGCTCCGTGGGGGTCGTACCACTTGTAGACCCAGTTCACTGCGCCGAGGCAAGCGTTCACGTAGATACGGGGAGCTACCGCAAGCGTTGCGTTCTTTGCGTCAAGCAGCTGAGCGAGTCGATGGAGGATCACCTCTTCCAATGCCCTACGTCGCCTGAAGAGCGTTTCGGTAAGGTGCGGTGGTAGTTCGTTCTCCTCTTCGAAGCAGATCTTAAGTAGTTGCTGATTCTCACACGTATAGACGACCCGTTGAGTGAGTATTTCCTTCAGTGCTTGGAGTGGATCTGGGTTGGAGTTTGAGATCGCCTCGACACTGGCCAGACTCTCGTCGAGTACCTCCTCGTAGATCCTTACTAGAAGCTCCTCTTTGGAGCGAAAGTAGTGGTAGAGGGTTGGCTTAGCGAGCTGAGCGGCGGCCGCTATCTCGGTCATTGATGTGGCGCGATATCCCTGGACTCCAAATATGTTGGCCGCCAGGGCCCCGATCCGCTGTCTTTGGTCGTCTGCCCGAGAGGAGGAGCCAGGTCCTCTTGACGTTCGCTGTTGGCCTTCCACGATGACTCAAGACTACCTCTCGGGTGTCTTTGAGCTTGACGCTGCAACAAATGCTTCTCCGAGATCTAGAATCAAGAGGAGTTGGACCAACCTACCGGTCGGTCGAGAGAGGAGTATCTGCGGTGTCTTGGGAGCTAAAGGAACCGTATGTAACGTTTGCTGAGACCTGTCGAGACTTTGTCGATGCAGAGGTTCGACCACTCGTAGAGTCCTCTGAGGCGCAAGGTACCTTCCCGTCGTCCTTGTGGAAGAAGTTAGGTGCTGCCGGAATGCTCGGGCTACTCATTCCTGAAGAGTACGAGGGGAGCGATGGCGACGAAGTTGCGGTGACGATTCTCGCAGAGGAGTTTGCTCGGGCGTCAGGTGGTATCACGGTGACGATCTTGGTTAGCTCCTACATGGCAGCTACTCATATCGTTCGCTACGGCAATGAGGCGCAGAAAGCTAAGTTCCTACCGCAAGTGGCGCGTGGTGATTTGGTCGCTGCAATTGCGGTCACTGAACCTGAGACCGGTTCGGATGTGGCGTCTCTAAGCACCTCTGCCAAGCGCGATGGCACGGGTGGTTGGACTATCAACGGTCACAAGCTCTACATCACCAATGCCGGCATCGCTGATGTCTTGGTCCTTGCTGCTCGAACAGGGGAAGACCGAGGTCACAAGGGTATCTCGACCTTCCTTGTCCCGACTTCAGCACCGGGAGTAAGTTTCGGCCCGCCCTTGCCGAAGATGGGATGGCACTCCTCCGATACGCGCGAGGTTTTCCTCGATAATGTCCAGGTCTCGGCCGGCGCCCTGCTGGGCGAAGAGAACCGTGGTTTCTATCAGATCATGGAGGCTTTCCAACTTGAGAGGGTCATTCTTGCCGCTATGGGGATCGGACATGGTCTAGAGTGTGTCAAACTCTGCCAGGAGCGGTTGATGCAGAGGTCCGCATTTGGAGAACCCCTCGGACGTTTCCAGACACTTCGACACCGGCTAGCTGTGATGGAGATCGAGCTCGATGCCGCCCGGCTCTTGGTGTATCAAGCAGCAGATCGGTTGAAGTCTGGCCATGGCGATGCAGCTCGTTCGGTTGCGGCAGCGAAGTATCTTGCAGCGGTGACGGCGAATCGGGTAGTCGATGAAGCAGTTCAGCTCTTCGGGGGCTCCGGATACGTGGAGGAGACCCCGATTTCACGACACTTCAGGGACGCCCGAATTCTGCGGATTGGAGGCGGTACCGACGAGGTACAACTGGAGATTCTCTCGAAGAAGTTTGGTGTGTCCTCCAGGTCACAGTCCTAGTACTAGCTTGCAGCTCAACTCTCTTTGCATCGGTATTGCTCGCTTCATTTTGGAGAGCAACTGAGTCAGCGATTGCCGATTGTGTCTCGGTACCTGTGCGTGACCGCTGTAAAGGCGATTGTACCGACCGTAGCCGGCCAGTTGAGCGGCGTGCTTGTGCTCAAAGGTAGGCCTTGTTATCGCTTGAGTCCTCGACGGTGCACGGCGACCTTCACTCTCGGTCTATCTGCAGTTTGAGAGGACGGATTTCGTGTGCCGGACCGGTGACCGTTGCGCTACCAGATCGTCGATGGGGGACGAGAGCGATTGGATCTGTTGTTCTTACGGCGATGGGTCGAAGGAGAGCTCGGAGCGAGCGTGAGTGAAGCAGAACGGTGGCGAGATCGCTCCTGATCTCAGGTGACACGGTGGGTAGATCGAGAGGGCTTCGGCGGTCGTGCGGCCTCGATATTGTTGCAGCGTACGTGGGCAGAGTGCAATCGCTCCTATGGTGAGACCATTCTTGGTCGGAGCCCACATAGATTCCGTCGTGAATCATACGATGTTCTGTCGCACGCCGCTTCGCTGCTGGACTTCAGCGATGCCATCGGGTTTGGCGCTCCTGGGTCAGACCTAGGTTTGCAAGGTTGTGGTGGAATTGAGAGAGTGAAGGCCGGGAAAGCGAGGAAGGGTGGGGTACTCTGCGAAGATCGAGAGCGCGAGCGGGCCTCGATGACGAACATCTGAGTCCTCTGTGGTGTGGGCAGACCCAAGCTCACGTTCTGAGTGGTCGTGTGAGAGTTGAGAGAACTTGTGGTGACTACCGTCGGCGGGAAACGGTCTGGCTGACGAGCGATCTCCACAGAAATGGTCTTGAAAGAGCTGACGGTAGCAGGAGGTCCTTGCTTGGCCAACGTACTCGGTTGATAGCGGTCTTCAGTCGATATCTTAACGAGTGGCGGGTTCGGCTCTACGAGGTTGGACGGGACGACGATGGGGTTTCTCTCTCGTTTGTCTTTGACGATTCGAGATTGACTCACTTGTAAAGAGTCGACCGTAGAGCCGTCTCGATCCTACGGTTTCTATGGGCAAGGAGATCGGTCTGTCACGGCGGAATCAACCAAGCAGGCGACTTGAGGCTGGTCCGTATAAAGCTGCTATGCGGCCGCTGATGGCTGACGTCGAAGAAGGTTCGGTTGCGGTACCTACGAGATGATCGACTTGGCTGAGAGGCCTAGAAGTGACCGTCGTGCAACGTTACGATGCCTTCTTTGTCGTGGCTAGCGGTTCAGCGGTACCGGTGACAGATATCACGGCCCAGAGGCCACCAAATGCGTGGATATTTTCCCCTGATGCCTTTTGATGAGGTGTGTCATGAGTAAATGTGTAGAGCGGGTATCCGTTGTAGGTGAGCTGGTGTTTGCCGCTCTTGCGGACGATGTAGCCGACGAGCGTACTGTTCAACCCAGGTACCACCGACGCATGGGTGCCGTATGCGGGCCGCCAGATCTGGGCGCAGGCACCGTTGCAGAAGGACTTGACGCCCCTGTCCTTAGAGAAGGCGTAGAGCGGGAATCCTTGTGATGTTGCGAGGATCGGGCCGAGCGCTGCATCGTGGTCGACAACGATGGCAAGATCCGCTTTGTAGTGAATGGTCGAGGGCGTGGTAACGTAGGCAGTCGCTCCGAGGGAGGATCCGCATGCTGAGATCACAAGGCCACCGAGCGCTAGGCCGATGAGCCACTTGGCGTAAGCGAGAACTGACCGATGCGGAAAGGAGGTACGTTCTCCTGGCAGATCATCAGTTTGAGCTGGAATCGCGATCAAGGAGCTCGTTGCATGCTGCATCATTTCAATTTAGTCGGAATTTCTAAAATCCGTGGCCTCTAGTCTCTTTCGCGCCGGTGCTGAGCGACGAGATAGCCTTGTGTAGCTAGCACCCTCCGGGAGGAGGAAAGGTGCCCGGACCGATCGCTGCGCTATCGACCACTCCGGTATTTGTAGCGCGATTAGCAAGTCCAAGGTGAACCACGTACCACTCACCGTGCCACGAGATCAGAGAGAAGATTCCAATGGAGTGCTCGACCCCGTTGATGCTGTAGAGAAGTCTGGCTCCAGGGACGTGCCAGTAGCCCACTTTGTTGTAACAGGTGCCTGGAGTAACCCAGTTCGCTTCTGAGGTCGGTACTCGGACGCCGAGATAAGTCGGGTCTCCTCCTTGGGAGGCTATCAAAGCATGAGCTGCCTCGATATCGAGGGCAAAGTGTTCGAGAAGGCGATGCGCGTAGTCGTAGGAATCGTCGGTGAGGGATTTGACCGCAAGGTAGGAGTCCAACGTAAAAAATGATGGCATTGCTGCGCCGATAGAGTCGGTTGCGATACCTTGCCACAAGCTGACCATGGCCGCCTGAAAGGTGGCGGAGGTCGAGGACGGGAGGGTCGTTGTTTGCGGAAGCAATCCTGGATCGATCGTGGTGGAAGTAGTGCTAGTGGCCTGTTGAGGCGCTACCTCTGTGGAGGTCGTTGTACTTGAGGAGATTGTGACGTGGTGATGGATTCGTGAGGATCGGGTTCGAGAAGTTAGTGTCTGAGACGGGCTTTGCGAGACTGCGAGAAATCCAAATGCGACTACGAGCGTGGTGACCACTACGGTGAGGGCGAGCCGAGTTGAACGCGGAACCGAACGTGTCACTGGGCTCGGTGTGGGTGGTGTGCTCGGTGTGGATAGACCGTAAGAACTTGGACTCGGCGACTACTCGGGCGGTACAACATATTGCAGAGGCTAGCGATTGTCTACGGGGCTGCGAACGGGCCGTCGTTAAGACTCTCTCAGTCAACGAGGCTTTGAGCTTGACGTCGATGCGGGGAGGACCTAAGCTCATCATTTCTCTTTAAAGAGGTTGTGCTCGAGAGAGGTGATCGGCCATGCCGGAAGATGAAAGTGAGCGGGTGTGAACGATATTGAGGGATTATTCGGTAGGAGCTTGCTACAAGAGCGTGATCTCTCCAAATCTCAGTTCCATGGACTCATTCGCAATGCGGTCGAGCTTCGTACACTTAGGAGAGAGAGGCGTGAACCGAGACTCCTCGAAGGTCTCCACTTTGCTCTAGTTTTTCAGAAATCCTCGACTAGGACACTCTCTAGCTTCTCTGTGGCTGCGGCAGACCAGGGTGCTGCTTCTACGTATTTCGGGCCGGGGAGTACCCACTTCGGATCCAAAGAGTCTGTCTACGACAGCGCCAAGGTCCTTGGTCGCTATTTCAATGGAATTGCATTTCGAGGCCATCAACACGACGTGGTCGAGGAGTTGTCGGAACACGCCGGTGTCCCGGTCTGGAACGCTCTGACCGAGTTGTGGCACCCAACTGAGATGTTGGCCGATGTAATGACGATGCTCGACCACTCGTCGAAGCCCCTAGAAGCTATGACCCTCTGCTACTTGGGGGACGGTAAGAACAATATCGCTAACTCTCTAGTAATGGCCGGTGCCATCTTGGGGTTCGAGGTGCGGATTATCGCCCCGAGGCAACTTTGGCCAGATCCGAAGCTCGTCGAGCAAGCGCACGTGCTCGGCGAAGGTTCGGGAGCTAGACTGGTCGTTACCGATGACGTAGCTGCAGGAGTGGATTTAGCGGACTTTTTATATACCGATGTTTGGGTGTCGATGGGAGAGCCGCAGGAGGTTTGGGATGAGCGAATCTCCTTGCTAGCGCCGTATCAAGTCAACTCAGAGGTGGTCAAGGCGACTGGAAATCGGGAGGTGCGCTTTCTGCACTGTCTTCCCGCCTTCCACGACCGAGGCAGCGAGCTCGGTCGAGACCTGCTCGATCGATACGGGCTCGATGCTCTCGAGGTTACTGATGAAGTCTTTCGATCCTCAGCTTCAGTCGTCTTTGACCAGGCCGAGAATCGACTTCATACGATCAAGGCCCTTATGGTCGCCACTGCGGGGAAGGTCGTAGGTGCTGAGTGAACTAGGGGTGGTGGAGATCTGCAGTCATCTCGGACGCCGACCGAGCTTGTCCCCTTTGAGCTCCGCTTGGAAAGCTTGGCCCTTCTGAGATAGCGTAAGAACGTGTTGATATGTCACTGCTGGTGCTCTGATCTAGGTCAGCTTCAATGAGCACTGAGTGCCAGTCGAGTGGCTCTTTGGCCTGGAGGAGACCGGCTCGACTTCTGTCGCTTGACGGGGGAGGTATTCGGGGGATCATCACTGCGTGTCTCTTACGGGAGATCGAGGAGCGCTGTCAGCAACCGATCGCAAGTCTCTTTGACTTGATAGTCGGTACGTCGACCGGTGGCATTCTGGCTCTCGGTCTGGTCGCTCCGAATGAGAGAGGAGACCCGCGTTGGTCGGCCGACCATCTGAGAAATCTCTTCCTCAAAGCGCGAGAGGAGTTCTTCGTTGGTCTGGGTCGGAAGTTCCTCGGTGGGGTGTGGCACGAACGTTACTCTTCGCAGGTCTTGTACGAGACGCTCGCCCGATATGGACTTGACTGTCGATTGTCGGATGCTGTTGCCGACGTATTGGTGACGAGCTACAGCTTAAGCGACCGTGAGCTCGTGCTCTTCACCAGTATGGATGCCCGAGCCCACGACACATGTGACTATCTGCTCCGTGACGTGGGGCGAGCAACGACGGCCGCTCCTACCTTTTTTGAACCGTTCTTGCTGAATCGGGAGGGTTCTCATCCGAAACTTCTCGTTGACGGCGGATTGAGTGCAAACAATCCAGCGATGTGTGGAGTGGCGGAGATGTTGAGATGGACGGGTGAAGCTCCAGGGTTCGTGGTGTCAATTGGCACCGGACGTCCAAATCGTTCGTTCGATGGGCAAGGTACCGAGCATTGGGGCTTAGCGCAATGGGCGAGACCCATCGTACATCTTGTCCAAGATGGTTCGGGAGATGCGGTCCATCGACAGCTCTCGGTATTTTTGTCCTCGAACTCATACTTTCGTTTGCAGGCGGACCTCGTCTCGGGTTCAGAACATCTCGACGATACGTCTTCCGCAAATCTCGAGCACCTGATCGATGATGCCGAGCGCTTCATACATCAAAATGATGAACGCATTGATCAGCTCTGTGAGCTCCTCGTGTCACCGACCTGAATTCGGTTACTCGGTTCGTCGGGCTGCGCGCTCTTGGATACTCCTCGCTCCCAGGGTCGGGTTCGGACGTGGCGAGCTGAGAGAGAAGGAGCTCTCTGTGGTGGCGGGAGTAGAAGGAAGGAGAGCTCACGACCGTTGTATCTACGTACTCGATCCCTGCCTCGAGCAGGTCGGCGAGAGTGACGAGAGTGAGGAGTGGGCCTGTTCTTGGTGAGGATTCGAACCAGTGGTGAATATGGCGGCATAGAGATTCGTTTGACGCTCTGGTGATCTGCTGGAGCGGTTCGATCTTCCACGGTTGGATGTAGCGGTCGACGAGCTGCACCGCAATCTTGCAACGGGGGGGGGAGGCGGGACCTAGTTGTTGATCCTTCGATCTCGGTCTCGCTCTCACAGCCGAGAGGTAAAGCACTGGAGCGGTCGCTCCCAGGGGCCGTGATGCGCCGTCTCGGTTTGCGAACTCGGCGTTGTGTAAAGAAAGTGGGCTCAGCGGACACTTCCGTATCGAGCCGGGGGACGAGTAGGCGGTCTCTCAGAGCTGTGACTCGATGCATCATTGATTTCGATTGATTGTCAGTGGGGCGAGAGTGCTGTGGCGGACCGGCACAACGTTGTTATGCGCCGAACTAGCGAAATACCGGACCTCGACGCTCTCAGGAGGGCAGTTGATGGGGTGGAGCCCGTCAATCTCGATCTGGGGGAGCCTGCGACCTGCACTACCGGTATCCGTCGCAAACTTGAAGGGTGTCAGCAGGAGGATCGCGGGTAACGCATCGATGATAAGTGTGCTCTGCTACGAGTGAGGACCTCTGTGCCAGAGGAAGCTCGTACCATCCAGCGGTGAGCCACTTTCTCCGCAAATGCGTCGTTCAGAGCGTTCGGATCTCGTCTCGAACCATTTCGGCGACCGTTTAACTCTGAGCCCGGTGGAGCACCGGCCGGGCTAGGGGGCTATGTCGAGAGACCCCTGAGCTGAGATGGTTCACAGTATATAATTTGATCCAGATCGCGTTCAGTAGCTTCCTGAGACCCGGGCCAGTAGTCGGTCGAGCTTTCGGTCTTCCGTGTCCACTCGTCTGCCTCGATGTTCGAGGTGGTGAGCGATGTGCTCTCGGGAGTCTGAGCAGGCTCCTGGGTACTGTGTTGGTACGAGTCCTCTCCGGTAATCGTCTCTGTAACACTTCGTGGTGTATCGCTCCTGTGTTGGACTCCAGGGCCTCGGCGATCTCGACTTTTGAGCCTAAGAAAACCGAGAGACGAGCGTGCAGAGGACCGTATCGGATTCTCGATAGGTCTGAGCTCTGCCCACTTGATGCAGAACCAGTGAGTTGAGCGGCAATAGTTCTCACTGGCGCGGCGATCCCTTTTGCAAGTCGTGCAGGTCCTTACGGTCGATCTGTGAGCCTATGAGAGCTTCACCTACCGGTTCTCTTGTGTAGCGAACCGAGGTCGACGATCTTGCGAGTCAGATTTTTGTTGTGATCGCTCAGTTTTGGTCGATACTAACGAGCAGCGTTCTACGCGAGCGTTGCGTAGCTGAGAGGATAGTGAACTATGGAGCGAGACGACCTCAAGCTTTCGTTCGCTCTGGCGTCAGAACGTGTACTCAATCTAGTTCGCTCTGAGATTCCGCTCTCAAGCTGGATGATTACACGAGTGATGGGTGACGAGTGGATCATGGTGGCCGTGAACGACCCGGTCTATGGAATCGAGCGAGGAATGTCGTTTCGCTGGACGGACTCGTTCTGCTTTCAGATGGTACAGGGACGGGGGCCTCATGTTGCGGCTCAAGCACAGGCTGTTGAGGTCTACCGTCGAGCAGCGGTGAATCTTGTTCTTCATATTGAATCGTACGTTGGCCTTCCGATCCATCTCAGCGACCGGACACTATTTGGAACACTCTGTGCGATCGATCCTCTGGAGCGGGAGCTCGATCTGAAGAGAACGTTGAAAGTGATGAGAGCTGCGGTCCGGAGTGTCGAGAGAAGTCTGAATAGCGACTTGCGGGCCTTGAACGATGCCCTAGAGCGCTCTCGAAGCACTTCGGTACCTAACTCAGAAGCAGCGTGCGGGTGTATGAGCGAGGATAACTTTCGGTCCGCAGTCGAGATCGAAGAGCGCCTGTGTGCTGAGTTTGGCGATCGTTGCGTAGTCGGTGTGGTTGTGTTCGATGGCGATATCGCAGATAAGCATCACCTGATCGGAGAAGGGGTCGATGAACAACGCAGTAAGGGTGTAATGGCGCTTCGGAGAGCTATCAACCCAGTTGACCTGCTCGGTGACTTCGGGAGTGGAGTGATCACCATCTTGTTCCTTGGGAAGGGTCGTGAGGACGTTCTTGGCCTGAGACGGCATCTCGAGACCATCTTGAGAGGGTCTGGAGTGCGAGCTAAGGTCAGTCTCGTCGAACGCCGCCGTGACGAGACGACGAGTCAGTCTCTGGAACGTGCTCTCGTGCCTGTGCAACCATGATTATCAACCATGGCGAGTTGACTGGTGTCTCTGCTCGAGATGACAGAGGGAGAGCTCTAACCGAACGGGAGTGCTCTACGAACACCGAGACGATCCTGAAGAAAAGCTCGAGACCGATCGATAGATTTCGCTCGTCGGACTCGTGGAGGGTAGGGTAAAGTACATCCAAGTTTTTGAGAGGAGCAATGTGGCCTTGAGTCTTGTAGACCTGTCATTGCTGGCTTTGACATCATCATCCCCACGCCTCTGCTTCCCTCATTGTCTGGTGTGACATCTCGGCTTGCAGCGAAGTTCTGGCCGCTTCTGCTCGCAGTAGCCATCTTGAGCAGCGCTTTTGCTACAGCAATCTCGGTAGTGGACCTTGGTGTGCAGAACCCACGTGCCACCACGGCCGTTTTCGTCCCGCGCGTTGGAGGCTCTGTTTCGTTGGAGGTAGGACTTCGCAAGGAACAGAGGATTGCAGGTTTCGGTGCCTCTGGCGCATGGTGGTCAGGACTCTTGTATCGCTTTAAGCCGGATGTACAGAAGAAGCTGGGAGAGCTTCTCTTCACGGCTCACGGTCTCGACCTCAGCCAATTCCGCTTTAACATCGGTGGCGGTGGCGTCGGTGTGAAGGTACCATTTAAGCGCCTTGCGACCATGTACGTTGGTCCGGGTCGCTTTGATTGGAATCGCGATGCCGCCGGGGTCTACTACCTTCGCATGGCGCAGCGCTATGGAGTGAGAGACTTGATTGGTTTCGTCAACTCTGCGCCACCTGCGTTCACCACGAACCACCAGTCGTGTGCGGGAAGCTTGATGGAATCGGAGATCGTTCCCTATGCCGACTATTTAGCTCAGCTCGTTGCTGGCTTGCGCTCTCATCTTGGCATAAAGCTCTCCTATGTCTCGCCGATGAATGAGCCGGCCAACGCCTTTCCGTCGTGCAAGCAAGAAGGGATGGCCGTTCCTGTTGCACTTCGTGGCCCGCTTGTGGTTGCGTTGGGCCGTGCTCTCGCTCGATACGCACCGTGGTGTCGTATTATTGCCGACGAGTCGTCTCAAATTGGTCCATTGCTGCTGCATCAGCTGCCGAAGTGGATTCACTATCCTGGGGCGCTGCACTATCTCAGTGTTGTCGCTCATCACGCCTATGACTTCCCTCCCGCTTCGGTTCTCAGGGAGATGCGGAGCTATATTGCGACACTGCATCGACCTTCGTGGATGACGGAGATCTGTTGCTATCAAGGGGCACACTTTGGATATCAGTACGACCCGACTATCTCCTCTGGTCTGTGGCTTGCGTCAACGATCTACAAAGATATCGCGATCGGCGGGGATAGCGCTTTCCAGTGGTGGTTGGCGGCCTCGCCCGATCTTGGGTGCAATACCGACATCCAGCCGAACTGCTGGAGACACTTCAACTATCTCGGACGTAATGACGGACTGCTCTATTTTGATATCAATGGTGCTCGCAACGGGAACCAAGCTCTCTATCTCACCAAGCGTTTCTGGGTCATGGCGAACTTTTCTCGATTCATACGACCCGGTGCGGTGAACTACGCGACCTTAAGCGATAGTCGTTCTGTGCGCGCTCTAGCGGTGAGGCGTGGTCACATATGGACCGTCGTCGTGATCAATCAGCGTCCAAGCGGCGACGGTCCTCTGACGTTACAGCTCGACTTTCCACCTGGTTACGATGTGGTTCGGTCTCTCGGTGCTTGGCGGACGTCAGCTACACTAAACCTCAGTGAGGTGTCCTTGCCGCAGCTATCTGGTGCGACGGTGGTGACGTCGTTACCATCCGCTTCAGTTACTACGTATCAATTTCAGGTGCGGTAACGATGCAATCTCCGGTCGTGACCGGCGGCGGACGAGCGAATACGTTAGTGATCGGCTTCGGATGGTAGCTGCTGGCATGGGTTTGGAAAGTGAGTGTCTGCGTTGAGCGTACGTATTGTCTCCAAGGGTAATGATGCTGACCGAGGGTCAGTAAGCGTCGCAATCTTGGCGGCGGGAGATGGGACGCGCATGCGGTCTCAGAGGGCGAAGCCGCTCACGAAGCTCTGCGGTCGGACCATGATCGACTATGTCTTGAGCTCACTGACGGACCTTGAGAACTTGAGTCGAGTCGTGGTCGTCGTTGGACACCAGGAGAACCTCATCCGCCAAGCAGTGCTCTCGCAGTTTCGACGTCCAGAAGTGGAGGTAGTGTTCGCTACCCAATCTCGCCGTCGTGGCACCGGCGATGCGCTGAGTGTAGCGCTCACTCGGTTGCCAGACGCACTTCAGTCTGATGAACCACAGACGCTCGTCGTCCTACCCGCAGATACACCCTTGCTCCGAGCGTCTACGCTGAGCGAGCTCGTTTCGAGTCACCGTACGTCATCGAGTGCAGCTACGGTCTTGACCGCGCGCGTGCCGAATCCACAAGGATATGGTCGAGTCGTACGGGATCGCCACGGGGAGATTGACCGTATTGTGGAAGAACGTGATGCTTCGGGAGAGGTCTTGCTCGTCAATGAGGTGAATACCTCTTGTTACGTCTTTGATCAAGCGGTTCTTGGCCCGTCGCTCCGTCGCCTCCTGCCGGCGAATGCACAAGCTGAGTACTACCTCACCGATGTAATCGGCATTTTGCGATCCGCTGGCTATCAGGTAAGTGGCTTCGAGGTCGACGACTTTCGCGAGGTCTCTGGTGTGAACGATCGACTGCAGCTTGCTGAGGCCGAGGCAGTTCTGCGATCTCGAATCAATGAATCTTGGATGAGGCGAGGAGTAACGTTGGTAGACCCCTCGTCTACCTATATCGATGCTGACGTAGAGATTGGAGTCGATACTACCGTGTGGCCCCAGACAATCTTAGGGGGCAGGACCGTCGTCGGACCAAATAGTGAGATCGGTCCTGAGGTTCGACTCGTAGACTGTCACCTCGGTGTAGGTTGCACAGTTGTGCGCTGTGAGGGGAGCCGGGCCTATGTTGGCGATGAAGCCAAGGTCGGTCCGTACGTTGAGCTTCGCGCTGGGGCGAAGGTAGAGGCTGGAGCGAGAGTTGGACCGTTTGCTGTTGTGGATTAGTGCGCTATGGAGTTAGTACTTCGTCGGAGGCTAGAGCTGTATGCCGGGAGGTCTCATCGGGAGCTCGCGATTGAAGTGGCCGAGAAGCTGCAGGTCCGACTTGGTCCCATGGAGCTGAAAGAGTTTGCCGATGGTGAAATCTACTGCCGATTTGGTGACTCGGTGCGTGGAAAAGATGTCTTCATTCTTCAGACTCATGCGGGTCCAGTGAACGACTCGATATTTGAGCAACTCATCATGATTGATGCTGCGAAGCGCGCTTCTGCCGATCGCATCACGGCGGTCTCGCCCTACTACGGTTACTCCCGGCAGGACCGGAAGTCCTCTGGACGAGAACCCATCACAGCTAAGCTCGTCTCCGACCTCTTCGCCACAGCTGGGGCCGATCGTATCGTATCGGTCGACCTTCACTCTGGTCAGATTCAGGGATTCTTCGATGGTCCTGTTGACCACCTGACGGCGATGCCGGTGCTCGTGGACTACCTCCGCCGGCACGCAGGGAGTGATGTGATGATCGTCTCTCCTGACGCCGGTCGGGTAAAGGTCGCATCTCGATACTCTCAACACCTCAATGCCGATCTCGCATTTGTCCATAAGCGTCGGCCGAAAGGTTCTGCAAACGTGGTTGAAGCCCTCGATGTCGTCGGCGAGGTTGAGGGTCGTCGCTGCGTACTGATCGATGACATGATCGATACCGCTGGAACGATCTGTGCAGCTGCAGAGCTTCTCTTCTCTAAAGGAGCATCCGACGTCTGGGCTATGGCAACGCACCCCTTGCTCTCGGGTCCGGCCGTGGATCGTCTGAAGGCTTCGGCGATCTCTCGCGTCGTTGTGACCAATACGCTGCCGGTATCGGAGGATCGGCGTTTCGAGAAGCTCGAGATCCTCTCTGTGGCGAAAATCATTGCCGATGCTATCGCTGCAGTCTTTGAGGACGGATCGGTCTCCGATATTTTTAAGGGTGATAACCTATCCTGATCCTCGATTTGAGGCCAGCCTTTCCCTGTTGTTTGGTTGGTGGAAGATTGGGAGGGGCTAAACTCTTGGGTTTGTCCTGACCGCTTGGTTTGGACGCTTTGTATCTCTAGCGGTATCCGAGGAGTCGTCGCAGTGTCGCAGGAAAATGTTGTTGTTGAGAGAGGTCGAGAGACCGGAAGTCCTTCGTCGCGGAGAATGCGACGTGAGGGTCGGCTCCCTGCGGTCGTGTACGGGAAGGACTTCGAGACCGCATCGATCTCGTGCGACGCAAGAGAGCTTCGTGCCGCACTCTCTAATCGTGTTGTCAAGGGAGCACTCTTGACTATTGTCCTGGATGGAAAGCCACAGCTGGTTCAAGTGCAAGCTGTGCAACGCCATCCAGTGCGTCGAGATGTTGCCCATGTCGACTTCATGGCTATGCGAGCTGGAGAGGTCGTAACCGCCTCGGTCAACCTGGAAGTTGGAGTCGGCGTAGAGGGTATAGCGAACGCTATCGAAGTTCTTGGAGAGGCCTCCAAAATGCCGGCCGTGATCATGGTCGAAGCTTCCATGGCCAATGAGGGTGGCGAAATTGCTGCTGGCTCACTTGTGCTCCCCAAGGGCATGTCTCTCGTTACCGAGCCAGAGACGCTGGTCGCTCGTCTAGCTGAAGACTCCTAACGTTCAACCGGTGAACTCTCCCCAGGGGGGCCGACTACTCCTGCTCGGACTCGGAAATCCTGGGGAGCGGTACGCGCACACGAGACACAATGCTGGTGCATGGGTTGTGGAGGCGTTTGCGAGAGAAGCCGGTGCGGAACTCACTTTTCATCCAGGTTCCAACGCCCTGATAGCCGAAACTCGCTCTTGTGTCTTGGTGATTCCTCAGACATACATGAACGAGTCTGGGCGAGTTCTGCGTCCGCTCAGGAAGAAGTATGGCGAAATTTCTGTCGAACGACTCGTGGTCGTTCACGATGAACTTGATCTTCCGGTTGGGGTTATGAGGATCAAAGCCGGTGGGGGCTTAGCTGGACACAATGGTTTGAAGTCGGTAGCGGCACATATAGGGTCCAATGACTTCCTTCGAATTCGTATCGGAATCGGTCGGCCGCCTTCGGGACGGGAAAGTGTCATCCAATGGGTGCTGTCTCGTCCGTCGCCGAGCGATCGCGATCTTTTGGCTACCGTGACTGAGAGAGCGGTTCGTGGAATCGAGGCCATAGTGGCCGATGGGGTCGAACGTGCGATGACGGTCTACAACACGACCAAGTAGGAGCTTAAGAGGTGCCAAGGGGTATTGACGTACTTGGACTTGGGGGAGCGAAGCTCTCTGATGTCCAACTTGCAGAGATAACAGACAACGTCTCTAGCGCAGGCTGGCCCTACTACGTCGCACTCCTTGCGGCCTCGAAGGCGGCAGGTATCACCGTGGTGATCTGCGCGAATAACCAGCTGGCAGAGCGACTGGCGAACGACTTATCCCAATTGCTCGGCTCCGAGATGGTGGGAAACTTTCCACATTGGGAGACACTCCCTTTCGAACGGGTATCGCCTCCAAGTGAGACGGTGGGTGCTCGGGTACGAGTCCTTCATGCACTACGACACGGGCTTTTGCCAGCAGGCTACGTCGTAGTGACAACGGTTCGCTCGGTGGTGCAGCGCATAAGCCGTGGGCCGATGAGCTACGGACCACCGCTACAGGTGGGAACGGACCGTGATCCGTCAGAATTGGTGGCCGATCTGGTCGAGCTTGGCTACCGTCGGGAGTACCAGACTGAAAGTCGAGGAGAGTTTTCGGTTCGCGGCTCGATCGTCGATATTTTTGATCCAGCTTCAGATCGACCGGTGCGAGTCGATTTCTTCGGAGCGCAGATCGATGCGATCTCGTACTTCGATCCAGAGACACAGCTTTCGTTGGGATCGATAGATAGTGTGACCGTACGCGAAGCGCGAGAGGTGGTGCTCGACGAACAAATACGAAAAGCGGCGAGTGAGGTCGAGAGCTCTTTCTCACTAGAGCGAGAGGCTCTCGATAAAGCAGCCCGGGGTGAGTACTTCGATGGTCTCGAATCGTGGCTTCCGTGGCTCGAAAAGGATGAGATGGTGCTAGCCGATCTGCTCGGCGAGTCAGATACGGTGGTCTTAGTTGAGCCATCACGGCTCAACGCTCGCGCTCTCGACATCGTGGACGAAGAGCACTCGCTCGCTGAGAGCTTGGCGAGAACCTGGGGAATAGAAGAGACGCGTGAGCTACCGAGACTCCATGTGAGCTACGATCGTGCGCTCGCTCGCTGTTCCGCTTCGGTCGTACTCGTTGGCGGAGCCGATGGTGCGGGAAGCGGACTAGCTAGTTGGGGCTTCTCTGGACGTGAAATGCAGCAGCTCTTAGCGCGAGTTCGGACGTTGCAAAAACAGCGGTACGTTGTGGTAGTTGCAGCAGAGTCGGCATTGAGTGCTACCACGATGAAGCGATCCTTTGAGCACGAGGGTCTGCGGGTCGAACTCTACGACGGTGATGGGGCGCAGCAGAGCTCACGCGAGGAGGTCTTGCGGATTGTCAGTGGCGTTCACCTCAGCGAGGGCGTGATCGTTCATCCACTCAAACTCGCTGTGCTCGCTGAGAGTGATCTAACAGGACGACGTCGTTCTCATCGACGGCAGCGACCTCGGGTGAACCGTGCACGCGTTGACTTTGAGGCGCTTGCGGTTGGAGGCTACGTCGTTCACGACGTACACGGCGTCGCTCGTTATCTCGGTATGACCACGAGAACGATGGTGGGAGTTGAACGGGACTACCTCTTGCTGGAGTATCGGGGGAGCGATAGAATCTACGTCCCGTCGGATCAGGTCGGGCTGATTACTCCCTACAACGGTGGTGAGACTCCGCAGCTTTCAAGGCTCGGTGGTGCGGATTGGCAGGCCACGAAGGCAAGGGCGAGGCGAGCAGCTAGGGAGATTGCCCAGGAGCTCGTCGTGCTCTATCAGAAGAGAGTCGTTACCCCTGGCCATCGTTTTGGCCCCGATACTCCGTGGCAAGAAGAAGTGGAGGCCCTCTTCCCCTTTGAGCTCACGCGTGATCAGGCAAGGGCGATCGCTGAGGTTAAGGCGGATATGGAAAATCCAAAGCCCATGGACCGTCTGATCTGTGGTGATGTGGGCTTTGGCAAGACGGAGATAGCCTTGCGTGCTGCTTTCAAGGCCGTTCAAGATGGGAAGCAGGTCGCAGTGCTCGTGCCGACGACCCTCTTGGCCTCCCAGCATTTTCAGACTTTCTCCGAGCGGTTTCAGGGCTATCCCCTGAGGGTGGAGATGCTCTCTCGCTTCTTGACCGCATCGCAGTCGAAGAGCGTCTTGAACGGCCTTGCGAACAAGAGCGTTGATATCGTGATCGGCACCCATCGACTGCTCGGGAGCGAAGTGCAATTCTCGGATCTGGGGCTCTTGGTCGTCGACGAAGAGCAGCGTTTCGGGGTCACGCATAAGGAGGCGATCAAGGCTCTGCGGGCAGGAGTAGATGTCCTCACCCTCTCAGCAACACCAATTCCTAGAACTCTTGAAATGTCACTCACGGGAATTCGTGATCTCTCTCTGCTGCATACCCCTCCACTCGATCGGCGCCCAATCTTGACTCACGTCGGAGCGTTTGACGAACGCGCCGTATCTGAGGCGATCCGTCGTGAACTGCTCAGAGATGGGCAGGTCTTCTACGTGCATAACCGGGTACAAGATATCGAGGCCGTTCGTCAACAGCTCGAGGAGCTGGTCCCAGAGGCAAGAATTGCTGTCGCTCATGGCCAGATGGATGAGGGTTCGCTCGAGCAGATCGTGCTGGACTTTTGGGAGCAGCGCTACGACGTTTTGGTTTGCACTACCATCATTGAGTCCGGAATTGACATGCCTACGGTGAATACCTTGATTGTGGATCGTGCCGACCGCTTGGGCCTCGGTCAACTGCACCAATTGCGTGGGAGGGTTGGTCGATCTGGGCTGCGTGCCTATGCGTATCTCTTTTTCCCACCCGATGTCGCACTGTCAGAGGAGGCCTTTGAGCGTCTTCGAACGATCGGTGAGAACACTGAGCTCGGCTCTGGCTTCAGGATAGCGATGCGCGATCTTGAGATTCGAGGCGCCGGCAATCTCCTTGGCGCAGACCAGAGCGGTCATATGGCGGCCGTAGGGTACGACCTCTATGTGAAGATGGTTCAAGAAGCGGTAGCCGAACTCAAAGGTGAGCTTCCTGAACCTGCCCCGTCGGAGATCCTGCTCGACCTGCCGGTCAGTGCATCTATCCCCACAAGCTTCATTGGGAGAGAGGATCTTCGGCTCGAAGCGTATCGGCGATGTACCTTGATTGCGGAGGTACACGAACTCGAGGCTTTTCGAGCTGAGCTTGTGGATCGTTTTGGTGCACTGCCTGAGCCTGTTGAACGCCTTCTCGCATTGGTTGACCTTCGGATTCGATGTCGACAACTCTCGATCTCTGAGCTTTCGCTCAAGCGCTCGCCTCACGGATCAGGGATGATCTGTCGTGTCAAGCCGGTAGCGCTCCGCACTTCGCAGCAGCTACGGCTTCGTCGACTGTATCCAAAGGCCCTGCTCAAAGATGGGGCTGGCGAGCTCGTTCTTCCCCTACGGGATGTGGCTGATCCTCTAGGACTAGCGCTCGAGGTGCTTAATCTGATCGCTGCGACCTGAAGAGCACGCGAGAGAGTATCTCCGAGGCGATTTAGGGAACGAGCGGTCGAACCTCTAAGGTATAGCGGTTGTGTCTGTTGCGCCAGTTGCGAAGTGGAGTGTGATGGAGGACAGCTTGACGGCGTTAAGGAGGTTGATGATCATGTGGTCGAGTAGAACTCGTCGCTGGGCCCTACGAGTTGGACTCGTGGGAGTAGGTTCGCTTGCTCTTGCGGCTTGCTCGATCTCGCCCTACGCAGTGATCATCAACGGTCAACGAATATCTGTCGCCTCTTTGGACGCCGAACTCAATCAGATCACGTCGAACAAGAGTTTTGTCGCGCAGGTCGAGAGCGGTCACGAGCAGGTTTTCGGTGCGGGTGCAGGGACGTATAGCTCTACCTTCACCTCACAGATTTTGAATCGGCGAATATCTGTGGACCTGGTCGAACAGCGTCTTGCGCAGCTGAAACTTCCCGTCTCCAACCAAGAGCTGGCAATTGCATCGAGCGTAGCGGTTGCGGGTTTCGGTGGCTCCTCGGTGTTCAGTCAGTTTCCGAAGGCGTATCAACAACAGCTCATCTCCGATACTGCGGCGCTCGACACCTTTGAAGCGCATCTGGTCAACGTACGACTCACATCATCTGCGATCGAGGCCTACTACAAGTCGAATCTTGCCACCTTTACCCAGTACTGCGCGTCGCAGATCTTGGTGCCAACGGTGGCAGAGGCGAGCGCTCTTCGTGCCAAGATCATCGCGGGGGCTAGTTTTGCGTCGGTGGCACAAGCGTCCTCCCAGGACCCGAATACCGCGTCTCGAGGTGGTGCAGTTGGATGTGGGCAGTCTTCGAGTTACGTACAGGCGTTCGGGGCTGCGTTCGCTTCGGCGGTCGTTGGGACGCCCCTCAATACCCCCTCTGCTCCTGTGCAAACGAGTTCGGGATACTCGCTCGTTGAGGTGACATCGAAGAGCGTTCCTCCGGTCTCGTCAGTGGTCTCTGAGGTCGTCTCGAGTCTCTTGGGCCCAAAGGCTCAAACGCTTCTCGGTGCCGCGATTCAACAGTCGGCTAGAAACTCGACCTTTGTGGTCAACCCTCAGTATGGATCGCTCTCGGTGAACTCAACCGGTGGTGTCGGCGTGATACCTCCAGCGGTACCTTCGCTTGGGGCTCAACAGTTCTTCAAGACCCCGAGCGCATGAGCGAACCTCTCGATTTACCTGCGCACCTCGTAGTCGTAGGGGTTGGTCCCGGCGGGGAAGGTTATCTCCCTCAGAGCACACTGCAGCGACTCTATGAGGCGAACCTCGTCATCGTCCGTACCACTCGTCACCCAGGCATGGAGGAGCTGATTGCAGATCTTCGACTCCGTGGAGTGGTAGTCGAGGGGCTTGACCATCTCTATCAGCGAGCTGAGGATTTCGAGCAGCTGTATCGAGATATTGCTGAAGCCGTCGCTCAGCGACTGCGTGAGCATCCCGGAGGCACTGTGGCCTACCTAGTACCGGGATCGCCGACCGTCGGTGAGGTCAGCGTTCAAGTTTTGAGGTCGATGGGCGTACCTCTTGAGGTCGTTCCGGGTGTCTCCTTTTTGGATCTGGTCTGGGTCCGGACCGGTCTCGATCCGGTTGCGGGTGTAACCGTTGCCGATGCCTTTGATCTGATTCAATCTCCCTCGCAGTATCGGGGTTCGGTCGTGGTTATGCAGGTCTACTCTTCCGACATTCTGCAAGACATCGTGGCACTTGCGGATCAGATGTCAGCGTGCTCACTGACGGTTCTGCATCATCTCGGTCTCAGCGACGAGGTCGTCTCTCGGATCGAAGATGGATCGGTCCCGACCGATCTCGACGTTGACCACCTCACGTCGCTCTACATCGAGAATTGGGAGTCGCCAGCGTTCGCACTCGCTGCGCTGTGGGATGTGATTCGACTGCTACGGGTTAGTTGTCCTTGGGATGCTGAGCAGACGCACGCAACGCTCTCCCATCACTTGATTGAGGAGTCTCATGAGGTGCTCGAGGCGCTCGACGAGGTCGAGAGTACCACGGGATCGGATCTCGATGCTGCTATGGAGCATCTCTGTGAGGAGCTCGGGGATCTTCTCATTCAGGTCTTGTTCCATGCCAACTTGGCCCGTGAAGCGGACTACTTCTCCCTCGAGAATGTGAGTGATAGAACGAGAGAGAAGTTGGTTCGGCGACATCCACACGTCTTCGGTGGCGTAGAGGTATCTCGGTCTGAAGATGTGGTGGCTAATTGGGAGAAGATCAAGCGGGAAGAGAAGTCTCGGGTATCGGCCTTGGATGGGATTCCAAAGAGCCTGGTAGGCGGCGCACGAATCCACAAGCTCGCGCGCAAATTGACATCGCAAGGTGGTCAAATGCCTCAAGCCGTGGTTCTGGTAGATCGATTGAACGAGCTCGTCGGTGCCGGACGCGAAAACGATCCTTCCTTCATTGCCGAGCTGCTCAAAGTTGCGATAACCCTTGGCGAAGTGGTTGGGGCCGATGTCGATGCAGTCCTCCGCTCAGTGGTGCGTGACCTTGAGTTTCAGATTCGAGCTCTAGAGTCGCAGAATTCCTCGGCAGAATGATTCGCTGATGGATGGGTCCGGCAAGACCTTCGCTAGGTTGATGCTGGTGTTCTACGGTCGGGAGGACGGTTGCAATGTTGACGATAGAGGCTCTGGAGGCGCTGGAAGTACTCGATTCTCGTGGAAATCCAACCGTGGAGGTGGCGGTTCTCCTCGATGACGGATCGACCGGCCGGGCGATTGTTCCATCCGGTGCCTCGACCGGTTCGCATGAAGCGATTGAGCTGCGAGACGGTGATACGCACCGGTATGTCGGTAAAGGTGTCTCTCGGGCCGTAGCTCACGTCAACGAAGAGATCGCTACCGTATTGGTCGGTGTGGACGCTACTGAGCAGAGGTCGATCGATCAGCTCTTGTGTGATATCGATGGGAGTGAGAACAAGGGTCGTCTTGGGGCGAATGCAATTCTAGGAGTTTCTCTCGCCGTAGCTCGTGCTGCAGCGAGCGGACTCGGGATGCCTCTCTATCGCTATCTGGGTGGTGTGAACGCACACCTGCTACCAACGCCCATGATGAACGTCATTAATGGCGGAGTTCACGCTGACAATACCCTCGATCTCCAAGAGTTCATGATCGTTCCCCACGGAGCGGCGAGCTTTCATGAGGCTCTTCGGTGGGGAGCGGAGATCTATCACAGCCTCCGAACCGTTTTGAAGGCAAAGGGTCTTTCAACGTTGGTCGGAGACGAGGGCGGTTTCGCTCCTAATCTCTCCTCTGCTGCAGAAGCTATCGAACTACTGATCGATGCTATCGAGAGCGCTGGAAGAGACGTTGGATCGGAGGTTTCGATAGCGCTCGATCCGGCCTCAACGGAGTTTTTTCGAGACGGCCTCTACGTGCTCAGTGGCGAAGGGGCAAGCTTGACCAGCCTTGAGATGGTCTCGTTCTGGGAGAATTTAGTTTCGAACTACCCAATTATCTCGATCGAAGATGCAATGGCCGAAGATGACTGGGAAGGTTGGGGGCTTTTGACCGAGCGCCTAGGTTCCACAACTCAGCTTGTAGGTGATGACCTCTTTGTCACGAACTCGACGCTCCTGCGGCGTGGTATCGACAACAAGGTGGCAAACGCCGTATTGATCAAGCTGAATCAGATCGGCACCCTTACCGAGACCCTGGAGACGGTGCGGCTCGCACATACTTCTCGCTATCGTGCGGTCATCTCACATCGTTCAGGTGAGAGCGAGGACACGACGATCGCCGATCTTGCGGTAGCCACGAACGCCGGTCAAATTAAGACAGGGGCACCTGCTCGCTCAGATCGGGTAGCGAAATACAACCAGCTTCTTCGAATTGAAGCTGAACTTGGCGACAGTGCGCGATACGGTGGGTTGAGCGCATTCTCGAGATAACGCTAGGTGAAGAAGTAGATGAAGCTTTCTAACAAGAGTCTTGTCGTGGTCGTGGTTGCTGTTCTGGCATTTGCGGGGTACGTCGTCGTTTTCTTCCCCCTCGGCGGAATTCTCTCTCTGAATCGTCAGCTTCAGCAGGCTCGAAGTGAGTTAGCTAGCATTTCGAAGTCCAACCAACGCCTAGCTGCGGAAGAGGCGCAGCTGAAAAACCCGCGCTACATTGAGCACCTTGCAAGGTCGTCGTACGGTCTCGTCAAGCCTGGTCAGACTGAGTATGTCATCATGCCAGGCAGTCCCTTGTACGTGCCATCGAAGAGCCTTGGCGGAACTGGTACTACCAGCACTGTGCCCCACTCCTAGGTTTGCGGTGCCGCTCGTGAAGTGCGATGTGGTCTGCTGGGAATGGTCTTGTGCGTTCGTGGGTGCACTGTTGGTCTGACAGGGCGAAGGGAGGCGTGAAGTTCTGTGGTAACGAGGTTGTGGGCGTGGTGGGTTTGGGAGCACGCGCTGAGCGGGTCTCGTTGAAGGAGGTAGTGTCGTGTCGATTCTGGGAAATACGGTAGTTCGGAAAGAGGATCCAAAGCTTCTGACGGTTGGTGGTCGCTACGTTGGCGATCTGCACCTCAACGAGACCTACTACGCGACCTTCGTAACCTCTACGGTGGCACATGGCTCTATCGTTGCCTTAGACCTTGAGGCCGCCCGAAGTGCAGAAGGGGTTATCGGCGTTTACAGCGCTGAAGACCTGTCCCTAGTCTCGCCACGGTCCGTCTTCTCCGAGCATCCCACTATGGTCCAGCCTTATTTGGCTTCAGAAACGGTACGTTTCGTTGGTGAGCCCGTCGTCATGATCGTTGCTACTTCGCCGGCGTGTGCTCTTGACGCCGCAGAACTCGTCTTCATCGATTACGAGGCAAGACCCGCTGTCACTGATCTTGAGGCTGCATACCGTAACGAAGTCCTCCTCTTCCCGGAGGAGGGTACGAACGTTGTAACCTCGCTAGGTCAGCCCTTTGATGATGCGTTTTTTGACGACGCAGAGATCGTTGTCTCTCAGAGAATGGTCAATCAACGCCTCGCTCCGGCCCCACTGGAAGGTCGAGCTCTTGCCGCAGTCCCAGGTGAGGATGGACGCCTCACTTGCTACGCATCGACTCAAACCCCGCATTCGGTCAAGTCCGCAGTCGTGGAGGCACTCGGAATAGCGGAGGACATGGTGCGTGTGATCACCCCTGATGTTGGGGGAGGTTTTGGAGCCAAAGCCTCGCAGTATCGAGAGGAGATTCTCGTTGCATGGGCTGCTCACTCACTTGGCTCCCCTGTTACGTGGGTCGAGACGAGATCGCAGAACATGGTTGGCCTTGGACACGGACGTGCTCAGGTCCAAGTCGGCACTATCGGTGCGACCGCTGAAGGGCGAATCACAGGTTACCGTCTTGACGTGCTGCAAGATGGAGGGGCGTATCCGATGGTGGGATGCTTCCTACCGATCTTAACGAT
>JAJYZP010000111.1 GCA_021799875.1 Actinomycetes bacterium | reverse complement strand
TCAACCCACTCGTGTCTACATTTTCAGCTAACTCTTAACGATCTACCCTGTTCACAGGCGATATTGGGGTCAGAGGGGGTCGTAAGTTCGGACTAGCTCACTGCTCAGCCCCCGCACTGATTCAAGACGATGCCGGCTTACGAGCCTTGCTCCTCACGCTCGAGATCATCGTGAAATGCTCTTCAGTTCTCTTGAGAGGCGCGTAGGCATACTGTGCCATGCGCTCCCTTACTTTTAGCCACCCCCAACGAGATCAAGCTGAAGATCAGGAGCGGCCGTCCGTTGATCTCTCGCACGCTCGGACAGAGAGGAAGATCGCCTTCCTCGTCTCAGGCGCAGTTCTATCTCTCGCCGAATGAACCATCGTCGGGCATTTTCGATCGCAGGAAGATGCGCCCCTAAGATCGCCTTCCTCGTCGACCCCGCCAATGAACGATGCCCAAGCTATCTAAGCATCCTCTAGAGCGGCTACACTCCACTATCCGTGCAGTTTCTTCAAGGTTCTCATCCTTCGTACGACCTGACCTTCGACGACGTATTTCTCGTGCCGTCGCACTCCACGGTGAGTTCACGTTTTGATGTGGACCTCACCTCACGCGACGGTACCGGCTCGACCATACCGCTCGTCGTGTCCAACATGACGGCCGTTGCCGGTAGAAGGATGGCCGAAGTCGTAGCTCGCCGTGGTGGTTTAGCGATCATTCCTCAAGACATTCCCATCCCAGTCGTCGCAGACGTAGTCAAGTGGGTCAAAGAACGCCACACCCAACACGACACTCCGCTGACACTCTCGCCAACTGCAACCGTAGGTGATGCGATCGGCCTCATTCACAAACGCTCCCATGGAGCGATCGTCGTCACGGAGAACTCCCATCCTGTTGGAGTCGTCACCGTATCAGACTGCTCCGATGTCGATCGGTTCACACAGCTCCACGAGGTCATGTCGACCGATCTCCTCGTCCTACCTGCAACCATCGATCCTCAATCGGCATTCCTTCGCCTCACCGACGATCGTCACCGACTTGCCCCAGCCGTCGATGATGAAGGACGTCTCGTCGGTCTCATCACGCGCATTGGAGCACTGCGCTCGACTCTCTACCGACCGAACACGGATGCGCACGGGCGTCTCCGTGTCGGTGCAGCCCTCGGCATCAACGGCGATGTCCATGGACGAGCAGAGGCCCTCATCGAAGCCGGCATCGACCTCTTGGTTCTTGACACGGCCCACGGCCATCAAGAAAAAATGCTCAGCGCTCTCGCATCGATCCGTTCACTCACCACCGCAATTCCGCTCGCTGCGGGCAACGTCGTCACCAAAGGCGGTGTGTCCGATCTTGCCGAGGCAGGTGCCACGATCATCAAGGTCGGAGTGGGACCGGGGGCGATGTGCACCACCAGGATGATGACGGGAGTCGGCCGACCTCAACTTTCATCCATTCTCGAGTGTGCAGAGTTTGGTCGCGAGATCGGGGTCCATGTTTGGGCCGATGGCGGGGTCAAACATCCGCGTGACGTTGCGCTTGCACTCGCCGCTGGAGCATCGAACGTGATGATCGGCTCATGGTTTGTCGGAACCTACGAGTCACCGGGTGACCTCCTACGCGATGCGGAGGGAAGGGCGTATAAGGACGCTTTCGGTATGGCTTCGGCCCGTGCTGTCAGGTCACGGACGAGCGCCGACGATGCCTTCGAACGGGCCCGAAAGAGCCTCTTCGAGGAGGGGATCTCAACCGGCCGGATCTATCTCGATCCAGAACGCCCAGGCGTCGAAGACCTCATCGACCATATCGTCGCAGGTGTCAGAAGCTCCTGCACCTACGCAGGCGCCACCGATCTCGAATCCTTCTATCAACGCGCAATATTCGGCGTCCAAAGCGCCGCCGGATACCGAGAAGGACGACCAGCCCAGACCGGTTGGTAGCGGGAACCCTTCTGAGCCATCGAGAGAGAGCACCACGTTAGAGCTCGCGCTCAACTCGTACCTGGGCCGTCCTCTGATTCCAACCTTCTTCAAGTCTCCAACGTGGGATAGGGCACGACAGCTACCAGGGTCCTCTTCGAACACCGACCTCACCCGTCTCGGCGGAAAGCTTGTCACGAGAAACTTGAGAGCAATCGACCTCGTCGATCAAGGCGCGATAAGGTAGGAGAGGCAAGGAGCAACATGACCTTTAACGCCGCTAAGGCACAACGATTAGATACCATCATCGCGGGAAGTCTCGCCGGATACCCAGAGACGAAAGACGGTAAAGCGATGTTCGCCTACTCGCTTAACCTACATTTTGCTTGGCGCTCACTCCTGTGGCGACTACCGATAGCCCCCAATATGGAGGTTCTTGACGTCGGCACCGGCTTTGGAATCCTCCCCTTCGACCTAGCGACACAGCTACCTGTCTCTGTTACCGGCGCAGACATCAATCCCAGTTACATCGAGACGGCGACCGATATCTTGTCGACGCTCACCGCTTTGGGCGAGTTCGTCAAGGGCTCAAAAGTCACCTTCGAGGTCGCCGATATCTGTCATCTTCCAAATCAGTCGGACACCTTCGATGTCGTTATTGTTCGAGAGGTCTACCTCTACCTCGCGGAACCAATGATGGCGAGTAACGAGCTGTTTCGTGTTCTCAAACCAGGAGGACTCCTGTGTGTCGAGGACAACGACGATGCGCTGTACCTCACCTATCCACCTCCTTCGTCAGCAATGGCTCAACTGCACGAGGCGATCACCAAGTTGCAGCAGAGTCTCGGTGGAGACCGTGAAGTCGGTCGGAAGCTCTCAACCTATCTCGATACAGCAGGCTTTCACATCGAAGGTGTTGAGCTCATGAGCGAAACCCTGCACCGTCTCGCCGATCCATCGGAAGGTGAGAAGTCCTTCGTCTTAGCTGAACTCCGTCACGCACGAGAGAAGGTGATCACAGCGGGCGTCATGGATGCACAGACCTTTGATGCTCTCTTTGACGAGGTAGCAAACGAGAGACCTCATCCGGAGTTTCGTACCAACGGTCGAGTAGTCGTTCTTGCACGCAAGCCCACCTGACCTCCCCAACTGGAGGCGCCTGAAGTGAAACCAGCAACACCGAGGACAAGGCTCACCTGATCATAACCCATATCAACGAGCCGCTTGGTGAGCCTCCCACAGCAACTCCAGAGGGTGGAGCACCTGATAGTGCTCCCCGAGGTGTTGCTGGAGTTGCAGGTGGCAGCCAGGATTTGCGGCTACGACGATGTCGGGGTTCAGAGAGCGCACGCTGCTCGCTTTGCGTCGACCCAGCTCATGGGCCATATCGGGCTGCAAGATATTGTAGGTTCCCGCAGAGCCGCAGCAGAGGTCGTTGGGTGGGAGTTCGATGAGCTCGAGTTCGGGTATCGATCGCAGACGCTCCACGGCCTCAGGGCCCGCCTTCTGACCATGAACCAGATGACAGGCATAGTGGTAGACCGCTCGACGAGGAATCGGACCGAGCTTCACCTTTGACGGTCTCTGGGCCAGAAAAACCATAGCATCCACCGCAGACTCGGCTACCCGCTGCGCCCGATGACGATAGCGAGGGTCATCACGCAGAAGAAAGCCGTACTCAGCTATAGCGGAACCACAGCCAGCGGCCACAAGGGACACTAGCTGCTGCCGCGACATGCGCAGAGGTCGAGTGCTACTTCTTGTCGATAAATTCAAGGGGAACCTTCTTGAAGGTCGCGTAGAGTGCAACATCGTAAACGATCTTCAAGCCACCAGAGAGAAGTAGTGGAAGACTTGTCAGAGGAGTAGCGAGAAGCGCTCCGCTCAGGACAGGAGTCGCTCCCGTACCTAGACTTCGTGCCCCATTGGTCCACGCAGGTAAGTAGGTACGGTCTGGAGCATCGAGCATTGCCATCGAGTAGGCCTGCCTCGTCGGTACGTCCATCTGCGAGAGTAGATGACGAAGCAGCAGAATAACGGCGGCCAGACCGGCATTCGGAGAAAGGGGAACGAGCATGAGGAGTACGTTGGAGGGGAGATGGGTAAATACCATCGTGTTGAGCAGGCCAAAACGTTGAGCTAATCTCGCTGCGGCGAGTGAGGAGAGCGCGGACAGCGTGTTCGTTCCAAAAAAGATCAGCCCAAGCTGGGTCAAGTCGATGTGATAGCGAACACGAAACCAGTAGACCAAAATACCTTGGATGATCAGGCCCGCAGAGAAAGCGTCAAGGGTAAAAAGGGCAGAGAGTCGCCGAATGAGCCTTCGTACAGATGGGTCCGGCACGTGCGATGATGTCGAAGCAGTCGGGCCACTCACTTCAACAACGGGAGTCAAAAGCGCATAGAGCACGAGTTGAAGAACGCCCGCTGCGGTATAGGCGAGGATCACACCACTAAAGACCGTGCTATCGATATTCGCTGCCGCCGTAGAGATTCCAATGGCAGACGCAGCCAGCGCCCCGAGAGCGGTGGCACTGTATCCAACGAGGTTAAACCAGGCGTACGTATTCGTCCTCGCCTGCCCCGAAAAAAGTCTCGAGAGCATAGCCTGCTCCACTCCGAGGTAAAGGCCGATCTCTTTTCCGGTCGGACTGATACTCCCGAACAACATGACAACGATGATCAAGACCACACTCTTCGTACTGAGCAGCAGCGGCGTAGTCACAACCCACAAAATGCTGCTCACGATCAACAGTCGCTTCCTTCCGAGATGGTCGATGTAGCGTCCAATCGCCAGCGATAACGTTGATGAACCAAGGAGCGCTACCGAGTAAAACAATCCGATATCGATGACGGAGTAGCCGGCCCCATGCCAATAGACCGGGAGCACGATCGAGATAAACCCGAACGCAATCTCGCGTATACTACGCGCAATGAGCAGTAGCATCGGTTCGTAACTTTCACGTCGCGACAGTCTCAATCGAGCCATACTCGGAACCTCTTTCGCATTAGGACACTGTGACAAATGAATACCCGAGGCACACCCTAAGGGGCAAACACTGACCCACTTTCGACGACGACCACAATGCGGCGTCGACCTGCAGAGATGGAAACAAGAACCTCCACCGAACATGATCTCACTCGAGTTTGGATTGCCTCGCTAGTCAACAGCGTGACCACTTATAACTTATGTAGCGCTGGACAGTAGGGCCTTGAAGGACTCCTGTGTGTCGAGGACAACGACGATGCGCTGTACCTCACCTATCCACCTCCTTCGTCAGCAATGGCTCAACTGCACGAGGCGATCACCAAGTTGCAGCAGAGTCTCGGTGGAGACCGTG
>JAJYZP010000033.1 GCA_021799875.1 Actinomycetes bacterium | reverse complement strand
AACGAGAGCGCCAAGGTCCGTGCGACGGCCTCTGCCCCTCTATCTGCGACAAGATTCCGGGTCACTTCTTCGCTGACCCTCGCCTTGAGCACCGCGAGTCGTCGTTCCGCAGCTTCTCTGTGAAGCCGTTGTCGGAAAGAGTCACCACCTTGGGACGGGCCAACTTCACCATCAAGATCGGCATCAAGCAGCGCCCGCAACATAGCCTCGGAGTCAAGCTGACGAAGCGTTCGATAGGTATAGTACACTCCGCTCACTGCTCGTCCCCTTTCCACACCACCGAAGCGTTGCACGGCCCTACGAATGAGTTCTGAAAGACGCGCATCGTCTTCATCCCTTAGCGCCTGATAGACATCATTGCGCAGCTCATCGTCGCTCCCTTCATCACGATCTCGTCCATTTTCATCCTCAGGGAGGCCGTTCGGGGTAAGCCCCTCAAGTACTGCTTGAGGGAAGAAGAGGTCGAAGAGACGCAGAAAAACCTCCCGATGGGTTGGGTCTTTAATCATCGTCGCCAGTAGCGAATCTCGAAAACTCTCTCGATCCTCGACCGGTATGATCGTCAACGCCTCCGCAGCATCGTTCAGCTCAGACTGCGAGATAGGAATGTTCGCTTCCCTCAGCGCGCGGGCAAAGCTCGCCAGCACATCGGTCAACGCAATCCATCGCTCCGCTGTCGGGTGAGCTCACTGCGCACAAAGTCGATATCACTTCGATACTTCAACAAAATCTGCAGCGTGGATAGCGTCGTTTCGCGATCGAGCTCACGTGTCGACAGCTCAAGAAGTGCGAGGGCCCAATCGATGGTCTCTGAGATTGATGGCCGCTTCTTGAGGTCCATGCCTCGAAGCGAGGCAGCAAAGACTGCAATTTGATTCGCAAGATCCTCGGAGAGTGTGGGGACGCGAGATCGGAGAATTGCGCGTTCTCGATCGATGTCTGGGTAGTCTAGGAACAGAAAGAGGCATCTGCGTTTCAGTGCTTCTGAGAGCTCCCTCGTCCCATTAGAGGTGAGAAAGACGAGGGGTCTCGCTACCGCCTTCATGGTTCCGAGCTCCGGGATGGAGACCTGATACTCAGAGAGTATCTCCAGCAGTAGCGCTTCTGCTTCCACTTCCAGTCGGTCCACCTCGTCGATCAAGAGGACAACGGGATGCTGCGCCCGAATCGACTTCAGTAGCGGTCTCTCGAGAAGAAAATCCTCCGAAAAGATATCCTCCTCAATATCGTGCCAACTACGGTCTGCATCAGTTGCACTATGAGCCTGAATTCGAAGCAGCTGCTTACGATAGTTCCACTCATAGAGAGCCTTGGACTCGTCGAGACCTTCATAGCACTGAAGACGAATTAACTCAGACGAGGTGACCGAGGCCATACACTTTGCGAGTTCCGTCTTACCGGTTCCCGCCGGACCCTCGATCAGTACTGGCTTCCCCAGGCGCGAGGCTAGATAGATAGTCGAGGTGATCTCGTGACTCGGCAGGTAGTTTTCGCGTCTCAACCGCTGATCGACGTCATCGATCGACGTGAAGTAATCTTTCATGAAACTCTCATCCTCGAATCTGGCCGTAGCCATGCACAACATACTTTAGAGTCGTTAGCTCTCTCATGCCCATCGGGCCGCGGGCATGAAGCTTCTGAGTAGAGATACCGATCTCAGCCCCAAAACCTAGCTCCCCACCGTCAATAAATCGTGGTGACGCATTGACGAGTACCGCAGCAGCATCAACTTCCTCGACAAAGCGGCGGGCAACGGCGAGATCTTCGGTCACAACGGCCTCAGAATGGCCGGAAGAGTATCGCTCAATATGGTCGATTGCATGATCAACGCTCTCGATAACTCTAATTGCAACCTTATAGTCAAGGTACTCGGTCTCCCAATCCTGCTCGCTCGCAGGCTCCGCCCTCGGGATAGCGTCTTGAACCCTCTGATCTCCCCGAATGACGACTGCAGCGAAGAGTGGATCGAGCCGGGAGAGGAACTCTGCCGCTACGGCGCTGTGTACGAGAATCGTCTCAACTGCATTACAGACGCCAGGGCGCTGAAGCTTCGCGTTACCTACGATCTGCAGCGCCATCGTTAGATCGGCCCGTGCATCGACGTAGATGTGGCAGTTTCCCTCTCCATCGAAGATCGTAGGTACTCGACTGTACTCTCGAACTGCGGCTAGAAGAGACTTACCACCGCGTGGAATAAGGCAGTCGAGCACCCCCTCCAGCTCCATAAACTCACGTACACCCTCATGCGAACAGTCCTCTACCAAGAGGACGGAATCTTGAGGAAGATCGGTAGCCGCCAGTCCAGCTCTCATTGCATCCACAATGGCTCTATTCGAGTTCATCGCTGACGACGAACCTCGGAGGAGAACGGCGTTACCCGACATCACGCAGAGCGCCGCTGAATCGGAGGTCACATTTGGTCGGTTCTCATAGATTACGCCGATCACTCCCAGCGGGACGCGAACTCGTTCTACCTCAACCCCGTTCGGCAGCCGCCACCCGCTCTCCACTACTCCCACCACATCAGGTTGCTCCGAGATCACACGAATAGAAGAGACCATGGCATCGAGTCGGCCGGCATCGAGTCGTAATCGATCGACCTGCGATCGAGGCATCGTCGATCCGCATTCTTCTAGATCACGCTCGTTCGCATCGAGGATCTGCTCCCGATGAGCCCCTATCGCGTCTGCAAGAGCAAGCAGCGAGCGACGCCGCTGATGGCCCGAAGAGAGAGCGAGGCGTTTCGCTGCCTTCCGTGCAGCCAAACCCTGTGCCACAAGAGAGTTCGACGAAGATGGATCCATCTCGCTATCGTAGCGACATCCTTTTCGTCTCAGCTATCTTGTCAACACCACGAGATCGTCTCGATGGATCAACTCACCATCTCGCCGCACCGACCGACCAGCTTCGACCATCTCGAGGCCGTCACTGATCGGAGGCTCACCGACTGGAATCGCTAGCTCTGAAGAGTCTCGCCGAACGATCCCCTTGGCAAAAATCTCACCACCAACGTCACGGACCGTTACGATCTCACCGGATGAAAACGGACCATCTAGTGCCAGTACGCCGGCCACGAGCAGAGACCTACCCTGTCGCTCTACCGCCATCCGAGCACCATGATCCACCGCCACCGACGCTACCGGAGAAGCAGCAAAGGCAATCCAAAGCTTGCGAGCTGGAAGCCTCTCTCCATAAGGTCGAATCAAGGTTCCAAGGCGCTCACCTCCCTGGACGACTCGATCGACGACGTCTCGTACCCGAGCTCCCGCAATGACCGTCTGAACACCCGAATGTGCAGCCATCCGAGCGGCCTTCAACTTCGAAGCCATCCCTCCACTTCCCCACATGGAACCAGATTCGCCGACATCGGCATCCACCGAGCCAAGATCTGAGATCTCCTGAATGAGTGTCGCCTCTGCGTTCAGTCGAGGATCAGCGCTGAAGATTCCCTCCTGATCGGTCAAGAGAAGCAGAAGATCGGCAGCGAACAAGTTGCAGACCAACGCGGCCAAAAGATCATTATCGCCATAGCGAAGTTGATCATTGGAGAGGGCATCATTCTCATTGATGATCGGTAGCACCCCCATGCCTACCAGCTCCGATAGTGTCTCGCGAGCGTGCAGATACTGTCGCCGGTCAGCAAAGTCGGAAGGTATCATCAAGAGCTGAGCGGTCTGAATTTGTCGTACACGAAAGAGTGCCTCATATGCTGAGGACAGAACCACTTGACCGAGCGAGGCGGCGGCACGCAGCTGCACTCGTCCGGTCGGACGCTCGCTCACACCTAACCTTCCCAATCCGCACGAGATTGCTCCACTCGAGACAAGGACCACGGAGTGGCCCGCTTTCATAAGTCTCGCGATACTCTCCGAGATTGGACCTAGCGTCGACTCATCGAAGGATCCATCAGATTTTGTCACCGAAGAAGAACCGACCTTCACAACTATGCGCATCGCTCACTGACGCTCCTCGTAGGTAAAGGTAAGGTCGCCAACTGATACCACGTCGCCCTCGCGCACTCCCAGCCGTCGAAGAGAACGAAGTACCCCTAGTCGATCGAGTCGCTCATGGACGATCGAGAGGGCTTCAAAAGACTCCAGATCCGAGAGCCGAACTGCGTGAAGGGCGTCACGCCCAGTCACCACAAACATTCCATCATCGACCTTCTCAACCGAGACCTCGAAGCGAGGTCTCAATCGATGAACCACAACCTCGCTCGAAGGGATCTCTCGATAGTCCTCACCTTCACGCATGAGTACTCGGTGCAAGGTTCTCTTGACCTCTTCCAGATTCTCCCGGGTCGACGTCGATGTCACAACCGTTTCAATAGCTCCGATTGCGTTGGCAATCTTCATCAGCTCGCCCGAGAGATCTGGAGCATCAACTACGAGATCGACCTTGTTAGCGATCAGCACCCTCGGACGCTCTAAGAGCGCTGGGAGATAGTTGCGCAACTCATTGACGAGGACCGTTGCTTGCTGAAAGATAGATCCCTGCTCTTCAGAAAGATCGACAACGATTGCCATTACCTTCGATCGTTCGACGTGACGCAAGAACTCAAGCCCAAGTCCTCGACCTGAGCTTGCGCCTTCAATCAGTCCCGGTATGTCAGCGACGACATACTCAGATCCGTCCTCTCCACCCCCAAGCCTGACGACGCCAAGCGATGGAATCAAGGTCGTAAAAGGGTAGTTTGCTACCTTAGGTCTCGCTCGAGAGATCACGGAGATAAGGGACGATTTTCCCACGTTGGGAAAACCAATCAGCGCGACGTCCGCCTTGAGCTTCAGCTCTAGGTTAAACCACTGCTCTTCACCGACTTCACCCTGATCAGCGAAGGCAGGCGCACGTCGCTTATTCGAAAGAAAACCCGCGTTTCCCTTCCCACCTCGACCGCCGCGACCAACACAGACCCGAAGACCCTCCTCGGCTAGATCGAAGAGCAGCTCTCCGTTCATGTCACGGACAACAGTCCCAACAGGCACATCAACGACAATATCTTTACCGTTTGCGCCGTTACGCCGCTGCCCTGACCCGTGCCCACCATCTTCAGCCCTACGAAAAGGATGGTCCCGAAACCCAATGAGGCTCACAAGACCTGTCGTGGCCCGGAGCCAGACCGAGCCACCGTCCCCACCATCACCTCCGTCGGGCCCGCCTTTATCGACAAAAGGCTCCCTACGAAAGGCGACCGCCCCCGCTCCGCCGTTTCCGGCTCGCGCATGGAGCTGAGCATGATCTACAAAATCAGACAACCTATTCCTTCCCAGACCGCATGGTCGGCCCAGGCAAGTTCAAGTTAAACGTCGTTGCGAACGTCGACTACCTTACGCCCCTTGCGCTGCGCAAACTTTACAAACCCGTCAGCCTTGGCAAACAGCGTATCGTCACTTCCCCGGCCGACGTTGTCACCAGGATGAAAGCGCGTTCCACGTTGACGAACAATGATCGAGCCAGCGGTCACCTTCGTGCCGTCAAATACCTTGACACCAAGACGCTGGGCATTCGAGTCTCGCCCGTTTCTCGTTGAGCCGCCGCCCTTAGTCTTTGACATCTCTCTAAACCCTACCTTTTCGTCTACGAAGCCGTGATAGATGTCACCCGTAGCACCGAGTGACGCTGACGATGACCCCAGTGCTTGCGCACGTTAGCCTTCGCATGATACTTGAATCCAACGATCTTGTCGGCTTTCGACTCCCCGATCACCACAGCCGTAACTCGCGCCGAGGAAAGCTCGTCGGACCGAGAACGCACCGTCGAACCGTCAACGACCAAAATCGGCGAGAAGGTTACCTCTGAACCTATCTCGTCCTTCAATAGCTCGACTTCGACCACTGAGCCTTCTTCGACTCGCTCTTGCTTCCCACCGGATTTAATGACTGCGTACATAGCCTTATTACTCTATACGCTCTTGGAGCAGGACCTGATCAAATATCAGCCCTCTTCCGTTGCAAGTTGGACAGATGCCAGAAAAGGCCTCGACCAATCCTTCAGAGACTCTCTGACGAGTCATCTCCACCAAGCAGAGCGGCGACATATCGTAGACGTGACTCTTGGTTTTGTCTCGAGCAACAGCAGCGCGAAACGCCCGCATAACCTCATCTCGGCTCTCGCGCGAGAGCATATCGACAAAGTCGATAACGATGATGCCTCCGATATCACGCAATCGAAGCTGGTGCGCAATCTCCTCCACCGCCTCGAGATTATTCTTATAGATCGTCGTCTCCAAAGAGACGGATCCCACGTTCTTCGCAGTATTGACGTCGATAACGGTCAGGGCCTCTGCGCGATCGATCACCAGCGAGCCTCCGGAGGGGAGCCAGACCTTGCGAGCTAGGGCTTTATGGAGCTGTTCGTGAACGTGATGTGCCTCAAAAACCGGCACTCCGTTTTCTTCCTCGTCGTAGAACTCTACTCGATCCGCTAGTTCTGGAGAGATAGCCGCAACGTAGCTCACTACCTCTTCGTAGAGTTCTCGATTATCGATGATAACGCCACGATAGTTTCGACTGAACTCCTCACGTATCACACGCAACGCTACTTGGGGCTCGCGGTAGAGAAGGGTCGGAGCGTGCGAACGCTTCGCCTTCTGGTCAATTTGACCCCACATGTCAATGAGCCGGTTGAGGTCTCGTCGAAGTTCATCGGCACTTGCACCTTCGGCAGCAGTTCGCACGATAACACCGAAGCCCTCGGGCTTAACCTCGTCGAGAATCTTACGAAGCCTACGACGCTCTTCGTCTGGTAGACGTTTCGATATTCCATAGCTGTTGGAGTTGGGGATCAGAACTATAAAGCGTCCAGGTAGAGAGACTTCTTGGGTGAGCCGGGCCCCTTTTGCGCCAATGGGATTCTTGACAACCTGGCAGACCACGGTCTGTTTTGGCCGAAGAAGCTGTTCGATGCGAACACTGCGATCATCACTTTCAAGGTCATCCCTATCAAAGCGCACATCACCTCGATAGATCACCGCATTCTTGGAAGTGCCGATATCGATAAAGGCCGCTTCCATGCCGGGCAAGACGTTCGCTACCCGACCGAGATAGAGATTTCCGTCGATGGAGTACTGGTCGTCGGACTCTCTTGAGACATAGTGCTCGATGAGCGTCCGACCCTCGAGAATAGCGATTTGCGTGACACCATCACGAACCTGCACGCACATTAAGTACCGGCCAACTGGGCGGCCGTTACGCTCCCGTGGAGCTCGTTGATTCATGCGCCTCCGGCTTCGAGGTCCTGCGGCTAAGGTATCCGCCAACTGGCCTTCCGTCCGATACTCGACGGGGCCCGAGGCAATCGACGGACCGCTCTGAGCCTTACTTTTTAAGCGCCGCCGACGCTTCTCTGGGCTCAGGGGAGTTCCCGTACCGGTCTCCGGTTCACTCGTTACGACTTCTCGCTCCGGGGAGCTTTTTTGAACCATGCCGGTTCGACTATTTGACGACGCTTGTGCCGAGTTCTCCTCTACGGTAGAGCCGACGACCGATCCGGCAACTTCACGAGTCGCTGGATTCGCTCTCGGCGCCCTGGCACGACGTGGGCGGGCACCAGAACTATCGCTCCCCACGGCGGCAACAGACTCTGCTGAGGTACCCTCAGCTCCTTCGGCGCTCCGCTGATCACTCCCTTGGCGAGTCCGGCGAACCGTAGTCCGCCGAGATACATCGTTCGAGGACTCATCGGACGTCTTCGGACTCCCTGCAGGCTGTTCCCTAACAACCTTTATCTTCTCCCTCGCCACTCGCGGCCTTGAGTTCGTCGAGACTGGAGGAGGAAGCTGAGGAACTGGATCTCGGCTCGTACTCTCTTGACCTCTAAGCGAACTCTCTTGCTCTGGACGTGTCTCTTCGGACATATAAATAAACCCTTCTTTGGAAGGGTCGACTAGTGTTCACCGGAGTCGCGAGAGACTCCTTCACAGGGCGCCACTGGCGCTCAACATCGGAAACACTGATCGCCCCTAGGGCCCAAGAACTATGCTGCGTCAACGAGCGGTAGCTCTCGACCCTAACCTTTTCGAATGTGCGACAGAAACTCTGCGACTGTCGGTGGGCAGCACCCCACGCAAACAGAGCCACCGTTAAAGCAGCGGAGGATACCACAGTATCTCTCACTACACCCAACGGATCTGTCATGGAATATCATCCTAACCGGAACCCTTCCTAGTTCAGTTAGAACCTCAACCTGCCTTCGCCGACGTCGAGCTCGAAGTGGTCGTAGAACTTGTTGTACCCTTGGCAGCAGTCGTTGCAGACCCTGCACCTTTGGCTCCCGTGGTCGAAGTAGATGTGGTAGTTGAGGAGATCATGGACCCCTGTGCTCCCGAACTAATCGGCTGCGTAGATCCAGCACTCAAGTGCCCCACACCATAGGTCGGAGGCTTTACAGGATGCGACAAGAGGTAGGTAAAGAGGTTTCTCACAATTGGGGCGGCACCAGTATCACCAAATCCACCACCAGCAACCACAGCGGCGATAACGTACTTCGCATTACCAACCGGTCCAAAGGCGACAAACCATGCATTTGGTGCCTGGCCAGCAACGGATGCAGTACCGGTCTTCCCTGCGAGTGGGAAGGTCGACAGAGGGAAGTTAGGAAAGATTCCACCTGCGGTTCCATAGCGGACCGCTCCTTCAAAACCGGTCGTCATGGCCGCTCGAACACTCGGAGAGAGCACAACATGACCGGCGACCTTTGGTGGGAACGACTTGATGAGTTTTCCAGAGTCGTTGACGATCCCCTCGGCAATACGAGGGACGTACCGTGTTCCTCCATTAGCGAAGGTAGCGTAAGCGTTCGCCATCTGTAGCGGCGTGATGAGCGTTTCGCCCTGTCCAAAGGCCATCTCAAGCTGGTCCGCTGTGAACCAGTTCGCGTACGGATACGCCGTCGGATCGAGCTTGTGTAAGAGTTGACGCTGTTGCAAGGAGTCAACGTTTCCAGGTAGCTCACCTGGCAAGTTGATACCAGTCTTATGTCCCCAGCCATACTTCGCAGCGAAATTCTGAATAGGGGTTGGACCATAGGTCTTCTGGTTGACGTAAAAGTCGTAGCCTAACGTGTAGAAGAAGACGTCGTCAGAGTCGGCAAGCGCAGTCACGATATTAATGTTGCCGAGCGCCTCGAATCCCGAGTTATGGAGCTGACAGAAGTTACCCGTGCAGTTTGGGATACGGAAGTAGCCCGGATCGTGAATTTGGGTGTACGGCGAGATTAGTCCAGTCGAGAGAGCCGCTGAGGCAGTCGCCAGCTTAAAGGTCGAACCCGGTGTGTACTGTCCTTGAATCGCTCGATTTAGCAAGGGATAGCCACTCGCCGGATTATTGAGGTAGGCGTAGTTTGCGTTCGACATCCCACCCACCCACTCGGACGGATTGTATGTCGGATACGACGCCATGGCATAGACGCTGCCATCTTGCGGATTCTCGATCACCACCGCCCCAGAGAGCGCAGCTGGATTGATCTTAAAGGAGTTCTTTGTCGTCGCCAACGTATGAATCTGCTGCGCCAGGTCCTTCTCTGCCTGCGCCTGGAGAGCCCCGTCAATCGTTAGCTGAACGTTTCCACCAGGAGTTGGCTTCTTGACCCCTAAGACCGAGACAACGTCACCACTGGAGTTGACTGCGAGTTTCTCGACTCCTGGCTTACCGCGCAGGTAGGACTGATAGCTTGCCTCTACGCCTGATTGACCAATCTGATCGGTTGGTAGATAACCCTGCTTCTTGAGTACCTTGTACTGTGAGGCAGTCATGGGTGCTACATAACCGAGCACCTGAGCAGCAAGGTCTCCTCTGGTGTATTTAGGCTGCGTAGCCTGCACGACACTGACACCAGGGAAAAGATTCTGGTGCTCCTCTACATAGATCGCAGTGGTACTCGAAATATTTGACTTGATCGGAGTCGGTTGATAGGCACTGTACGACGAATTTGACAGCTCCGAGAGAATCTGAGCCTTAGTCAGGCCAATCAATTTTGCGAGGCGCCCAACGACACCTGGGTGCAGAGTCTCGGAGCGCTGGGACAGCGCCAGCTCTTGAATCACCGTATTACCGACCAACACGTTCTGAGACCGGTCGAGGACTAGTCCTCGAGGTGGTGAGATCGATACCTCGCGGAGCTGGTTCGAGCTAGCCTGTGACTTATAGTACGGTGCTCGTAGCACCTGAAGCGAGTAGAGCCGAGTGAAGAGTGCGACGAACAAGCCGAGCACCACGAGCCCTACGGTTCTACTCCTCCACTGATTCGATCGCGTAGCTGGCGTCGACGCATCGTCGTTGACAAGTGCCATCGTTCACGGTCTCCTGCGGTTCGTTGAAGCTAACGACAGGTCACTAGCTGGAAGTGCAAATCGAACGATCAGCAGAGCAACTGGTGACAAAACGAAGTTTATTCCCGTCACAACTCCAACTTCGATAAGTACACGATGTTGCAGTGGGTTCCCGAGCCCAAGGAGGTAGAGACCGATCGTCAGCACCACTTGGATTGCGGCACTACCAACCGCTATGAGCAAAGAATTAATCAACAACGACCGTTCCCGCCCGAACCTCTCCACCTCACCGAGTAGATACCCAACGAGAGCAAACGCGAATGAACTCAGACCAAAAGGCGTCGTCAGAAATGCATCTGCAGCCAGTCCGGCTACAAAACCGACCACCACCGCTAGCTCTCGACCACCAACCACTGCCACGGTGCTTACCAAAAGTGCCATCAAATCAACGTGAACACCATCGATCGGAGTAGCCGCGAACGAGGTGTGTGCCAGAACCACGAAGGTAACAACGACGAGCGGCAGACGGAGACTAACGAGTCGATTCATGATCCGGGCGGACTCCAGAGCAGAACCTTAACGAATTGAAGTGCGCCGTAGTTAACGACGGGTTGCATCGCCACGCTCTCTTGAAGCGAACCTGGTTGATCCGAAGCGCTGACCACTCGTCCCACGGGTATTCCTGGAGGAAATATTTCACCTTGCAGCCCCGAAGTTGTGAGCACCTGGTTGCGGGTAAAACGAGTACCCGGTGTGACCAGGGAGACCTTGAGAGGCGACCCCTCGCCTTCGCCTGTGGCGAGAGCCGCCTTCCCACTTGGCCCAAGTCGCACACCAACGGCAAACGACGGGTCCGTCAGCATCAACACAGTCGAGGTCTGCGAAGCAACCGCCGTGACGCGTCCGGCGAGACCACTTGCGTCTACGACGGGGTCATTGAGCCGAATCCCAGACGATGAACCTTTGTCAATTTCGAAACTCAACTGCACATTCGTGGGTGTGAGCGAAATGACCTGCGCATTAACCCCTGGAATCGATCCCACAAAGGGTATTTTGTTCAACGCTAAGATCGTCCGCAACTCCTGGGTAGCGGTCTTACCCTGAACCGATCGACTCTCCAGGGCATGAAGCTCTTGACGGAGTCGCGCATCTTGAGTCTGAAGCGAGGAGTAGTTAAACGCCCCACTCACTACATCTGAGACCGGCCGGACAACAGCATCAAGAGCCGACCGTAGGGGAGCAATCACGTTCCGCATATCAGCTTTAACGCTGACGAAGCTAAATCGCGATCCTCCACGAAAATTTAAGGTCATCAAGGTAACCGAGATAAGTAACACCAACAGGAGGGTTACTCGCGGACGTTCGAAGAGTCTCCCCAAGCCCTGTGTCGCCCTATCTCCTCGATGAGTTGGACATCAGCACTTGACGGAGAGCATCGAACTCCTCGAGACACTGTCCCGACCCCATCGCAACGCAGTTCAGCGGATTTTTAGCGACAATAATTGGCATACCGGTCTCGTCATGGAGCCTCTTATCGAGACCGGCCAGCAGGGCCCCACCGCCAGTGAGCACGATACCTTGCTCCATGATGTCTGCCGCAAGCTCAGGCGGCGTTTGATCGAGTGTAACTTTTACCGCATCAACGACAGCATTGATCGGCTCTTCGATAGCCTTGCGAACCTCTTGAGTAGAGATCAGAACGGTTTTCGGAAGTCCGGTAATGAGGTCACGACCGCGTATCTCCGCCTGTAGCTCCTCTTCGAGAACCGTCGCCGATCCAAGTGTCATCTTCATCTCTTCAGCCGTCCTCTCACCAAGGGCCAGGCTGTACTCCTTTTTGATGTAGGCGATGATCGCCTCATCGAGTTCATCGCCTCCGATGCGAATCGACTTGGAGGTCACGATGCCGCCGAGCGATATCACGGCAACCTCGGTTGTTCCGCCACCGATATCAACGACCATATTTCCAGAGGGCTCATGAATGGGAAGACCAGCGCCGATCGCAGCCGCCATCGGCTCTTCAATGATGTAAGCCGGCTTTCGTGCACCCGCGTATTCGGCGGCCTCTTGCACGGCCCTCTGCTCCACTCCCGTTATCCCACTAGGGACGCAGATAACCATCCGGGGCTTCGACATTCGCGAACGATGAACCTTGCCAATAAAGTAGCGAAGCATCTTCTCGCAGATCTCAAAATCTGCAATCACTCCATCTTTGAGCGGACGAATCGCCTGAATATTAGAGGGCGTCCGACCAATCATTCTCTTGGCTTCAGCCCCAACCGCTAACGGTCGACCATCTCTGGTATCGATCGCAACTACTGACGGCTCGTTTAAGACGATACCCTTGCCACGTACGTACACGAGGGTGTTAGCAGTGCCGAGATCGACCGCCATATCCCTACCAAAGAACGAAGAACCATTCGCCATGACATACCTCCACTAGCGGAGAACACTTTCGTACTCTACGACTTCAATTCCGGAAAGAACAGACCAATCTCTCGCTCAGCTGACGCAGCAGAATCCGAACCATGCACGAGATTCTCACTCACCATGGTCGCTAGATCACCTCGGATAGTACCGGGGGCTGCGAGTTGCGGATCCGTTACGCCCATCAACGAACGAACCATTGCAAAGACCTCGCCAGGACCTTCGACAACTGCAATCAGCGATGGAGAACGAGTGATGAAATCAACGAGATCACCGAAAAACGGTTTACCATCGTGCTCGCTGTAGTGCGTCTTCGCAGTTGCAACATCGATTGTGCGGAGCTCTAGTCGACTGAAACGGAGCCCTTTAGCCTCCACTCGCCTCAAGATCTCGCCGACGAGACCCCGTTCAACGGCGTCAGGCTTACAGATTAAAAGAGTTCTTGCCATACAGGTGAAAGAGGTTAGTCGAACACGCTACCCATCGACCACGCTAGGGCAAGGTTCTCCTTAGAAATTCCAACGCTTGACCTGCTAAGCCGTGCCCTCCAATGACCAGCACCCCCTGATCCTTTCGGACAGTCGCCAAAACTTGATTCATGGTGTCATCAACACTGGATGCAAGATGACTCCGGATCCCAAGCAGTGAGGCTTCGTGGGCTACCTCGACTAGGTCGGCCCGACTCCCGGGTGCCTCGATCACAAAGAGTTCGTCGATGGTCGAAGGATTGAGCGCTCGAAGAAAGGGTTCGCTCTCTCGCCCACGCGCAAGGCCAAAGAGTACGACCCAACCGTCTACGTGCGAAAACTCTTCAGCGAGCGTCGATGAAACCGCCCGAGCGGCATCGGGGTTGTGCGCCACATCCACTACCACAAGTGGTTCTCGACTTGCGACTTGTAGACGTCCACGAGGCGTCTGGTAACGCATTGCGTCTTCTACCACTTCACGCGGGAGCGGTCCTCGCTCAAGCGCCTCAACCGAACCAATCGCTATGAGAGCATTCTGGACGTGATGACGACCATGGCCAGACACAAAGATATCGGAGTACGTCCCGTACGGTGTTTGGAATTCACAGACCCAACCACCCACCGCCATCGATTGACTCTGCACAACCAAGTCATATCCCACCCAGTGAATCTCAGCGACCTCGCTTCGCTGTGCCGCCGTCAAAAGTACCGTCTCAACCGATTGAGACACGGGCCCGACTATCACCGTGGAGCCCTCTTTAATGATCCCTGACTTGACCTCTGCTATCGCCTCGACAGTCGAGCCGAGATACTCCTGGTGGTCGAGTCCGACAGAAGTGATCACCGCCACCTCTGCGTCGACTACGTTCGTTGCATCCCATGCGCCACCCATCCCGACTTCAACCACACCAAGCTCGATTCCCTCGAGTGAAAAAAGTGAGAGAGCCGCTGCGGTCAATACTTCAAACTTGGTCAAACCAGCAATCTCAAATGCCTCTCCAATCATTCGAAGAGACGAAAGTTCAGCATCGAGTTGCCCCTGAGTTATCGGCTCGAGATTAAGTCTGATCCTCTCACAGAGATCTCCGAGATCTGGGGAGGTGTAGGTACCAACACTGAAACCACTCCGCATTCCAAGGACGGAAGCGAAATGCGCGACGGCCCCCTTGCCATTCGTCCCTGCTATGTGAATTGCGCGATAGTGATTTTGCGGATCCCCAATACAGTCGAGAAGTTTTCGTAGTGAATCGAGGCTCGGTATATCACCGGTCCGGTCTCCTTCAAAGTCACGCAACACCTCAAGCCAGCGAAGTCCATCACCATCTTCACTCACTGTTGCAGGCCCTACGACGCAGCTCTGCGAGCACGATCTGGTCGATCGGAAGGCTCGGCAACACGAGGAACGAGCGTCGGCGCCACATGATCCAACACAACCGATCGATCGATAACACAGCGATCGACATCGTCTCGCGACGGCAACTCGTACATCACGTCGAGGAGAACCTCCTCAATGATCGCCCTGAGACCGCGTGCACCGGTCCCTCGCAGCAATGCCTGCTCCGCGACGGCCTCAAGAGCGTCGTCGGTGTAAACCAGCTCGACTCCGTCAAGCTCGAAGACTCGTTTGTACTGCTTCACGAGCGCATTTTTAGGCTCAACAAGAATCTGAATCAGCGCAGCCTTGTCCAACGAAGAGACCGCTCCAATCACCGGCAGTCGACCGATGAACTCAGGCACGAGACCGAACCGCAAGAGATCCTCTGGTAAGACCTTTCGTAGCAAGGAGGATCGGTTCTCCTGAGCGTCGAAGAGCTGCGCATTGAAGCCAAGCCCTTTTCGACCTAGACGCGCCTCAATAATGCTCTCAAGCCCAACGAACGCTCCACCACAGATAAACAAGATATTCGTGGTATCTATCTGTATGAACTCCTGATGAGGGTGCTTTCGGCCCCCCTGGGGAGGAACGGAGGCGGACGTACCTTCTAGGATTTTCAGGAGCGCCTGTTGAACCCCCTCACCAGAGACATCTCGTGTGATCGAGGGGTTTTCACTCTTCCGAGCAATCTTGTCGATCTCATCGATGTAGATGATCCCTGTCTCGGCTTTCTTAACGTCATAGTCTGCGGCCTGGATGAGTTTGAGGAGGATATTCTCAACATCTTCTCCAACGTACCCAGCTTCAGTGAGTGCCGTCGCGTCCGCTATCGCAAAGGGCAGATTGAGCATGCGAGCGAGAGTCTGAGCAAGTAGCGTCTTCCCACACCCAGTTGGGCCAAGTAGTAAGATATTCGACTTAGCAAGTTCAACGTCTCCGTCGCGCGAAGGTCCACCCTGAACTCTCTTGTAGTGGTTATAGACCGCTACAGAGAGGATCTTCTTCGCCTCATCTTGACCGACCACGTACCCATCAAGAAAATCTGAGATCTCACGAGGCTTCGGCAGCTTTTCGAACTTCACATCACCAGGCTCACTAACCTCGTCCTCAATGATGTCGTTGCAGAGCTCTATACACTTGTCACAGATATAGACACCCGGACCAGCGATCAGCTTCCGAACCTGCTTCTGCGACATGCCACAAAAGCTGCACTTGACTACGTCTTGGCCCTCGCCGAACTTCGCCATAGAAACCCCCAATCTACTCCGGATCGGAAAGCGTCTTACTTACAGAGACTATGACCGGACAGTGATCCACTAACGCCATTGAAGCACACTCCTCAACAGTTAGAACCATCCTGTCGCCATATCTCTCAAAACGTTCCAAGAGTCTCCGGCTATTCATCGGGACCCATCCGTACTATCGACACAGAACGTAACTTACTGAGCGAGCGATGGCGCATCTTTCGATGAGATCACCTCATCAATGATCCCATACTCGACTGCCTCATCTGCTTCGAGAATAAAGTCTCGATCAGTATCTTTTGCAATTCGTTCGACCGGTTGACCAGTGTCAGTGGCAATCATCTCGTTCAAGAGATCCCTCATGCGCATGATCTCCTTGGCCTGGAGTTCGATGTCGGTGGCCTGTCCCCCAACGCCCCCATAGGGCTGATGGAGCAAGACTCTTGCATGCGGAAGCGCAAATCGTTTCCCTTTAGCTCCAGCTGCCAACAGTACAGCGGCTGCGGACGCTGCCTGTCCGAGACAGAAAGTCGAGACCGAAGCGTGGATCCACTTCATCGTGTCGTAGATCGCAAAGAGCGCTGTGATCTCACCTCCAGGGGAGTTGATGTAAATGTTGATATCTTTCTCGGGGTCTTCGTACTCCAAGAACAACAGCTGTGCACAGACCAAGTTAGCCACGGTAGCGTCGATCGGGGTTCCGAGAATGATCACTCGCTCACGTAGGAGTCGAGAGTAGAGATCATAGGCTCGCTCTCCTCGAGAACTCGACTCGATCACGGTCGGCATATGAACGTAGAAACTATTGGAACTCATGAGCCAACCTTCCTCAAACTTCGACTATCTCTTTCTCAAGGTAGTTTAGAGACCTCGATGAGTTTTGTTTCCACCGCTCTCTCACTCGCCAAGTTCATCCGCAAGTTCGGGGTCCAACTCGACGAGTTCCACAGCCTCACCTTTGGTATCACGAATCACCACGGTCTTCAGAACCTCGTTGAAAGCTCGTTGCTTCAAAATGTCCACACGCAGGGCAAGCCTATTTTCGCCCGCCTGGTAGTACTCCCTCAACGCTTGGGCTTGTCCTGGTTGGCTTTCGACGATCTTCTCAACGCGCTCATCAATCTCCTCCTCTGATATCTCATAGGAGCGGTCTAAAGCGATCGCCCGGAGTGCCAGATCTAAGAGAACACTCCGTCGAGCACCGCTGTAGACAGTATTGAGCAACTGTGGCTCACTTTGGCCAGTGAGCTCGAGATACCGGCGTAACGTCAACCCTTGACTCTCGAGTTGATGGCCAAACTGGTGAAGATCGTTCTCCACCTGGGCCGAGAGCAGCGGATCGGGAACTTCATTTGGTTGAACAAGCTCCACAAGCTTGTCGATCACTTCCTGACGATACGTATTCTTCGCCATTGCGAGTCTCATGGTCGACAACCGAGTTTGAATATCTGTCCGCAGTTCTTCAATAGTGGAGAACTCCGACGCCTCTGCAGCAAAGTCATCGGTCGGCTCTGGCAGCTCAATCTCCTTCACTGACTTGACAGTGATCGATCGAACCAGCCCCTCTGGATCATCGCTGAAGGCTACATCCATCGTCTCACCCGACCTTGAGCCAAGAAGATTCGATTCGATCCGTTCATCGATCTGACGACGACCAACCCGAATCGACAGGTCCTCAAAGGACGCTGCCTCATCAACCTCGCCATCGACAGCAACACGCAGATCAATGGTCACTTGATCACCGTCTTCGATCGGTCGATCGACATCCTTCAAGGTACCAAACTGCTCTTGAAGATTTCGAAGCGACTCTGAGACGTCATCATCGCCGATCCTAAATGCAGGCACCTCGATCTCTAAGGAATCAAAACCCTCTACGGTGACGACGGGCCTGGTCTGAATCACAGCATCGACCGTGATATCACCGCCCTCCTCACCTTCGGAGATATCGACGCTCGGCGGGGCAATGGCATCAATGCCATTATCCAAGAGAGCCTGCCGATAGTACGATTCGAGGGCTTCTTCGATCGCCTCTCGTCGCAACGCCTTGGTACCCAACCGGGCCTCCAAGACCTTTCTCGGGGCCTTTCCAGGTCGGAATCCAGGGATCCGGACCTCGCGAGAGAGCTTCCGAACCGTCGAATCAACGTAGGGCTCCAGTTCGTCATCACGAATCCCAATCGTGAGCTTGACTTGATTTCCCTCTAGAGTTTCAGCATTTGAGCGCATAGCGAGGTAAGCTTAGCCAGTCCATAGAGTACCTGAGACAGCACAAATGCCGGAAGAGTGACCATTACGAGAGAGTTTGACTTGAAATCGTCAGAAATTCGACCGGCCGTCGTTCACCGGCCAGCCAGATCGCATCCCACTACTGACAGAGATCGGTCGATACCATCCTCTTGCCACGGTCTATCGATCGGAACTGTCCTACTGTGCGCATGACCGTCGCCGTTTTTCCTGGCTCCTTCAACCCGCCCACCCTAGCTCACCGAGCAATTGTCGATTCGGTACTCTCTGACAAGCGCATCGACCGAGTCGACCTAACCCTCTCGCTGGACGCCCTCAACAAACCCAGACATACTCAAGCCAGCCTTGGAACCCGTTGCGACCTCCTTGTTCAAGTGTTTGACGACGAACCCAGATGCCGAATCGTTCTCACTTCCGAGCGTCTACTCGCAGACATCGCGCGCGACTACGACTATCTCGTTCTCGGAGCCGACAAGGCGCTGCAGCTCCATGACCCCATCTACTACAGCTCGTTAGAAGAGATGAGAGACAAGCTTGCTCGCCTCCCTGAGCTCATCGTCTTCGATCGCGATCAGTACCAAACTCTGAACTCTGACCCCCATTGGAGCCTTCCAGAGCCGCTACGTCTCGCATCGTCAACAAAGGTCCGAGCGGGATCCTGGGAGCTGGTCCCCACCATCATCCGATCCCAATGCCAAGCGATCTACGGAACAGATCAGCAGCTCGACAAGAGCAGCGACGACCAAAGGTCGTAGAGGATCAGGGCACTCAACCCTGCGGCTCAATCAGCTGGGACACCAGCTGCATGGATGAGAAATGCAACCGCCGTACCAACTCCAACCGCAACAGGGATTCGGAGAGACTCATCAGGTCCGTGTGCATTGGAGCCCGGTATCAACGCACCCGTAGCCACAACCTGCGCTTGAGGAAACCGCTCAGCCAGTGTCGAGAGGAACGGGATTGACCCACCTTCGCCGCAGAAACCGGGCAGCCGAGAGAAGCCCGCCTGGGAACCCTGTGCAATAGCTTGGGCTATCTGAGGAGAAAACTCCGGTGCCACCCATCCATTTCCCGGGCTCTCCGTCACAAAAGAGATCCTCGCTCCGCTCGGAGGATTCTCGGACAAGAGCGCAATCAGCCCCTCCTGAGCCGCCAATGCATCAACCGTAGGAGGTAGGCGTAGCGAAAGCTTGACCGCTGTATGTGGGCGTAGAACGTTGCCACCGTCTCTTGGGAGTGGAACACCGTCGATCCCGGTATACGCAACAGAAGGCATCCACGTTTGGCGGAGAATTCGATCCGCTCCAGATGCGCCATCGAGTCTCAATCCTTCGACGATCGGAAATGCTCTAGCAAGAGGATCCGCAAGCTCACGGGCGAGGCTTGTGGCATGCTCAACGACCGAGCTCGGTATCACGGCACGAAGGAATTCCGGCCTCAACTCACCCGTCGCTGAATCCTCAATCCTGTCGAGAAGTTGGCGCACAATTCGAAAGGAGGAGGGGACGACCCCCCCTGCAGACCCTGAGTGAACCCCATGGAGCAGCACTTCCACATCAAGAGTCAGCACAAGATTGCCTCGGAGGGAAGTGGTGATCCAGAGTCGCTGATCATCAAGACCTCCAGAATCGAGACAGACGACGAGGCTCACATTGTCGAGTGATGACGAGATTGCGTCCAGGTGAGCCGCTAGGTCTGGACTCCCGCTCTCCTCGCTGGCCTCTATTACGACCGTGATCGGCGGATAGTGCATACCGGCCTGCACGAGAGACTCTACAGCTAGCAGTGCACAGGGCAATGCATAACCATCGTCAACAATTCCTCGTCCGTACACAAGTTCACCCCTGCGGACTGCCGTGAAAGGATCGGTACCATCCTGCCAGGGTCCGAGCGCTGGTTGCTTATCTAGATGACCATAGATCAAGACGCTCGGCACATCCTCTCGCTGGACAGATCCGGGAATCTCCACAATCAGAGCTGGAGTTCTTCCTTCAATCTCAGCCGTTCTCGACGACAGGCCGGGAATCTTCAACGTGTCCGCCCAATCACCGAAGAGCTTCGCTGCCCGAGCAAGCTCACCGTGTTCATGCCACAGCACATCGAACGCAGGGGACAGTGATCGAATACCGACGTAGGTCTCTAAGAGATCGAGACCATCAGAACGAAACCGACTATCGATATGGTCATAGAGTTCTGTCATGTTCTTACTGTAGATCAGATGCCAAGACTTGAGATCATCACAACGGACTACCAACTCCAGTCGCTCCCTACCTAATCCAAGCAGGCACCAAGTCCGACACCCTCTTGAGCTCTTTGGTCTCGAGCCGTGCCTGAGGATGGACCAGCTCCAAAAGATCCCAAAATGCAGCGGAGTGATTCATGTGGACGAGATGACAGAGCTCATGATCGATGACGAGCTCCGCCAGGTGCACCGGCAAGAAGAGGAGCCGCATATTCAGACTGAGACGTCCGCTTGAGCTACAACTTCCCCATCGAGTTCTCTGGGATCGAACACTGACACCTCTGGGGTAGAGGTTCACTTCAGAGGAACGACGCTCGACTAAGCGCGTGAGTTCCGAGCGAGCGTAGCGCTTGAGCCACTCGCAAAGCAGTCGAGACGGATCGCCAAGCCGTTCAAGGTCCCCGCAAAGGACCACTGTATGAGCATCTCCTTGCCGTATTCGTGGCTGAGTAGATCCGTCGTCTCGATAGATAACGTTGAAGTGGGTCGAAACGGCCCTAAGGTCGAGAAGCAGGGGAAGTTCTCTCCCTCTCGCGCTGACCTGCGCTTGTAAGCGTCGCTGCTGTTCAACCCACGTGCGTTGCTCAACAAAGAGGGCCTCGAGCTGCGATCGATCGTATTGCGGCGGAACCGTAAAAATTGCAGCACCTTCGCGATCGATCCGCAGCGTTATCCTGCGAGCGCCACCGTGAACCCGAACCTTAAAGTTCGCTACTTCGTCCATACGCAAAGCCCCGGACTCCACAACAAGCGCTTCTGTGGCACAAGCATCGTTCTCTCGCCGGAGAAGAAGCGGGGATGTGCGTCAGCCACGTACGTTACAACAGGTGAGCACGCTCGAAAGCTGACCGGCTGCACTACCTCTGAACAGAAGAGCCTCACCTACGAACTTCAGAGCTGACCGCTGTAGGAAACCGAGAAGGAGCCCTGGCTCAACGCAGTAGGCGTGGCTTGGACGATCGAGCCACTCGACATAATCACCGTCGCATCTCTACTCACTTCGGTGGCGGTGGCGGAAACGTTGCTCCAAAGCACTGGCGGGCTGAAAGGTGCAAGAGGCACTACTCCAATCGCTTGAGAGTAGGGAGCCTCGACAATCCACTCGGCGCTGGTCTGCGGACCACTGTAGGTAACCTGCCTCTGAAAGCTTTGCCCGTTCGTCTGGTCAACAAGTGAGACCTCCCAAGTAGATCCCGAAAGTTGATACACGTCGGCAGTAACAAGATCACCCGCTCGCACAGACATCGATGGGATATTGACCTGAGAAGCTGGTAACTCCTCCCACCAGGGCTGAACCAGAAAGGTACCTGGACTTAACGGATCAGGAAGTTCTTCAACTCCAATCTGTAAGAGTGAGTGATTCGTCATCCCATCGATCCCGACCCACTCGCTCACCACGGAACTAGAGGTAGCGCCGACGTCAACCGACGGAACGATGAAGCTACCGCTTACCTGAGTAAATCCAGTGCCCTCTTCCCCGTGACCGGCCCAGTTATCAGAGATCAGGGTACCCGCCGAGATCTGCACATCAAGGTTAAAGGTTGCGCTGGCCGTTGCACCGGTAGTGTCCGTAACGGAAACGGTAAACGTCGACGACGAAGATGCTGTCGCAGTGCCACTAATGGAACCGCTCGAAGAATTAAGGGTAAAGCCACTCGGGAGAGATCCAGCGGAGACCGTCCACACATACGGTGAAACACCACCGACCGCAGTCAGAACGCTCGAGTAGTTGACACCCACAAATGCGCTTGGAAGCGATGGAGTCGAAATCCGCAGCGGGCCTTGGGGGTTCGAACCCGTGGAGGTAACCGGCGGAGGCTGAACCCCCTGCACTTGCTGCGCCACAGAGGAGACTCCTACGACCGGGGAGTGCAAGGGCTGACCACCCGCAGAACCATCGAAGCTCGCATCTCCAAAGTTAAACACTCCTCCATCGGATGCAACGAGCCAGTAGCCTTTACCATCGGGTGTCGATGCCATACCCACAATGGGCTTATTGAGGGTCATGGCACCTGTGGAACCGTAGAACTGAGCATCTCCAAAGGAGAAGATCCCTCCGTCGGATGCAACGAGCCAGTATCCCTTACCATCGGGAGTCGATGCCATACCCACAATGGGCTTATTGAGGGTCATGGCTCCTGTGGAACCATAGAACTGAGCATCTCCAAAGGAGAAGATCCCTCCATCGGAGGCAACGAGCCAGTACCCCTTGCCATCGGGAGTCGATGCCATACCAACTATGGGCTTATTGAGAGTCATGGCTCCTGTGGAACCATAGAACTGAGCATCTCCAAAGGAGAAGATCCCTCCATCGGAGGCAACGAGCCAGTATCCCTTACCATCGGGAGTCGATGCCATACCCACTATGGGAGCGTTCAGTTTGATATTTCCC
>JAJYZP010000110.1 GCA_021799875.1 Actinomycetes bacterium | reverse complement strand
CACGATAACTCGTTGTAGCGAGATGACTCGTGCTCAAGAGTCCTCACTGCGGATCTCCACGATCAGATCGCTCGTATCCTCGACAAGGGAGGACCATCACTCCTAACCAGTCTCCAAGGAGGTCACCGAGGTTCAGACCTCGGTCCCGAGAGGGCACGCAGGGCAGCTCCGCTCAGCGAACAAGGCTCAGATCCGGCCACACCACGAGTCGATTAATTGCTTGGGTCGTGCAACTATCTACTAGAGTTAAAAGGAACAACGTACTACTCGGTTCGATCAACGGCGATCGAGACCCGGAACAGGAACGTAATCATGAAGCTCATCGACGCATTTGCACCATCGACGCCCCGACAGAACCAGCACCCAGAACGTAGTGATCGCTATAAGTGGATAGCTCTCTCTAACACGACGCTCGGCGTGCTCATGGCAACGATCGATGGTTCGATCACCCTCATTGCGATGCCAGACATCTTTAACGGTATCCACCTCAACCCACTTCAGCCAGGAAACAGCTTCTATCTCCTCTGGATGATCCTCGGCTTCTTGGTCGTGACGAGCGTGCTCGTCGTTAGTCTCGGGCGGCTCGGCGACATCTTTGGCCGAGTCAAGATGTACAACCTTGGCTTTGTCATCTACACCATCGGCTCCTTACTGCTCACGATCGACTGGATGACCGGACGGCCTGGTGCAACGTGGCTCATAATTATGCGAATCGTTCAAGGGATCGGGTCGGCCTTCCTTATCGCAAACGCGTCAGCAATCCTCACCGACGCCTTCCCGGCGAATCAGCGCGGTACCGCTCTTGGGATCAATCAAGTCGCCGGCATCAGCGGCTCGTTTCTTGGTCTCATCATCGGAGGTATTCTCGCTCCGATCGATTGGCGTCTGATCTTCTTGATCTCCGTACCTATTGGCCTCTTTGGTACTGTGTGGGCCTATCTCAAGCTTGAGGATCGAAGCGTCCGTCGCCCGGCCTCCATCGACTGGCTCGGTAATGTCACCTTTGCCCTTGGCCTCATCTTCATCATGGTCGGCATCACGTACGGAATCGAGCCCTACGGCCTCTCATCGATGGGTTGGACGAGCCCGAAGGTTCTCGCTGAACTCGGTATCGGGGCTGCGTTTATGGTCGCATTTGCCATTATCGAGTCGCGTAGCGAGAGCCCCATGTTCCGCTTGCCACTCTTCAAGATTCCGGCCTTTACCTTTGGAACGCTCTCAACCTTCCTCGTGGCAGTGGCCCGAGGCGGCCTTATGTTCATGCTCATTATCTGGCTCCAGGGAATCTGGCTCCCGCTGCATGGATTTTCATACACTGAGACACCACTCTGGGCCGGTATCTACATGCTTCCCTTGACAGTTGGATTCCTCGTGGCGGGTCCGATCTCTGGGCATCTCTCAGACCGTTACGGACCTCGGATCTTCGCAACGATCGGGCCGGCCGGCACGGCGATCACCTTCTTGATCTTTCTCTTCCTGCCGGTAAACTTCTCCTACGTCTCCTTTGCGATTCTGCTTTTCCTGAGCGGAAGCTTCCAAGGTCTCTTCGCTGCACCGAATCGGGCCGCCGTAATGAACTCGTTGCCAGCAGACGCACGAGGTGCCGGAGGTGGAATGAACTCGACCTTCCAGAACTCCGCCCAGGTACTCTCCATCGGGATCTTTTTCACCCTGATGATCATCGGGCTCTCAAGCGTCCTGCCTCACACCATGCTCAGTGGTCTCACAACTCATGGTGTACCGGTTAATGCAGCATCCCGGATCGCCCACCTACCACCGGTCTCGATCCTCTTTGCGGCATTCCTCGGTTACAACCCCATCAAGTCACTCTTGGGCTCTCAGACCCTTGGTCATCTCAGCGCTCATAACCAGGCAATTGTCACCGGACATAGCTTCTTTCCGAACCTGATCTCATCGCCGTTCCACTCTGGACTGCAGGAGGCGTTCATCTTTGCGACAGCGACCTGCGTCGTAGCGGCCGTGGTCTCTTTCGCCCGAGGAACCTCTCGTTTCGCCAAGCAAGAGTCACAATCTGGGTCAACCGATCAGTATGCAGGCGAAGCTCCTGGGGCCCTCGACGCCGAAGTGATCTAACTACCGACGTCGTGAGCTGGAATGTCGTGCGCTCGGAGCGTCACATCCCAGCTCACTACGCATCCTGCGAGGGTAGTTGGTCTGACGTCCGATTCTCGCTCTTGAGGCACCGCCACAGTTCGCTCGAGATCCGTTGAAGATGCCGCGGTCAGGAATGACTCGTCCCACTGTCCTCACGCTCCTTCAGCTACGAACATGGAAAACCCGCGAAACCAGAGTAAGAGACCATCGCCTCCGCTCGCAGAGTCTCCAACAAGCCCCAAAGCTTAGTTCTCCTCGACACGACACGGAGAGCAAAGGAGCTTCAAGCCATCTCACCGACTCCGAATGTGGTCACGATCCGTCGTGACCACATGGATGAACCAATCGCAGATGCCGGACTACGTTACGGCCATCGATATGGATGCATGCCAAGGACTCTCTCCCGCTACCTCGGTGCCCCGTTTTAACCCACAAGAGCATCAACGAGCAAGGAGACCACCTCGAAGGTATCAAAACTCGTACCATGGATCTGTCGGTAGTGACCAGCATCAGGGAGATGAACGAATCCACTTCGCTCTATCTTCAGCCGCATCGCATGATGCTGCAGGAGATAGAAAACGAAGTTGCAGAGATAGCCTCCTGCATCGGCGGATCGACTTACCGCAACACCTTTAGCCGCAAGGAGCGTTTCAAGACCATCCAGCGGCAGCGTGCTCGAGAGGAACTCCGGAGCCCCAGGTTGAATCTCACCATCGTGCACCAATCCCATAACATCTTGTGCACCACTGTGAGAAACATTGTGCGCCCGCTCCTCGAGTCGAACGGTCTCCGAGTTTCCTGCGAGACCGAGTGCTAACACGCAGTCGGGATGCACCTCGTCGAGAACTACCGGTAGGTCTCGTTGAACCTCGACGTAGCTCGTCTGAAAGACGTGCGTCGCAACGTTTGGATCAGCTACCGCCCCGAGCTTGGCCACAGTGAGCTGAGTCGGATTCTCAGCCCACTCTCCAAAGGGGCCAAAACCCGTAACTAAGATCTTTACCACCACGCACCACCGACCTCTCGACCCTTTGACTACCTCCGACCCTATCAGCTCGTTTCAGGAGTCAACGTTCTCCCTCCCCGGTTCGAGTACGCAAGTCTCTTGGCGCCACAGTGCCGTTCGCAGACGATCAAGAGATCTCACAGATTGAAGGCTCAAGCGCTCGAGAGCGAACCACTGGAGCGCAATAAGACCCTAAAAGAGCGCGAGCGTGTCAGGGGGCGACCCTCACCTCTCGAGCGTCAGAAGAGGTGCCACACCTAATGCCCCAATGCGCACGATCATCGATGGTGTCCGGCACACAAGATTGAAGCTAGCGCTCGCCTCCCTCGAAGTACCGCCCGCTCACGACCAAAGCACACCTCATCAGTGCCTCTCGAGGTTCTTGTGGGCCGAACGGACGAAAGAGACCCGTGAGGAGATCACACCGAAGGTTCGAAAAAGTATAGCAAGAGTGCTATACCTAGGAATAAACCCTAGAAAATAGAGTCTGCTAGTCGAGATGTGGTAGATCAGGTAACCAACGCCGGAGGAACTGATCGAACAGTGGCACCGTGAAATCGATCTCGCCCCAACGCGGTGTGAAACATAGTGACTTCTTGAGCAGCCGATCACGAGTCGGCCCGAGGGCGGTCAGCGGTTTTTCAAGAAGTTTTGCAACCTCGGATGACCGAATCGGTCCCGGTGAGAGTTCGGCCATTGCGCGCAGGTAGGCTCGCTCTGCATCATTGGTCCGTCCAACGCGTACCCGGAAGAACCCGTCATCGAGCTGGGCTAGAGCGAGAGGCATACACCGTTCAACGTCATCGAGCGTAATCTCCGGCTCCTCGGCGACATCCCAGGCCTGCTTTCCAAACTCCTGGAGGAAGTACGGGTAACCCATCGAAACTTCGACGATACGATCGACCGCCTGAGGAGTCCACGTTACCCCCTCGTCTAAGGCGGGAACCTCAAGAGCTTCACGCGCCTGGTCCCCTGTCAGAGAGCCGATGACGGGGTAGTTAAACATTCGCTCCGCATAGGACTTCGCCTCACCACTCAGCGTCGCCAACGTCGGTAGACCAGCGCCAGCTACTGTAATTGGCAACCTAAGCTGCGAGGCGCGGTGAAGACCCATCACGAGCGCCTCGAGAGTAGCGAGAGCGACGTAGTGGAGCTCGTCGATGGTGATCAGAACACCAAATCCATGATCAGAGGCGACCTCTCCTACCTCAACCAAGAGGCCGGCTATATCCATCGAAAGATCTCCCGAGTCGGCGGGTCCAAGTACAGCTTCGATATCGAGTCCAATCTCTGGGCCATCAGGAAGTCGAAGAGAGAAGGCCTTAAGTACACCGAGTGCCCTTCGGACACGGTCCCCGATGCGACGTTTCGCATCCATAGCCAAGAGCACGCGACGAAGAGCAGAGACGAGCTTGCTCGGCAGCTCCCCATCCTCGCTCACTTCGATATGTTCGTGAAAATATCCTCGAGCCTCTGCCAACTGCTCAAACTCATTCAAGAGCACGGTCTTCCCGACCCCCCTGAGTCCAGTCAGCATCAAGGTTCGCCCATCTCTGCCGAGGAGCAGGCGCTGAAGGGCCACATCCATCTCTTCGATCTCACGGTCCCGACCAACGAGCGCTGGAGGGCGAGTCCCAGCTCCGGGGCTGTAGGGATTACGTACTCGATCCATAGATTCCAAACTATAGAAGATTTCTGCAAGTATATGAAAACTTATATACTTTTACGTTGCTGGCAACCACAGAAGAGAGCAGGCGACTATCAAGCTTGCACGAAGGCTCTCGACGAAGAATCGAACGACCCTACCGCTCGCATCAAACACGGGGAGCTGCCTAGATGGCGTGGTGCTCACGCCCCGCTACAGGGTCGACCGAAAATTCGCCCAGAGATACGTACGTTCAGTACCCCAGAAGCGCCGAGATCCCTCAGTGGTCGTCCATACGGCCCGCCACCAAGAGCCTTACCTACAAGATCGCAGTACCGCCCGATGGACTAAGACCACAACGTTTAGGACACGAACGTTTGAGAGAGCGAACAGCAATGCAACGACCGTCCATCTCGTAACTCGTATTCCGCCCACTCACCACCTGAAGTGAGCTCGCAACAACCAGTACCTATCGATGAACGGATACTAGTGAGTGGGCCGTACAGGAC
>JAJYZP010000109.1 GCA_021799875.1 Actinomycetes bacterium | reverse complement strand
ATCTAGCCAAACCGGTCGTTCTACTCGATCTCGAGCTCGGCATACGAGACGGGCGAATCTCTAACGGCGGAGGGCTACATCTACAACCAAAACTACCCCCACTATCCCTACAGGGGCTGGCCACATCGCCAGGAGAGCCACTCACCGCAGCTTTCAAGACGGAGACCCTCGAGCTATGAAAATCAGTGAGCTCTCATAAGCTTGCTCCGGCCCTGTTGCGTTGAGGGTCGTTCAGAGAACACGAGGAGTACTTCTCACGCCTCTTGTTATCTCACCGACCCGAGAAGTGCCGTTCCCGCTCAAGGTGACGGCACCCACATGGCAGATCGCGCGTCCAGCTTCGTCCTCACGAGAGGTCGTAAGACGGCCTGGCTCTCTACCTTCTCAAGACCTACTCGGGGAGACCGTGGTTGAAGGTTGCCGTGCAACCCCCATCAACGGTCACGATCGATCCGGTCATAAACGAGCTCTCTTCAGAGGCCAAAAACGCTATCACGTTGGCAACCTCTCGGGCATCTGCTTGACGGCCGAGAGGTTGCAGAGCGGCGTGAGCTTCCCGTGCTGCATTCGCCGCAGCTGCTCCGGCAGGACCAAGCGCAGCTCGCCGACCACCCATGTCGGTATTGATGTAACCGGGACAGACTGCGTTAATACGAATCCCATCTGAACCATAGTCGACGGCGAGCTGTCGCGTCAGTGCAACGACGCCACCCTTGGACGCGCAGTACTCCGGCGAGCGAGGGGCACCTGTAATGCCATAGGTCGAGGCGACGTTGACGATCGCTCCCCCACCACTTTGCAAAAAGAGTGGGATGATGAACTTGGCACAGAGAAACTGTCCTCGAAGATTGACCGCTATCGTCCGATCCCACTCTTCGATCGACAGCTCGTGCAGCCTCTGACCCGAACCACCGACACCGGCATTATTGACCAAAATGTCGAGGTGTCCGAAGCTCTCGAGGGCCTCTCCCACCATTGCTTGTACGTCGTCTGAGTTAGAGATATCGCGGATCTGCGATGTGGCCATAGCTCCAAGCTCTGTCAGCTCTTTTGCAACATCTGCACCGCTTGAGTTTTGGTCGACCACCACAATCGATGCTCCGTCTTCAGCACAGCGAAGTGCAGTCGCCCTACCGATACCACTCCCACCCCCGGTAACCAGGACTACTTTTCCACCGAGTCGACCATTCTGAGCCATAAACCCAAAACCTCCTCAAGACCTACGCGATCGTTCAAGGGCCTCAAACCCCACGACGCACAAGCGTAGTAGACGCCCCTAGATGCACATCCTTGGTGCTACCATTGGGGACTACCAGCGTTCAAGTCATCTACTGTGATAGCGCGACCATACGCGTACCTCGTCGATCGACCGAAACGACAAAAGACGAAGCGGTCGTATCCGTTTGCATGACTCACCGATGGTATCGCACAGCTCAGAACTAGCCACAAGAGAGGTATCGCTACTGCCGTGACGTTTGAGATTCGATCACCACAGGGACTCACTGTCGCCCCCGAGGATCTGCAGTGGTTCTTCACTCGCTCCAGTGGCCCCGGAGGCCAACACGCCAACACCTCCGATACTGCAGTCACAGTCCGACTCGAGCTCACCAACGTCCGTGGACCGCAGTATCTCATAGCACGCATCCTCGAGCGCTCCGATACCCCTAGCATCTCGATCTCGGTCTCAAGTAGCCGATCCCAGTATCACAATCGGGAGGAGGCGCTACAGCGTCTCCAGCAAGAGCTCGAACTCCTCAGCCAACCACGACCTGTGCGACACCGAACACGACCCTCACGAGCGGTGCGACAGCGGAGGTCTCAGGCAAAACAGCAGAACTCACGGCGCAAAGACGAGCGGCGCAACCGATTTGACGACTGAGAATACACAGAGAGAACCCAGTTCAATCGATTCACTTCCAGCGCCTTATTGCATCGCTGTAATCGTTTCCTTCGTTCGAAAGCGTCCGTAGATCGCAGCGGCGGACCGTTCGCTGACCGCACGCACCGATAAAGACTCCACACTCATCGGCAGTGATGCTCTCGTTCACATACCGTTGGTCACGTACCTCGCAAGAGATGGTGCAGCGTGACAGGAACGTTGACGGTACGGAGCCGTCGGTGCTGCTCCTGCGGTACTACCGTGTCCTCACTCAACTCTGACCTACCGCTTCTTGCCGTCACATCACCTCGATTCCCCTGGGTCGATCGGGCCACTTCGATACTTACGCCCGGGCAGCTCTGCTACTCACATCCCCAGTATCACTCGTAGAGATCTCGGAGAACGATAGCTCAGCCACAGAGAACGTAATCTCGATCACGACACTCAGAAAACAAGGTCTTCAACCCGCCTAGGAGCGAGCACCAACGAGAGGGGCACTCACAGTCGCGCGCCACACTAGCGCGCTCTCTCACTCATGAGCCATCTCACTGACGAGCATCCTCACGAATGCGAGTGCCTCAGTAACTCTTCGTCGGCTCGGGACCCAAACTAGAGCCTTGAGCCCCAAGGACGATCCAGCGCCATACTTCACCGGAGTCCGAGGGAGCTCGACCAGCAGGCCCCAGTACCCACCTGCCAGCGGAGCGGTCAGCACGATCTAGTCAAACCCTGTCCCACGAGACGCTGCTCGCTACAAGATATCGGGAACGAAGCCCTGCCGAAGGGTGTTCTCGGTCACGACAGTGGTGTTGAGAAAGTAGTGTAGGTACTCTCGACCACCCGCTTTTGACCCCAATCCCGACAAGCGGTAGCCACCAAATGGTTGCCTTCCGGGCACGGCTCCAGTGATATGACGGTTGATGTAAAGGTTTCCTGCTTGGATCTCCGCGGTCCCATATGCAATCGCCTCTGGTGATCGAGAGAAGAGACCAGCGGTAAGGGCGTAGGAGCTATCGTTGGCCATGGCCACGGCCTCCTCGAGCGAGGAGGCACTCTTCATCGCCAGGACCGGCCCGAAGATCTCATCGCGCCAGATCGCTGCATCGATACTCGGTTCAGAGACAAGCGTGGGAGGCACAAAGTAACCCTCTCCGTCAAAGTTTGGGATTGAGAACGTCGGCGTCTCTTTTCTAGCCGTACGGACCATCTCTTCGATGCGTCGTCGTGCATCAGCATCGATCACCGGACCAACCGTTACCGAGGAATCTCGTGGATCTCCAACCACGAGCGTCTCCATGGCCTTCGCGAGGCGATCTTGCACCTCGGCGAATCGATTTTGATGGACGATCAGCCGTGATGCCGCCGAGCACTTCTGTCCAGCAAATCCAAATGCCGAGTACAGCACCGCAGGGATAACCTGATCCATATCGGCATCGGAATCGACAACGATCGGATTCTTCCCTCCGAGCTCTGCAACCACTCGCTTGAGATCTCCCTGGCCAGGTGGGACTACGGCCGCCGACCGGAGGATCTGAAGACCGACTGCGAGAGAGCCGGTGAAGGCGATCGTGGAGACGAGCGGCGACTCAACCAATTCTGGGCCTACGGTTTCACCGATACCTGGAAGAAAGTTCAAGACCCCCGGAGGTAGCCCCGCCGCTCGGAAGGCCCGAACGATGCTGTACGCAGTAGCCGGACTCTGTTCGGCAGGCTTCAGCACCACGGTATTTCCACAAACCAACGCAGCGGCGACCATTCCCAAGGGGATTGCAAGGGGGAAGTTCCAGGGGGAGATTACGACTGTAACCCCTCGAGGACGGAGTCGCTGACGGTTGGTCTCTCCCATTGGGGAGATGAGTGCTCCATCGCGCTCTAGCTCACCGAGTGCGCGAGCGTAGAACTCCAAGAAGTCGATCGCCTCGGTGATGTCGCCGTCTGCTTCACGCCACGGTTTGCCGACCTCAAGGATCTCGAGAGCAGCTATCTCCCGCCGATGTTGACGAAGCCACGAGGCCGCCTTGATTAAGATGTGCGCTCTCTCCACAGACGGAGTACGAGACCACGAGCTGTACGCCGCCCACGCACTGTCAAGCGCGGCAGAGACTTCGGCCGATCCAGCCGAGGAGCTCGAGGCCACGATCTGGTCGGGATGAGCAGGATTCACCGACTCCATCTGCATTGCAGTCTCGATCTCTTCTCCGTCGATCACGACCGGAACCAGCGAGTGTGCTCTGTCACTTTGGCCCAAGAGTCCGGGGAGTCCACCTGCACCCAAGGCGGAGAGCACGGTCCCAAAGCGTTCCCGCTCCCGCCCGTCATAGAACCGTAGCGATGCCTCATGCCGATAGGGCGATGCGAGTGAACGTGGTAATGGATCGCTCCCGTGACCCTTGTGCTCGGTCTCGTCCCCACTTGTTCGACCCGAAGATTGGAGATGCTCCCGAGGTGGTCGAAGAAGTTGCGCTATCTCCTTTGAACCTCGCTCTACGAATCCTTGGCGAAGGAAGCTCTCATTCGAAGTGTTCTCCAAAAGTCGACGCACGAGATACGACATGCCAGGAATGAGCTCCCCCATGGGTAGATAGAGCCGAACTCGGGGGAGCATCGAACGCACTGCAAAGGTTAGGGGCTCGGCCATCCCGTAGAGCATCTGAATCTCAAACGCACTGTCTGCAAGCCCCCGTACCTGAGCTCCAGCGATAACGTAGGCGATCGATCGAAGATTATGCGAACCAAAGGCGGGACGAATCTCATTGGCAGCGTCGAGCAACAGGTCCGCACAGCGCTCAAAACTCGCATCGCTCGCCTCTTTGGTTGGCTGTACTGCGCTCTCCCAACTCTCTGAGTCGGCTTTGACGATCTCGGCATCGACGTACGCTCCTTTGACCAGACGCACACAAAGTGGAGTCCAGCCACGACGTATTCGCTCACGAGAGAGTTCGATCATTCGCTTTACGTCGCTCTCGGCCTCACGGAGGTAGGCCTGGAGTACTACGCCCACGTGCACCGTCGCGTACTTTGGATCCCGAGCGATCGTCTCTATCATCTCAAGGGTGATATCTTTGACGTCGTGGTCTTCCATATCGAAGTAGCAGATCACCGTCCCCTCTAGCACCAACCCCAGGATCGACTCGACAGCAAGTATGGCTTCACGCCGTCCGATCTCTCCTTGCAGAGAGTTGTAGTGCGCAGTGAGAGCGGTCGGCTTTATCGAGACTGACCGCACTGGAACGATCCCAAAGACGTCGCTCGGCGGCTCGGATTCGGAGAATGGGTAGGCCAGGAGCGACTGCACCAGCTCTACGATTCTGTCCCGGTAAACTCGACCCTCGGCAACGGTCAGCGTCTTCTCACCTAAAACGTCGATAGTCGAGGAGACCCCTCGCGCCCAGTATCGTGCCGCAGTGACCGTAACGTCCTCTGCGGTCACTCCAGCGATGAAGGTTCCCGCTACCTCCTTGAGATTTTTAGCAAGAATT
>JAJYZP010000032.1 GCA_021799875.1 Actinomycetes bacterium | reverse complement strand
TAAAAGGGGAGCATGCGAGCGTTATAGACCGCACCTTGAGGAAAAACTATGAAGGCCACGGCCGAAGCGATACCAGCTATTGCAAAGGTCAACCCAAATCGCCGACCCTTGACCACGGAGATCACGACTCCTAGCAGAGCGAGGTAGATCCATGGCCTCAGTGGATCCGGAGCGAGGGTCTGAACGTAGGTCGTCACCTTCGTCCAGCCCATCGATGTCGTATACCCCACGTTCCACAAGAAGGGGACGACCCAAAGCGAGATCATCAAAACTCCGAGAACGCCGACGATTGCGAGCCGAACGACCTCCCGTACTCGACGCCCCGTCACGACGTAGACGAGAGCAAGAGCAGCCACAAAGAAGGCAGGGAGCAGGTGCGAGAGGGCGCAGAGACCATAGAGTAACGAGGCTCCTGCGATCCTGCGAGGAGTGTCTAAACCTTTCACGACGACGGCCAAAAACCAGATACCGAAAGCTAAAGAGAGAGAGAATGCGTACTCCCCCGCCAGCGTGGATGCGAGGTTACCCCCATCGATTGTGTACGTTAGGTCGTACAGGTAGGCAAAACCTGCGAGCGAGAGCACAATCGGATATGGTTGTCGAAGTTTGGCAGATCGTCCCAGGTAGTACATCGCAAACGGAAGTGCGAGCGAACCTGCAACGGTAATGAGCTTAAAGGCGATGTCATAGGGTATGACCACCGAAAGTCCCGCAACCAAGAGCGCTGGAAGCGGAAAGTAGAACGTAAAGAGCGGAAAACCTCCGTACCAGATCGAGGTCCAGCCAGTGAGTTGGAAATGGGCGAAAAGCTGCGACTTCGCAAAGTATGGAACGATGAAGTGAGCTCCGGTGTCGCCTCCCGCTGTCGTAGTGTTCGAAAAGAGAAGGGAAGGGTGCAAGGAGAGAACGACTACCACTGCACAGGCGAACGGAAACAGCCAACCCCAGGCGTTAGACCAGTCACGTCTCGAACGCTTCTTTTGAGTCTCGCTGCCGCCTTCTGTGTCTCCCGCCGTCGCTGAAAGCACTGAAGCAACTGTCACACGTCGAGGGTAATCGCTGTTCACGTTCGGAGCGCTCTCGCCCTTAGCACCCTTTCACGTGAACCATCAACACGGTGCAGCCAGACTCTACCGTTTCGTTTGTGCTGCTAACTCCATGACTTCGTTTACTGTAGAACCCTCCCCGTCACGGTGCCACCAACGCGACTCACACGCCGAGCAGCTCCGCAGGACGACCTCGTGCAAAGAGACCGTCAGACGGATCTCAACGAGAGTTGACTCTCGACAATTAGGACAGATCATCGGCGACATCTCCACTCCTCTACACCACCACACGATTCACAGGATCGGTTCAGAAAGCATCGGCAGTTCATGAGAAATACTTGAGAAATACCGTCAAAGTTGATGAAAATCGACCCTACGAGGACGATTACACCTTTGCGATCAGCACGAATGCGACGAGATTGAAACCACAGTGAGCAAATATCGAGAGGCCGAGGCGCTCGACCTTCGTTGTGATCGCTGCAAAGATCACACCAACAGCGAAGAGGCCCAAGAACTGAAGAAGCTCGAAGTGGGCTAATCCAAAGATTGCTCCACACGCAAGGACGGACAGTGCGATGTCGACCCGTTGAGGAAGACGTCGAAACGTCGATCGTAGGGCACTTAGCAACAGTCCACGAAAAAAAAGCTCTTCGATCAGAGGTGCTCCGACTAAAACGATGAGAGCTACCACGACAGAGCCCCCGCCCTTGCCGACTCCGACGAGATTCTTTGCCGGCTGCGAGAGCGATCGAGAGAACGAAGAGTTTCCAACTTCGAAGGGCAGGTAGAGAATTGGAACCACAACGAGCTGACAGAGTACTCCAATGATCAACCCGAGTGGAATATCCGGCCATGGCCGAATTTTCAGTCCAAAATCTTGAGCGAGATGACGAGACCCATATCGCTTCGAAGCAAACGCTACCGATCCCACGAGGGCAACCCACAGTCCGACCTCATCAGCGGCGAGTGTCGTTGGGTCGTTCAGCGCGGAGCTCAGCGAAGCGTGCTGCGCAACGATCGCGACGGCCGAGAACAGTGACGCCAGAACAATTCCCACGCCGAGGCCGACAAGCGGAAGCCAAAGAGGCACGGGCACTCGTGGATTGGACTGACGCTCTCCAAGAGAGCTTTCCATCGCCCCACTCTACCGGCACATCTCTCGTTGCGGACACGCTGGCAGGGCTCTAACTCTGGGATCTTCCTTAGAGCTTATGAGGAAAAACCTAGAGGAGGGTAAAAGCGCGTAGCATGTACTCATGTCCCGCAACATCAAAGACATGCGTAATGGCAATCGTCAACCGTCGAAGCCTAGCCCAGAACAAGGATGGAGATGGATCGTCATCTCCTTGGTCGTTGTGGTTGCTCTCTTCTTACTCTTCTCATCATTGTCATCAAAGGCAACGACTAAGGCCCTTACGTACAACCAGTTTATTAGCGATATCCACAGCCATCAGCTGAGCTCGGCGCTCGTCGACAACACCACCGGAATCATCACCGGCAAGCTTGCCACTGGGACAGCGTACACCGTGACTGGACCTCTTCCAGAGATCCCCGCTGACATCACGCTCCTGCAAAAAAGTGGAGTGGCCGTCACCTTCCAAAACACAACGACGGGCGTACTCTCCACCCTGCTCTACTACCTGGTTCCAATCGTCGCTATTGTGGCCTTCTTCTTGTGGATGAACCGGCGAGCCCAAGGGCAGATGTCAGGAATCATGTCGATTGGTCGATCGAAGGCGAAGACCTACTCCACCGAGAGACCGAGAACCACCTTCGATGACGTCGCCGGTTATTCAGGCGTGAAGACCGAGATACGTGAGGTCGTAGACTTCCTCAAGCAACCAAACCGCTTCAAAGACGTTGGCGCTCGCACACCCAAGGGGATCCTCCTCGTAGGTCCTCCTGGGACCGGCAAGACTCTGCTCGCGCGGGCCGTCGCCGGCGAGGCCGGAGTCCCCTTCATGTCGGTCAGCGGGTCTGACTTCATGGAGATGTTTGTCGGCGTCGGTGCCTCACGTGTTCGAGATCTCTTCCAGACCGCACGCAAGCAAGCACCGGCGATCATCTTCATCGACGAGATCGATTCCATCGGGCGCAAGCGAGGAGCCGGTCTCGGAGGAGGGCACGATGAGCGCGAACAGACGCTCAATCAGATGCTCTCGGAGATGGACGGCTTCGACGCCGCCGAAGGCGTCGTCATTATGGCCGCCACCAATCGTCCCGATATCTTGGACCCAGCGCTCCTTCGTCCAGGACGATTCGACCGGCAGATCGTCGTACCACTGCCAGATCTCGAAGAGCGTCTTCCGATCCTACAGGTTCACTGCAAGGGTAAGAAGATTGGCGCCGATGTGGACCTCGAGATTGTCGCCCGAGGTACGCCGGGAATGAGTGGTGCAGACCTCGCCAACCTCGTCAACGAGGCGGCTCTCCACGCAGTGCGCCGTGGTGCGCATCAGATCGATATGGCCGACTTTGAGGATGCTCGTGATCGCGTACTCATGGGCCAACGACGGGACTCTCTCGTACTCTCCGACGAGGAGAAGGAGAGAATCGCTTTCCACGAGGGTGGTCACGCAGTGCTCGCCTACGTCTTGAAGTACTCCGATCCAGTTCACAAAGTTACGATACTCCCGACCGGAATGGCACTTGGAGTCACACAGCAGCTTCCTCTCGAGGAACGCCACATCTACCCCAAGGAGTACATTGAGGACTCGCTCGTCGTCCGCATGGGCGGTCGAGTCGCAGAGCTCCTCGTCTATGGCGACCTGTCAACCGGTGCATCCAACGACCTCGTTGGCAACACCGAACTCGCACGAAAAATGGTGCGAGAGTGGGGCATGAGCGACCGCGTCGGGCCGATGGCATGGGGCTCTCAGGGCATGGTCTTCTTAGGCGAAGATCTTATGCACTCACGAGATTACTCTGAGGACACTTCCCGAGTGATTGATGAAGAGGTCGAAAAGATCTTGCGTGAGCAAGAGCAACGAGCAATGGACCTGTTGACCGACCACAAGGCTGGACTTGAGTCGGTTGCACGCGCACTGCTAGAGCGTGAGACCATAGACGGGAAAGAGGTCGGTCGACTAGTCGACGATGCGTTCGGCAGAGAGGTGCATCCTGGCGGCAAACGAGTCATTGTCGTCCCACGCCTCGAGGCCGTCCAAAACATCGCCATGATGAATCAACCAGAGCTACCCAAGTAGAGCAGAATCGTCACAACGTCGGGTGAGGCGCGGACTCTGCCGCCTACGACTAGGGCACTTATCGAATCCGATCTCGAAGCAGGACACCCGTTCAATCGTGGTTCTCGCCTACGGTGAGTCCAACCTCCTCCTTCGGGATCGTGCCCTAGGATAGCGATCGCCCTCGACATCACTGAGAGCTCGCTGCTGTCACACCTAGGCTCCATAGTACGGTTATGGTTACACGACAGCTCGCACTACTCGAACCCATGACCACCGCCAAGCATCTGACACTTGATAACGAGACCAAGAGAATTGGGCGTCTCAACGTCGCAAAAGCACGCTATCTCTTGCAGGCAACGACCTCCTCAGAGCTGACGAGCCACGATACCTCGATCAGCGAGTCCCTCAGCTAGTCAGCAGAGACTCGGTCCTCTCGTGGCAGTTCGGTTAGGCTGGCTACACCCGAGAGAGAGGACACGAGTGGGAGCCCCATCAGCTGCAGAACTCTTCGAACTACCGGTGCATGCACGAGCAGTCATCATCTGCGCTGAGTACCTGGGATTCTCTCATGCAACGACGGCCGGAGTAACGAACGCACTTCGATCGGGTCCGCTAAACTCCGCTCGAGTCATGGCCCCGGCGCCTTGGGTACGAGCGGCAGTAAACCTCCATCGAGGCGAAGATACTGGCCTGAGCGTTGTCCTTAACGCACACCATCCCATACTTCACTGTCCTCCGATTACCTTCGCTCCGACACTGCTCGACGGAACGGGTGGCTTACCAGCAACCCCCGAAGAGCTCTGGGAACACGGGGACCTCGATGAAGTTCATAGAGAAGTACGATCGCAGATCGAGCGTTCCATTGCATGGGGATTCGACGTGAGTCATCTCGCAAGTCATCTCGACATCATGGTCAAACGTCCCGAGTTCTTCGATATCTTTATCGATGCCGCCATCGAGTTCGCCGTACCGCTCTCTTTTGACCCACGCCTTAACGAGAGCACCATCGGATTCCCCGCCACCAAGCTCGCTCGAGACGAAGGCATTCCCACACCAGACGCAGTCGTCTCTCTTCGTGAGCTTGACATCAATCACCGTAGCCAAAGAGACCTAGAGATCTGGCTCGATGAGAACCTCGGCGCAGGTATCACCGAGTTGACGATGGCACCAGGAATCGACACGCCAGAGCTCCACGACCTCTTCGCTGACTGGGAGTACTTCGTCTCCGACCTTTCACTCTTGACGACTTCGACGAACCTGACCCAAGCTCTCAAAAAGCTCGATATCAAGACCAAGAGCTACCGTGAGCTGCGTGATCGTGCTCGGCTCCTCGGAGTACTACCATGCCGAAAAGTCAGTGCGCTCGGCTAACTTAAGTTCAAGCTGGCGATACTTCTCGGTTGCAGTAACCGGCAAGAGCTGTAGAAGCTTCATGATGTCACCTTCGACCTGAATCTTCCCACCCATGAACGCTGTGTTCGCATCAAGAGTCCCTTGCTGCATTGCGATTGCATCGTGCACCTCGATCGTGAGCTTCACATCGCCACGACCCGAGGACCCGAGTCCCGCAGCAGCAAGTTGACCATCTTGAATATCCCAAAAGTACTCACGGTCGCCATCGGGGCCATCGGTAATGACGTAATCAACGACGGCAGAGAGACCTGGTTGTCGCTCCATACCCGCCGCTAACTCCAACGTATCGTCAATCCAATCTTGAGTTAACCACACTCCCATATCCAACTCCTTCAGATAGTGCGATCATCACGCTCTCGTTAGAACAACCTTTCGACAGGCCATAGCCGTTCGAGACGTCTACCTCACGCCGAAGCGAGAGTCGCTACCCTCAATTCCCGCAAAGAGGTCACGCTCGATCGTACCTTCAGGGATCGAATACGGTATCCCCTGCACCTGGGCGAGACAGAAATCCTCCGTAGAGTAGGCCGCAGCCTCATCTTCAACACTCAAAGCAAACCAGAAGGGTGAATTTGGATCAATCTGTGTACGGTGGGCAAGGAGAGCCTCACGTCGCACGGCAAGGAAATCTCGGACCTCTATCGATGTGGTCACAAGATCATCTTGACCCTCGCGTTCAAGTCGTTCTTTTGGAAATGGTGGCTCGAGACCGAGCTCCAAGAAGCGGTCAAAGATCGCTACCATCCGCTTCTTGGACCACGTCGAATAGTACAGCTTCGAGGTCGTGTGCGCATCACCAAGATCGGGTTCATAGAGAGGATCAGCGGCGAGAGAGAAGGCCGCAACTGAGATATCGTGCACTCGGAGATGATCCGGGTGGGGATACCCAGATTGGTCCTCCGGATAGGTAATCAGTACGTCAGGACGATACTGACGCACCAGTCGGACAAGGTCATCGGTCGACTGCTTCAGGGGGATATTCCAGAACGCTTCCGGGGACGCATTCGCCTCGGAGTCCGGCATACCTGAGTCGCGGTAACCAAGAAGCTCCACATGGTGGTATCCGATGATCTTCGTAGCATCTGCAAGTTCCTGAGCACGAACGCTACCCAAGTCAGCACGGACTTCGGGGGTGTCCATAGCTGGATTCAAGATATCACCCTCTTCGCCACCGGTTGCAGTCACGAGAATACAGTTGACATCGTGAGCCGCATAGTAGGCAACCGTCGGAGCACCCTTTGAAGACTCGTCATCTGGATGAGCATGAACACACATCAAGGTAAATGTTGAACTTTTCACACAACAACGTTACCGAGAATAGGTAGTTTCTCCGATCAGAGAGGCGAGAGCGGTCACAGAACCCACTGGATAAGTTCGCACCATCAACCATCCGCAACGAGAGGAGATCCTCCCTTCAAAGACCACAGGTCACAGCTCCACTCGAAGAGCTACGAAGGCTGCACGCATATCACGGAGCCAGTGTCCAGCCGGCTCAACATCCAAGAGCTCTGCGTCGAACGTCTCTCAACCCGGTCTCTGCACACGCTGGGCCCCCCAGACCCAGCTCTGTCTTCGGACGATGCGCCCACACGCGATCTGCGTCCATGTCAACCGGGACAACTCCCACTCGGCGCGACAAGCTTCTTCGTGCGCATCCCCAGGATCGGAGGACGGCCACTTATGTTCTCACAGGTCAGTTTTCGCTCCATACATCAAGGGAATGGTTGACCGCCCCACTACCGGCACAAGTATCTCACGACTCACACGTACCGACCTACTTCCCCGTAAGTGAGGTATCCAAGAGATCACACGGTCACCGTAGGAAAAACGTTCCCTCACCTCCCTGACAACCGGCCCACGAGGACCTAACTCTTGGCTCGGACCCAGACGAACTCGTCACCGAACAAACGGCCATCCATACACCTAGATATGGACATCGAGGAGGCATAAGCTGAACAGAGGCTAAGCGTCCCAGTCGGATGGGAAGAAAGCACCCGAGACGTGGTTGAGGAGAATATGAAAGCCGTTAGGTCACGAGCAGACACAGGACTCAACGAAGCCGAGAGAACCCCCGAAACTCCGTCAGGGAAGAATATCTCTCGTCGCACCTTGCTGGGCGTCATTGGTGCAGGAGCCGCTCTCATCGTCGGTGGCTCAACAGTTCAAAATTTGACCGCATCCTCCTCTCTTGGCTCGGCCTTGGGCACCTCCGGCTACACCATCTATACCGTCACTGGTGGCTTTCCAACGTACGACCCACAGACCTTTCGCATTCAGGTCAATGGATCGGTCCAACATCCGCTTACGCTCTCCTTGGACGAGCTGAAAGCCATCGACAGCACGACGCTCAAGGCAACCTTCCAATGCGTAACCGGCTGGATTGTGCCAAATCAGACCTTCGGCGGAGCGAGGCTGGCGAAGGTCATCGAAAAGGCAGGTCCGAAGTCAGATGCACAGTATGTGAACTTCACGTCGTTCGATGGAACCTACACCGAATCACTACCACTTGCCAGGGCCATGAAGTCCGACGTTATCGTCGTCACTCACCTCGACGGCGCACCATTGAGCCGACCTCACGGAGCCCCGGTTCGCCTCTTCGTCGACGGCGAGTACGGCTACAAATCCATCAAATGGTTGAGCGAGATCACCCTGTCACCGACCCCAATCGTGGGCTACTGGGAGCAGAACGGCTATCCCAACAATGCCACTATCGCATGAGTGCATCGCGCTCTTCACTACCGAGCGATAGCTCCACCAAGTCTCGCAGCGAGGTGGAGACGTGGGTCGATCGAGCACCGGCCGGTACTCGATTCTCACACAACCTCTTCTCCATCCTCTTTACTGTGGCGCTGGCAAGTGGACTCATTCTGCAACTCTCTTTCCTCCAGTCCTGGCTCGGGCACCGGCTCCTCATTCGAAACGTCCACATAGCCGTATCACTACTTGCCTTCGTCGTCGGTGCCGTAGCGTTCACGCCTCTCGGCGGTGCGAAGGGGCGCAAGCTTACTACGCTCTTTTCGACGTGGTTCGAGAGCGATTCACTGTGGATGCACCGTTGGATCGACCAGCTTCGAAGGCCGCCCTACAGCCGTTTACGACCGAACGCTGGACAGAAGCTCCTCGCAAATTCGCTCGCTGGTTCGATGGTGATCCTTTTCGCATCGGGTATCGTCCTCTGGCTCTTTCGGTACTTCCCTTCCTATCTCAGGATCGGCTCGACCTTAGCTCATCAACTCTTTTACTACCTTGCTACCATCCTCGTGCTCGGCCACATCGTTCTCGTGATCCTCTCCTCAGAGCGACTCAAACGCAAGCGATGACAGAGAAATCGATACCTTCGGCAACAGGACCACGTACCACAGAGACGCTCGATTCGAGGGTGTCTATCACAGAGATCCCCCAAGACGACCGAACCTCTGTGTTAGTCTCAGCGTGGTTCCACCCACGAGCAGCAGCGCGATCATTGCGCACGCTCCGAACTCTTCGATCAGGGTCGATTACGACCCGTTTTCGGGACGTGCGACCAGAGTTTCCGTCGTAGCGATGACCTCCCGGAGGAGCTTGGCAAGAGTCTGCTGAGAGCTATCGTCGAGCGCTCCCATCACAGCGGCCTCTTGCTGGTTAAAGACCGGAAAGAGCTCTACCATGAGGTGATGACCGTCTGGGGTCAAAAAGATTCGGCTCGATCGGCGATCACGAGCGTCTTGGACCCGATATAGAAGTCCACGAGACTCAAGCGTCTTGACCACTCCACTCAGAGTTCCCTTCGAGACCCCGACCTCTTCGGCGGCTCTTCCCATATCCGGACCATCCCAAATCCACGCCACCCACAGAGTCACAAATCCGGTCCACGTGAGACCAGCCTCACGCAGGAGACCTTGTTCGAAGTGATTACGGATCAAACTCGCAGCTCGATGGATATTTGATGCCGCAGCCATAGCGGTCGTGTTGAGAGCAAGGTCCACGATATGGCGCTCGATAGCACGCTCCGTCTCTTGCATGGTGTAGTGACCGGTCAAGCTGCCCTCCTCGTACCAAAAATCGTGTCACGATCCTCGCCAGGCTTAGACCAGGCCAAAGGAGTCCCTCGACCTCGCAGCACACCATAGCACTCGTAGTGCGCGCTCTCATCTCAGAGAGAAGCATTCAACTCCGGTCAAAGCTCTCAGAGCACCCTCAGCACGAGCGGCGGCCTACCTCTCGCTACGACGAGAGCGTTCAGGACGAGACAGGTTGTGACACTCGCTAGTACAGATCCACCTCGATGGGAAGCGTCTTGATACCGTGAATGAAGTTTGACCGAACATAACGCGAGGGCCCAACGGCCCGGACCGCTGAGACTCGTGCTACCAGCTCTTCAAAGATCACCCGCAGCTCGAGCTTGGCCAACGCACTGCCCAGACAGAAGTGTGGTCCCCCCTTACCAAAGGTCAGGTGGTCGACTCCCCTCCGACCAACATCAAATCGGTTCGGTTCCTCAAAGATATCCTCGTCCCTATTGCCCGAGGCGAACCAGATCACGACCTTATCGCCCACACCGATCCGACGACCACCCAGCTCGACCTCTCGGGTTGCGGTGCGTCGGAACTGGTAAACCGGCGATGCCCATCGCAGAAACTCATCGACCGCACCAGGTATGAGCTCGGGGTTTCCTTGGAGCCGACGAAGTTGATCAGGGTAGTCGATCAACGCCTTCAAGGTGTGAGAGATTGCGTGCCTCGTCGTCTCGTTCCCCGCCACAACGAGAAGAAGGAAGTAGTTATCGAAGTCTCGCTCACTCAAGGGAGTGCCATCCTCGGGAACTCGATTAACGAGCTTCGAGACTAAGTCCTCCCCTTCTCCGCCACGGCGATCTGCTGCAAGCGCACGACCGTAGTTGAAGACTTCGAGCGCAGCTGGACTTCGAAACGGAAGCTCCCGATACGCATCAGAGTCCTTAGAGTCTGCTAGGACATCTGCGTATTCCGGATCGGTATTGCCGATCATTCGATTACCCCATGAGATCAACTGGTCTGCGTCGTCATCTGGTACACCGAGCAGGCGAACAAGGACTCGAATTGGAAAATCTGCACTGACCTCTTTGACAAAATCGAAGCGCCTCTGGGGAAGCGCCGCTTCGAGCGTCGATCTCGTCAACGTCCGTAAGAAACTCTCGTAGCCAGCTAGCTGTCGCGCAGAGAAGTCCCGTTGGATCAGTCGACGCAGGGCCATGTGACGAGCGCCATCGGTCTCAAGCATCGACCTTCGAATCACGAGCTGATCCTCATCGAGCTCTTCGAGGGCAACGGCACCGACCTCCGATGAGAAGCTCTCAACATCTCGCTCCACCCGGACGATATCGGCGTGACGAGTGATCGACCAGAACCCGCGATTCGGTTGCGGCTCCGGTGTCCAGTGAACTGGGTCTTCCCGTCGAAGTCGCTCGAAGGACTTCCACGGAGCACCACCTTCAAATAGAGTGAGATCTGCGAGATCCGCTTTCCAATCGTTCACGCCACCCTCCACAGCATCCGTCGTTCCTCTCTACCGCACCCATCAGCTCATCGATCTCACAGACCATCAGAGGTGATAGGCGTACTCACGAAACTCCCAGTCGGTTACGGTCGCCTCGCAGCGCTTTACTTCATCGCGTTTGTATTCCAAGAAGGCGGCTACGGCACCGGCTCCTAAGACCTCGGTCAGCTCACGATCTCGTTCCAAGGCATCGAGCGCCTGAGTCAACGAGGTAGGCAGGATCTCAGCTCTTGTGGGATCGTAGCCATAGCCTTCTAGGGCCTCGGGTGGTTCAAGGCGGTGCTCGAGACCGAGAGCGATTGCACCGAGGACGCCGGCAATCGCAAGATACGGATTCGCCGATGCGTCGCCAAGTCGTAGCTCAAGCCTGGCTCCGCCACCCCGCTCTGGTGGAATCCGAACCATGGCCGAACGGTTGTCGAAGCCCCAATCAATCAGCCACGGTGCCAAGGTATCGGGCCCGAAGCGCTTGTAGGAGTTCACCGTCGGGTTTAACAGGGCAGCGAGCGCGGGAGCGTGAGTGACAATACCGGCAATCGACCAACGCGCTCGATCAGAGAGCCCTCCGGGTCCAGAAGGTTCATCAAAAACATTGACTCCATGCTCATCGTTGAGCGAGACGTGCAGGTGAAAACCGGACCCACCCTCTGAGTTCAATGGCTTCGCCATAAAGGTTGCGAGCTTCCCTTCTCGACGTGCAAGCTCTTTGACAGCAATCTTGAAGCGAAACGCTGCATCGGCCGTGGCGAGAGCCTCGCCATGGTTGAGGTTGATCTCAAACTGTCCAGGGGAGAACTCGTGGTTTCCTCCGAGCACCTCAAAACCACAGTCGCGCAGAAGGCGCAACCACGAGAGCAGTAGGTTGTCAGGGTCACCTCGTCTGCCAACGGAGTAGACGTTACCGGCTTGCGAACCGTAGATTCGATAGCCAAGCGATGCAGATGCATCCGGCTCCAGAAGAAAAAACTCGAGCTCAGGACCGATGATGGGTCGCAAAGACCATTGGTCAAATCGACCGAGCACCGACTTCACCATCGACCGAGGGTCCTCCTCCACCGTGCCATCACCGTGAGAGTGTACGGATCCCACGCACCACGCAACCCCGGGCTCCCACGGCAGCGTCTGAAGGGTATCTAGCTCAGGCACAACCGAGATATCTGGAAGACCCGCTGTGAGACCACCGTCGAGTGGAATCACTCCTCCACCGGCTGTCACTCCATAGAGTCCACGACACAGCGCAAGATCTGCACCGAGAACGGTGGAGAAGTGATCAAGGAGAACGTCACGACCTCGGTCCACACCGGCCAAGTCTGAGATCAAGATCCTTACGACATCGATCCCGTTCGCCCTGAGCCCCGCTACGACCTCCTCAACCGATCTTGTCGTCATCACCCTCCCCTTTATGCCTCCAAACCACCGTCAATGGTTTGGTTACAAACTACATCACCTCGCTCGTGCGCGCCAGTATCGAGAGCTCCATCGAGCGCCGTGAGCTAGCCAACGCGAACGTCCAGGACCCACGATCCATGCGAGCGTCCGAGAATCGTTCGGATCCAAAACACCTACGCTACAGTAGAGCTACGGAGAGTTCGCATTGCACCGACGGAGTAGCGGACCTCACCAAGGAGTACACGTCATGGCTGAGCCACAAGGTTTTTTCTACCCGAGGACCTCTACGGGGAAGGCGTCGATTCTTCCGCCTCCACCTTGGTACTACTCGGGGGACCTCCTCACTATCGAGTTTCGAACCCACGTGGACACCGTCCGAGCACTCTTGCCATCTCCTCTCGAACCTGCGCCTGAAGATCCCGGAGCGGTAGCGATCATTTGGGCAGATTGGCAGTCGTGTTCCGAGAGCCAAGACGAGCTCTGGGATCCGATCCGATCCCAGTATCGAGAGTGCTTCGTCGTCGTTCGCTGCTCCTACCAAGGTAGGACCTACTCCCGATGCGCCTACATCTGGGTCGATCGCGATTTCGCTCTCGCTCGCGGCCTCCATCAAGGCTATCCCAAAAAGCTTGGATCAATCTTTATGACGAGGCCCCACCCCTACGGCAAAGCAGCCCCACGTCTCGCGGTTGGCGCACGTATTGGAGCATCTCTTGCTGCGAACGACTATCGACTCGCATCTGCACGATGTTCGTTCACCCACGAGAGCCCCACCAATGGATTCGTCAACGCTCATCCAATGGCACACCACCGCATCTATCACGACATCGCCCTCTCCGACCGAGACGCGTTTAACGAACTCGTGGAGTCAGGATCCGCCTCCGTGGAGGGTGGACCCGTCCTTGCCGGAACAGCTGAGCTCGAACTCTTACCCTCACCAACAGAGGAGCTCGCTGAACTGGAGGTAATCGAGGTCATCGGAGCCTACTTTCGACAAGTCGGTGTGACATGGAGTGGAGGCAGCGTCCTCGAGCGCCTCGCCCCCTAGGGGGTATGAACTCAACCGACCAGACCGACAAACACCTCGAGCTCGCCGAGAGTTCGGATCTCAAAGCTTCTTCGCTAGCTTGGCAGCGCTGCTTTCGGTGATGAGAGTCTTAAGCGACTGAGCACTGCACGATAGGGGTGCGTGACGACCGGGAGCGAGTGCTATCGAGTGATACGCTACTCACTTCGCCTCGGAGGACGAATGCCGCGGAAGGGCCAATCGCCTCCTAATGCGGTCGATTGAACCTCTTCCGATGAGCTCGGTTGTGCTCCCACGTCGCTTCGAATGGCCGCTGGTCCTTCAACGATATGATTGCTCAATCGTCCCAATCCCTCCACTTCGACTTCGACGAGATCACCGGGGTAGACCGTTCGCGAGTTTGCAGGAGTTCCAGAGAGGATCACATCGCCCGGGTACAGCGTGATCGTCCGTGCGAGATCGGCGACGAGGTAGTGCATATCCCAGGTCATCTCCGAGGTCGAGCCATCTTGCACCTTGACACCGTTGACGTAGGTACGAAGCCACTTATCGTGAAAGTCCCAACCACTTACCAGTCCCGGACCGAGAGGACAGAGCGTGTCTGACCCCTTCACTCGCAGCATCGAACCGGCATCGGTATCTCGAAAATCGTGAAGGCCAAAATCGTTGGCAACACAGTACCCAGCGACCACCGAGTCGACCTCCTCGGGGTCGATCCCACGCGCCGTCCGCCCGATGACGATTGCAACCTCACCTTCATAGTTGAGCCACTGACAGCCAACGGGGCGAACGACGGCGCCACCGTGAGCGTTCAACGAACTCACCGGTTTGTGAAAGTAGGTCGGTGCCGCCGGCAGGGTGGCTTGAAACTCTTCGACTCGGGATCGATGATTGAGATGCACCGCAATGATCTTCGATGGCAATACCGGGGAGAGGTGGACGGCATCAGAGGCATCGATGGTTCGTCCATCCCCGCAGATCAAGCGACCATCCTCACACACAACCTCTACGACCACGCCATCGAGCAACACTCTCCGGCGATCAATCAGCTCAGCTTCACTCACGTCGTCCACCCCTCTTGCGGTCGAGGAAACCAGAGATGAATCTGTCCGGTCCCCACAGAATTTTCATACTCGCTATAGCGTTGAGCTTCGGCGCGACAGCTCGTTCCGCCGATTGCTCCAACCATAGTGAGATAGTGTGCAAATCGAGCCTCAGGTCGAAAGCGACTGTAGGAGTCCATCGTTGCGATGACATCACCGTGTCGACCCGCCTCGAGCCAGCCCAGTCTCTCGAAGTCTGCCGCTGCCGCTTCAGGCGTAAAAATATGCTCAACGCCCGCAGCCTCATGATCCCGGATCTGTTTCAACGGCCAGAACGTATGCGACATCGCGCCGGAGCCGATCACGAGCACCTTTCGATCTAGCTCAGCTACTGCCTTGCCAATCACCGCTCCAAAGGTCAAGAAGTCATCGGGCTCACCGGTCTGACAGACCGAGACGGAGACCCACGCCTTCCCCGCTACGCCGAGGTAGTGCCAGAGGTTCAACGTCCCATAGTAGATAGGCAGATACGGATCATCATTTGCCGTGATCCAGGTACCACCATCTGGACCGAGCGCAGCTATCGTTCTCGCAAGCTCCGGATCTCCCTCGAACTCATAGGGAATCCTGCACATTCCTCGGGGAAGCTCAGAGGAGGTATGGAGCCCGGCACGCAGCGCATGCGATGCAACCACGAACTCCACCGTCGTCGCCCAGTGTGAGTCAACTACGAGAACAGTGTCGTAGTCAAGTGTTTCAAAGACCGAGGATCGAAGCCGTTCAAGCCCTGCCACCAAGGAGGTGTCTTCGCCACCATTGAGCGATCGCCGGATCTCTTCCGACAACATGATCGTCGGCACGTGTGCCAAAAGGCCTGCCCCTACTATCTCGCCCACACTTCTACCATCCCTTCGGTGACGTGACCGTTGTCTTGAGGTTGCAGTAAAAATCAAAACTCCAGTTACCGCCCTCTCGGCCGACTCCAGAGAGCTTGGACCCTCCAAAGGGCGCCTGGAGATCACGAACGTAGAAGCAGTTCACCCAGACCGTTCCCGCCACGACCTCGCCCGCAACCCGGTCTGCACGCTCCTTCGATGAGGTCACTACGGTTGCAGCGAGACCATACTTCGTACTATTTGCGAGTTGGATCGCAGTCTGTTCACCGTGGAAACGTTGGACGGTCAGGACTGGACCGAAGATCTCCTCCTGCACAATCTCGCAGTCCGAGGGCGGATCGACAAAGATAGTGGGTCGAAAGTACCACCCACCGAGATCCTCGTTTCTCCCCCCTCCGATCGCTGGGGTAAGGCCCCTGTGGGCAGCACGCTCTAAAAAGCCCTCGATACGGACGACGTGATCACCGTGGATCTGCGGGCCAATATCGGTCGTCATCTCTCGTGGATCTCCCTGACGAAGCCCTGCGGTCCGCTGCAACAGTCGAGCTATGAAGAGGTCTGCGATCTCCTCCTCGACCAGAATACGAGTACCAGCGAGACAGACCTGACCCGCGTTGTCGAACTGTTCCACTGCGATATCCACTGCAAGGTCAAGGTCGGCGTCGCCGAAAATAATGGTCGGTGATTTTCCGCCGAGCTCGAACGAGAGCGGTGTGATATTCTCTGCGGCCGATCTCGCGATCGCTCGTGCAGTCGGAACCGAACCGGTGAACGAAATTCGCGCGATCCGTCCATCTCCAACGAGAGCCGCTCCAACCTCCGATCCAAAACCTTGCACCACGTTGAAGACCCCCTCGGGGATACCCGCCTCGAGCGTGAGATCACCGAGGACCGACGCAGTGAGGGGAGACCACTCCGCCGGCTTCAGCACCACGGAGTTACCGGCCGCAAGAGCCGGTGCAACCTTCCACGTCGCTAGCATGAGCGGCGCATTCCACGGAGTGATGAGGACGCAGACACCGGCAGGATCCCATGACACGTGGTTCGTGTGACCCCGGGTCTCAAAGTCTGGATGGTCGAGCCCCAAAAGCCACTGGCCAAAGAACCGAAAGTTCTGCGCTACCCGGGGCATCACACCTTGGCGATGTGACCGGAGCAGCGCTCCATTATCAACGGTCTCAAGCTCGGCAAGCTCGTCACGATGCTCATCGATCAAGTCAGCAAGACGAAGAAGGGTCTCGGAGCGACGCTCCTTTGAGAACTTCGACCACGTACGAAAGCCAACCTCAGCTGCGGCTACCGCCATGTCGGCTTCAAGTTCACGCCCTCGCGCCACCTCAGCGATCACCGAACCGTCGATCGGCGATCGATCGAGAAATACCTCAGAGGAAGCGACTCTCTGACCCCCGATGAAGTGGTTCGGCGAAGCGATTGCGGCCAACTGCGAGAGAGTATCCACCGTTCCTCCTCGTCGAACTCGACGCTGACATTTGTTTGGATCCAAAATAACAGCTCGAGACCGCTGCCGCAACTTATCAGGGTCAAAGCAGGCATCGGTCGCACTGCGATCGCTGACTCCAGCACAGCACCGATCAGCATTCGAGCGCCGCACCCCAATCGATACTCTGTGCAAAGCGGTCTCACAAGGCTAAGGTGCAGGAGAGCGACCAAACCTCACGGCAACGATCCCGATGCCCTGAGAGCTATCGATATCAAGGCAGGGAACACACGTGCCACCGTCACCTACAGTCAGAACCGTCATCATCGGTGCGGGAGCTGGCGGTCTCGCCATGGCTCGAGAGCTACGTCGCAGCGGTGACGATGACTTCTGCATCTTCGAACGGTCAGACGCTATCGGCGGCGTTTGGCGTGATAACACCTATCCGGGAGCAGCTTGTGATGTACCCTCTCACCTCTACAGCTTCTCGTGGGATACACCGAGGTGGCGACAACGCTACGCAACACAGCCCGAGATCTTGGCCAATCTGAACGCTCTGTGCAACCGAGAGGGTCTCGAGCCATTTCTGCGACTTGGTACTGGGGTCGAGCGACTGAGCTACTCTGAAGCCCTCCAACGATGGCATCTCGAGCTCACAACGGGTGAAACGGCTACGGCCCAGGTCGTCATCTCGGCCGTCGGCCAACTGCGGGAGCCCTTCCTACCACGAATCTGTGGTTCAGAGCTCTTTGAGGGAGAGAGTTGGCACTCTTCATCTTGGCCCACAAGGAAGATCTCGCTCGAAGGACGAGATATTGCGGTCATCGGAACCGGTGCCAGCGCCATCCAGCTCGTTCCAGAGATCGCTCGAGAAGCTCACTCGGTAACCGTCTTTCAGCGCACGGCACCTTACGTCCTTCCAAAAGCTCCGCCATGGTCTCAGCCGCAGCAGCTTCTGTTTGACCATCTCTCCTTCACTTCTAAGGTCGATCGGTTACTCCTGTTTCTCCGAGGAGAGGTTCTAACCGCTGGATACCTCAGATCTCACTCGTTGAGCAAGCGGATAGCGCTTACGTGTCGCACCTATCTCGAACAAGCGATTCCGAGCCCAGAGCTCCGGGCGAAGTGCACGCCGAACTACGAGGTTGGGTGCAAAAGAATTCTCTTCTCAAGCAACTGGTATCCGACACTACTGCGACCCAACGTGACACTCGTCGCCAACGAAGCCGTTCGTCTAGACGCAGACGGAGTCTTCGACGCAGATGGTCAGCACCACCCAGCTACCGTCGTCATCTACGCGACTGGCTTCCAAGGACAGAGCTTTCTCCAGCCCATGGAGGTCATCGGCCAGAACGGTCAGACCTTGCGAGAGGCCTGGTCCCCGTACCCAAAGGCGTACTTCGGCCTAGCTGTTGCGGGGTTTCCCAACTTCTTTATGATCTACGGTCCCAATACCAACCTCGGTGCCAACTCTGTGCTCTACATGGAGGAGACTCAAGTCCGTTACATCGCCACAGCAATCCGCTATCTCCACGCCTCTCACTTCTCCTCGCTCAATCTACGAAGAGATCGAGAGCGCTCTTTTGAGCGCTGGATCGCCAGAAGGAGCAAGTTCACGAGCTACACCAGTGGTTGTCGTTCCTGGTACGTGGATACACAGGGACGCAATATCAACAATTGGCCCTCGTTCACGTGGAACTATCGTCGTAAGCTCGGCCAGTTTCAGAGCTCGGACTATGAGCTTCGTTGACCAGGAGACCGTAACACATGTCCTGGGAGTTGCCGTGAGTCTATCGATAGCTCCCAGTACGTTCTTTCGTGGCTCAATACTGACACCATCATCGGAAATTACGAGCATGGATTCCTACAACCGTCTCAAGAGCAAGAAGCTCACGAGCTACAACGTTGATCACTCCATCGACTTTTTCAACCCTTCCCCGCACCAAAAGTCCCGATGCCTCTCTCGCAACGCTCCGGTATCGAGTCCAAACTCCACGGGAACAGATCACGTTCATCAAACCCCACTCGTCCTCCAAATTGATGAATGTCACCCCCTTTGCGGTGTGAGGACGCTGACGATGCGTCACGATGCCGCCAACTTCAACGTTGTGAGCGTTATCAACCGATTTCAGCATCTCCGACGACAAGACCCCAAGATCATCGAGCGCTCGCCGCACTACCTCCATTGGATGGCCGTCAACGATCACACCAGTTGAAAAAAGGTCAAGCGCATAACGCTCCGTATGGTTCAGGGTCGGAAGCGTCGGGGGCGCTCGATGAGGGAGTCCCACCAACCCTCGACCACGATGCTCGGTCAAAGGACCTGCCATCCACATCGTTTGACGCCGCGTCAACCCGGTGAGCTCTTCAAGAGCTCCTGCACGGGCCAAAGCCGTAACCTGAGCCTGGCTTAACTCCACCCGCTCAATAAGGTCGGCAAGGTCCTTATACGGAGAGCTCTCCACGATGCGCTGCGCAAGCTCTCGACCAACTCCCCGAATCTGTCCAAGTCCGACCCTGACTGCGGGGCCACCCGCTCCGTAGCGCAACGGTGACCCACGCTCAAGAGTTGAGTACCCACGCGGTTGGACGTGGCAGCGACACTCACTCTCTCCGCTTGGTCGCACCCTAGAAGCAGTCAAGTTGGAGTGTGGACACTCCAACGATGCATCGACGAGCGAGCGAGAGAGCTGAGGACCGAACACGGTAACGCCGTGCCGTCGAGCGTCACCGATCAAGGTATTTGGAGACCAAAATCCCATAGGCTGTGCCCGCAAAAGAGCGGCACAGAGTGCAGCAGGATAGTAGAGCTTGAGCCACGAGCTCACATACACAAGATACGCAAACGATGCCGAGTGACTCTCTGGAAACCCAAAATTCGCAAATGCCGCCATCTTGTCGAAGATCGCATCAGCGGTCACGCCAACGATACCATTCAACTCCATACCACGATAGAAGCGCTCTTTAAGCCCCTGCATCTTGGCCTGAGACCGCTTCGACCCCATGGCCTGACGGAGCTGATCGGCCTCTGCTGGAGTGAAGCCGGCAACATCGATCGCCATCTGCATCAACTGTTCTTGAAAAAGAGGAACCCCCAACGTTTTCGCCAACGACCTCTCCAACAGAGGGTGGAGGTAGGTGACCTTCTCTTGTCCGTTGCGACGTCGGATATAAGGATGGACGGATCCACCTTGAATCGGTCCAGGACGAATGAGCGCCACTTCGACAACGAGATCATAGAAGTGACGGGGTTTCAATCTCGGTAATGTTGCCATCTGCGCCCGACTCTCCACCTGGAACACTCCCACCGAATCGGCCTGGCACAGCATCTCGTAGACCTCATCTTCTTGGGGAAGCAACGCTATGTCCAACTCGAACCCGTACCACTGTTCGATCAAGGTCACTGCCTCGTGAATAGCGGTCAACATGCCAAGACCCAAAAGGTCGAACTTGACAAGACCGATAGCAGCACAGTCCTCCTTATCCCACTGCACTACCGTGCGATCACTGTGTCGCGCCCACTCGGTCGGACAGACTTCGACCACCGGTCTATCGCAGATCACCATCCCGCCAGAGTGCAGGCCGAGGTGGCGAGGACTGTGCTCGAGCTGCTGGGCATAGAGAGCTACGGCCGCAGGCACCTCGGCAACGAGCGATCCATCGGGTTCTCGAAGTCGCAAGGCCTTCTCGAGCGACCCAAAGCGCTCCACCTGTTTCGACCAACGATCGATCAAGGTAGAGCTATATCCCAGAACCTTTCCAACCTCTCGGAGCGCCGATCGAGATCGATAGGTAATGACGTTTGCCACCTGAGCGGCCCGTTCTCTGGTGTAGGTCGAGAAAACGTACTGCAGCACCTCTTCACGACGACCACTCTCGATATCGATATCGATATCTGGTGGACCATCTCGCTCTGGCGACAGAAAACGTTCAAAGAGGAGGTGCAGTGCGACTGGATCACAGTTCGTAATACCAATCGCGTAACAGACCGCCGAGTTTGCGGCCGACCCGCGCCCCTGGCAGAAGATATCTTGACGGCGACAGAACTCGACGATATCCCAAACAACGAGAAAATAGCCGGCGAACTCGAGCCGCTCAATGATCTCAAGTTCGTGGGCCAATTGAGCGTATGCTCCTGCTACCCGCTCGCTCTCTGGTGACCCGTACCGACGTTGTGCCCCCTCAGCGACGAGTCGTCTCAAGAATGCGATCTCGCTCAGACCATCGGGGCCTTGAAAATTCGGCAGCTTCGGCGATACCAACTGAAGGTCGAACGTACAACGCTCTGCTACGGACACCGATGCCTCCACCAGACCGGGAAAGCGAGCAAAGCGACGAGCCTGTTCAGCGGGAGATCGCAGATAAGCACTGTGTGACCCAAGCAGATACCCGTCTATCTCATCCAGTGTCATCTTTGCGCGTATACCAGCAACGATGTTTGCCAATCGACCAGCAGCTGGAGCTGCATAGTGAACGTTTCCCGTGGCAACAGCAACGAGCCCTCCCCGAACCGCTAACGATGTCAGCACCTCGTTACGAGCTACATCCAAGGGGTCTCCGTGATCCCAACACTCCACAACGAGGTCGTCACGACCAAAGAGCTCCCGATACTGAGCCAACCTACGATAGGCTTCAGCCGGACCGTGGTCTACCAAGGCACGACTAATCGGACCTTTCCGACAACCAGTGAGTACAACGAGATTCCCACGAGCTGCTCGTGCTATCGACTCAGCGTCAAGGTCAAAACGTCCCTTCACTCCACCGTCTGCATGGCCCTGGCTAATCAGTCGTGACAAGATACGGTACCCTTCAGGGTTTTTTGCCAGTACGACGAGGTGATCTCCCGGAGGATCGGTCGCCGACTGACGAGAGAGAGGCGATCCTACCGTGAGCTCTGCACCGTAGAGAGCGGGAATACCGGCAGTTCTCGCAGCGGCGGCGAACTTGACGATTCCATAGAACCCATTGTGGTCTGTCAACGCAAGAGCCGAGAGGCCAAGACGACAGGCCTCGAGAACGAGATCTTCGGGATCAGAGACACCATCAAGAAATGAGAAGTTGGAGTGTGCGTGAAGCTCTGCATAACGAAAGGACTCTTGAGACACACGATCAGTTTATCGAACATTTGTTCGAAAATCTGATCGATTTTCTGCCTCGAGCTCACTCCAGAGCGATTCATATCGCCGAGACACGAGACGCTCGCCCTCACCACGAGAGATGCAGCGCTATCCGGAGAAGACCAACCCAGGGCAAGATCCCTCTCTATCGCCTTCGAGACCGCCGCAACAACCATCAGTCAAAGGTGGCCTCCAAGAACCATCGACGCTGCTCGCAGTAGATGAGATGCACGCTTCGATCAGCACAGATCACCAGGAGTCGAGCGTAACGCCGGGCACGTTGGCTACTCCACCAACGCTCCTCAACAAGCCACGGTCCCCACTGCTCAACAACGTCGCTGCGATATTCTCCGTCAAAAACGATGGACGTGATGCGATCACTCAGAGATCCACGACCGCCAACCACAACGGCTCCACCACGCACATCAAGAACACGAATGGCACGTGGAGGTTGATAGACCACAGGCGGGTCCTGCCCAGCGAGAGATCCAGGCCATGGAAGGGCATCGCGACCACCTTGAACAGATCGTCGAGGTCGTCTCGGTGATCGTGGTTGTGGTGACGACGTCAATGACCGTTCCCGATGCCGGGGAGAACCGCTTCGACCCGTCGCCACGATCCACGGAACCATACGAACGCCTTCTTGCGGAGATCGTCCCCCGAGGGGCTGGAGCACACAGAGATTCTCCTCTCCAAGAGCCACCGTCAACCTCGTCAAGGAGCGAACAACGGCGTCATCAGAGCTCGTTGGCTTCTCGGTCAGATTGAGTTGACGAGCTGGAGGTGGACCTACCTCAGAGAAGCGAACGAAGCACTCTTGAATCACGCCTCCCCGCCAGAGCTCTCCTTTACCCTCCCGTGCTTGGAGCTCCTGCACCGTTGTAACCAAACGCTCAAGTTGCCAACGAACACGATCGAGCACCACTCGTTCGGTCGCACCTTGGGGAAACCGCCACTGCACCACCGACCGCTCATCATCGATAACGACCTCAAACTCAACAGAGAACGCCGCAGACCCTGCCGCGCGCAGTGTCTCACACTGCACAGCCAACGGAGCTGACATCGCAAAGAGCAACCGGTCCATCTCTTGTAGGTCTTCATCAAAAACGAGGTGGATCTCTTGCTCAGGACCGAGAGAGACCTGCGTTCCCGTACGATCCCTC
>JAJYZP010000108.1 GCA_021799875.1 Actinomycetes bacterium | reverse complement strand
GGCTTGATTCCAAAAGTTCCCCGACACCTCCTCGACCGGTTGAGGACGACCTACAGCTCGGGGCTCGACACGCCGTCACTTCGGGAAGACATAGCGCTGAGCGCTCCGCTGGTGTCGGTGAGAGGTCGGCTCGAGTTCTCGAAGACGATGCGGTCCGGGCAGAGCAGAGCGAGGATCCAAAGGTAGAGTTTGAAACTTCTACAGAAGCTGCGCCGACTTCTCCCACTCGGAAGCAAGATGAGAAGACCGGGCGGTTGTCGTCGCGACGTGCAGGTTTCGCCTTTCCGGCGAGTACTCGTCTGGCGGGTCGGAGGCGCACGATCGAAGGAGATTCCGAGGAAAGTAGGGAACAACAAAAGGTGAAACGAGCGACTCGGGCAACGGTACCTGAGAGCTCAGCCGACGAGCACAGTGGTCAGGGCAGTCCCCCTCGTGGTCGCTCGAAGCTTCAATCGACGGTCACGGGTCTCGTGCTTGGAGCGATCGTTATCGTGGGTGTGTTACTCGGTCCCTCCGTGGCCGAGGTCCTCTTTCTCATAGCTCTTGTTTTTGCAACTGGAGAGTACTACTCCTCGTTGAGGAAGTTTCACATCAAGCCGGCGACCCTCGTTGGACTGGTTGCGGTCGTACTCTGTGTCCTCGGTGGTTATCTTCGAGGCTTCTCTGGCATCATAGATGGCCTGGTAGTTGGAGTCTTGATCACGATGATCTGGTATCTTTCGGGTCTGATTCGTACGACCGTTCTCGAAGGCATGGCGACCACGATTCTCGGCATCGTGTGGATCGGTCTCCTCGGTTCGTTCGCCTCGCTCATCTTGCGAAGGGCCGACTTCGGTAGTCAGGGAACTCGACTCCTCTTGGCGACACTGGTGGTCACCTCTGCCGCCGATGTTTTCGCGTACTTTGGCGGACAGTACTTCGGAAAGCGTAAGCTTGCACCACACCTGAGCCCATCGAAGACCTATGAGGGGTTGGCCTGCGGCTTTGCCGCTGCAGTTGTGGCTGGGACCTTGATATCGGGGCATCTCGGTCCGCTCTCTATGGGTGATGGCTTGTTGCTCGGGATCGTCGGTGGTATTGTAACCCCGCTGGGCGACCTCTGCGAGTCTATGATCAAGAGGTCGCTCGATATCAAAGATGCCTCTCGCATACTTCCTGGTCATGGGGGTGTTCTCGATCGGATCGATGGGGTGCTCTTTATGCTTCCTATCGCTTACTTTATCTTTCGGCTCTTGAAGCTAGCGTGATGGTGATGAGGATGCTACGACCTTGATGCGTCGAAGTGCGCTAGCGGGGCGGACGATAGGTGTCTTTGGGTCGACCGGATCGATCGGCCGTCAGACGCTCGATGTTGTACGTTCCCTCGAAGAGATGCCGACCCTCGAGGTACTCGTCGCCCGGCGTTCCGTTGAAGAGGTGGTCGCACAGGCGAAAGAGTTCTCGCCTCGTTACGTTGCGATGCAAGACGGTCAAGCTCTCCAGGAGCTGCGCTCCATTGGTCTGGATGGCGTTGAGGTCATCTCTTACAGTGAAGCGATCGCTCTTGCTGGAACACTTGACGTCACAATCAACGCAGTCTCGGGTTTTGCGGGGTTAGCTGTCTCTCGGTCGGCACTGAGTGGAGGCGGGCTCTTGGGGCTCGCCAACAAAGAGTCCATCGTCACCGCTGGTGATCTGATCGCTCTTTGGCGGGAGCAGGGTGGTTCGACGATCGTACCGATCGACTCGGAGCACTCTGCAATCTTTCAGTGTCTTGGCACACCACGGAGCGGCGAGTGGGAGCGGAACGACGTCGAGAGCATCATTCTTACTGCGTCTGGTGGTCCATTTCGAACTAAGAGCGCAGCGGAGCTTGAGGTCGTCACGCTCGCTGACGCTTTGAGGCATCCGACTTGGTCGATGGGAGCGAAGATAACGGTCGACTCATCGACCTTGGTCAATAAGGGGCTCGAGGTCATCGAAGCACACTATCTCTTTGGGATCGATTACGACCGAATCGAGGTCGTTGTTCACCCACAGTCGATCGTCCACTCCATGGTTCGATTCTGCGATGGATCGGTCCTTGCTCAGTTGTCCCAGCCAGATATGAAGCTTCCGATAGCGCTCGCATTGAGCTTCCCGAGCCGAGGCAAGACGCAGTATGGATCTCTTGACCTCACATCGGCGCTCGAGCTGACCTTTGGGCCGCCGGATCTCGAACGATTTCCCGCTCTTGGACTTGCCTACGAGGTGGGTAGAGCCGGAGGATCCTCACCGTGTTGGTTCAATGCGGCGAATGAAGTGATCGTCGAGTCGTTTCTAAATGGCGAGATCTCATGGCGTTCTATCGCCGGATTCTTAGCTGATTCTATGGATCGTTCCGTACCATTAAGTATTAGTTCTATCGAAGAGGTCATCGAGGTCGACGCTTGTGCGCGTGCTGCGACAAGGACGCTGATGAAGGAGCGGATGCGTGGTGAGTGAAGGTCGGACGAAGATCTCCGAGCCAGTAGTGCGCGGCGATCTTGATGAAGAGGCGAAAACCTCGACCAGTGACGGTACGAACGAGCCTACTCTAGCGCAGTCCCGTAACTTCGGGGGGCGGAATCTGGTGCGGCTCCTGTTGGTCTTAGCGATTGTGATCTATGGGAGCTACCTGCTTGGGATCTTGGCAACGCTGGGGGTTGTAGCGGCGATCGTGGCGATGATCATGGTCCACGAGTTCGGTCACTATCTAACGGCGAAGTTCTCTCACATGAAGGTGACGGAGTACTTTTTGGGCTTCGGACCCCGAATCTGGTCGTTCCGATACGGTGAGACCGAGTACGGGATCAAGGCACTACCGCTCGGTGGTTACGTGAAGATCATCGGAATGTCCTCCGCCGAAGAGGTCGATCCGAGCGACGAGAACCGTACCTATCGACATGCCAGTTTCCCGAGGCGCTTTGCGGTTGGAATTGCCGGCTCCTTCATGCACTTCGTGATGGCCTTTGGGCTACTCGTAATCTTCTTTGCTACCGTCGGTCAACCCAGTCCGCACGTCTTAGAGATAGGTAGTGTGGCACACTTCCAGGGTTCTCGCTCCCCAGCGGTGGCGGCCGGGCTTCGACCGGGCGAGGTCATCACTGCAGTGAACGGCCGACCGGTTCGCTCTGCGAACGTCTTGGTGGACGCCCTAGGTAACGGTGTCGGACGGCCCGTTCGACTGACACTGCAGGAGGGTTCTAAGATCCTCCACGCCGTTGTCACGCCGGTAGACGGAACCAAGGTTCGGGTCAATGGCCACGCGTATCTCCCGGCTAACTCCAAGTCGCGTGGTGTCATTGGGGTCTCTCTCGTTGAAGGTACGACGAATGAAGCCTTCCTGCCTGCGCTCGGTAGCGCCGTTCACGAGCTCGGTACGGTCTCGTCGGTGACCGTGACGTCTCTGCTCTCGCACTTTTCACCGCACGGCATCTCGACCTACCTCAATCAGTTCGTTCATCCCTCCACGAATGTGAACTCGGCTGGGGTCCAGAGCCGCTTTGCATCACCTGTTGGGATCGTTCGCTACGCAGCAGACGCTGCGGCGAGTGGGTGGCCCGCCATCCTCTGGTTGCTGATGAGCATCAACGTCTTTGTTGGAATCTTCAATATGGTGCCGCTTCTGCCGCTTGACGGTGGCCATGTCGTGATCGCTATCTACGAGCGAATTCGCTCTCGCAAAGGTCGTCCGTACCGTGTGGACGTCATGAAACTCATGCCGGTCACGTACGCTGTGATCTTGGTCCTCGTGCTGCTCAGCGTGAGTGCGCTGTATCTTGACATAACTCACCCAGTCGGAAATCCGTTTGGATAGCTCGAGGTCATGTGTCTGGCTGAAAGGAGGTCGATATGTCTCGACCAGGGATCGTTGTTGCAGAACGACGCAAGACTAGGCAGGTACACGTAGGTTCTGTTGCCGTAGGCGGCGACGCTCCGGTCAGCGTCCAGTCTATGACGACGACGAAGACCGCTGACGTTGATGGAACTCTCGCACAGATCTATGCTCTGAAAGGAGCTGGCGTGGACCTTGTGCGGTGCACGTGTAACGATCTTGGGGCCGCAGAGGGCCTAGCTCGGATCGTACCGAGATCGCCGGTTCCGATTATCGCGGATATCCACTTTCACTATGAGATGGCGCTTGCCGCTCTCGAGGCCGGAGTTGCCGGTCTGCGCCTCAACCCGGGTAATCTCCGCAAGCCAGAAGAGATTAAGATCGTAGCTTCCGAGGCAAAGGACAGGAAGATACCGATTCGCATCGGAGTGAACGCCGGATCGCTCGATAAGGCACTCTATGCCAAGTACGGGGGAGCGACTCCGGAAGCGTTGGTGGAGTCCGCTCTTCACGAACTTGAGCTCTTTGGAGAGGTCGGATTCGAAGACGTTGCCTTCTCTGTGAAGGCTTCAAACGTACCGCTGATGATCGAGTCGTATCGACTCTTGTCAGAGTCGACGGATCATCCGCTGCATCTTGGTGTCACCGAGGCCGGCCCTCCTCCAGCGGGAATCATCAAGGCAACGGCCGGTATTGCCTCGCTGCTTACCGAAGGCATTGGCGATACCATCCGGTACTCTCTGACCGCAGATCCGGTAGAGGAAGCCAAGGCCGGACGACAGCTCCTTGAGGCGCTTGGTTTGAGGGAGCGCAAGGGACTCGACCTCATCGCCTGTCCTTCCTGTGGTCGGGCAGAGATCGATGTGATCGCGGTGGCGAAGGCAGCACAGAGTGCTCTTGAATCGCTGAATCTGCCGATTCAGGTAGCTGTTATGGGGTGTGTCGTCAATGGTCCCGGTGAGGCGCGGGAGGCAGATCTTGGAATTGCTGCCGGTCGTCACAAGGGTCATCTCTTCATTCGAGGCAAGATCGTTGGCGTGGTCAAAGAAGATGAGATGGTGAGCGCACTCGTGGAAGAGGCGAAGAAGATCGTCGAGGAAGGTATCGAGGCCAGGCTCGCCGCAGCCGATGCATCGGCGGAAGCTGAGGCGGAGCGGGATCGAGCTGAACTGTTGAACCTCCAAGGTGACGATGTCAATCACTCTGAGCAGGTCATAGCGGAGATACGCCGGAAACGATCTCACTAGAGGCTGGGTCTCCGCTCCTCTCCGGCTTCCTCGAGGTTTGGGCTCGGTCTGGGTGAAACGGTTGGCGCTCCTCCCGCTTAGGTTAAGCCTATGAAACTTTCCGCTATGACGCTACGGACGCTGCGCGAAGCTCCGAACGATGCAGAGGCTGTGAGCCACAAGCTTCTTGTACGGGGTGGCTATATCAAGAGAGTGGCGTCTGGAGTCTATAGCTACCTTCCTCTCGGGATGAAGGTGCTGTCGAAGGTGAGCCAGATCGTGCGAGAGGAGTTCGATGCGTCGGGGGCGCAGGAGGTCCTGCTTCCGGCGTTACATCCCCGCGAGCTCTGGGCGCAGACGGGAAGGATCAACTCCATGGCCGACGTACTGATGGAGGTCGAATCCAAGG
>JAJYZP010000107.1 GCA_021799875.1 Actinomycetes bacterium | reverse complement strand
GTCCACTCATGATTGCTGGTTCGGAGGAGCAGAAGCAACGCTACCTGCCTGGTATCGCATCGGGAGAGCAGCGTGCATCATTCTGCCTCTCTGAGCCCGGAGCGGGCTCAGACGTTGCGGGAATGACAACACACGCTCGTCCCGACGGAGACGGTGGATGGCTCATATCTGGTACGAAGTGTTGGATCTCAGGAGTGCGTCAGGCCGATTGGTTCACGGTCTTCGCAAAGACTGGAGACCCCAGCTCGAGAGATCACTCTTCCATCACGGCCTTTCTTGTCGATCGAGATCTTCCAGGGGTCAGCGTTCCTCGTACCGATAAGAAGATGGGTGTGAGGGGAATCGATACCGGAGAGCTGCACCTCGAGGATGTTCACGTGGGGGCTGAGAGCGTGATTGGAGAGGTAGGTGGCTTTCGCCTGGCGATGCTTGGTCTCAACTCCATGCGCCCGATCGTGGCAGCGCGTGGCATCGGTCTTGCTGAGGGTGCTCTGATGTACGCGGTGAACTATGTGAAGGAGCGCCGAGCCTTCGGAAGAACGATAGCGGACTTTCAAGGCATTCAGTGGGAGATCGCTAAGGTGGCGACTGAGATCGAGGCAGCTCGCCTCCTCACCTATCGAGCAGCATGGCACGCAGACCGAGGTGAGTTCACAAAAGAGTGGGTTCCGCTGCTCTCGATGGCGAAGTACTACGCGACGGAGGTCGGCGTCAAGGCCTCATCGCTAGCGGTTCAACTTCTTGGCGCCGCTGGATATATGGAAGACCACTTGACGGAATTGTTCTATCGAGATGCCAAGCAGTTGACGATCGTGGAGGGTACCTCTCAAGTTCAGCTTGGCCTCATCGCCAAAGGGGTGCTCGATCACGATTTGTGGTGGTTGTAATCGCTCCGGTTTCCTAAGAGGGGAGAGGCTCACAACGCTCGAAGCGATGATGACGATGAAGAGCTAAAGGGGTGTCGGCGGGGGCTAGGGACGCTCTCTAAGCCGCCGCCGAGTGGGTTTACGGTACATTGAAGTTATGGGTGAGACCGTGGATCACGATGAGAAAGCTCTGCTCTGGCCAGATATCTTGGCGACGGTAACCAGTGGAGACGGCTTGAGCTTTGACCAGGCGTATCGGGTCATGGCTGCTGTCTTGACCGGTCAGGTCGACCCCCTCATTCTCTCAGGTCTCTTGATCGGCCTTCGGACCAAGGGCGAAAGTATCGAGGAGATGTCGGGTTTCGCTCACGCTCTGCGAGACTCGGGGAAGGTCGTTCCCTACCCGGGCTCGGTGATCGATACCTGTGGTACGGGGGGTGATCGTCGACATACGGTGAACGTCTCTACGACCGCAGCATTGATCGTCGCCGGCGCCGGCGGAGTCGTCTGCAAGCACGGCGGACGGGCAAGCTCCTCGATGAGCGGCTCTGCCGACGTGCTCGAACACCTCGGTGTTACGATCGACCTCGGTCCTGTAGCGGTGGCAGACTGTCTGGCGAGCGCAGGAATTGGGTTCTGCTACGCTCCTACCTACTATCCCGCCATGGCGAACGCTATCACCGTACGGCGTTCGCTCAAGGTGCCGACAGCGTTTAACTTTCTCGGGCCCCTTATCAATCCGGCGCGCGCTCGTTATCAGATAGTTGGTATCTCTGATCCTCGGTTGGTCGATACGGTCGTGGGGGTCTTGCAGTCGTTAGGAACAAACCACGCGCTCGTTGTGTACGGCGAGGATGGACTCGATGAGCTCTCGACGACGGGAATCTCTCACGTGACCGAGGTACGGGGATTCGATGGGGAGTATGAGCTCTCACGCTTTACCGTTGACCCGAAAGATCTCGGGTTCTCCTACGTCACTCTTAGCGATCTTCGTGGAGGTGATGTGGCCGCGAACGCTGCCGATCTGCTTGCTACCTTGGATGGTTCGGTGAACGCGAAGACAGAGATTGCTCTGCTCAATGCGGCGGGAGGGCTCTACGCCGGCGATCTCGTTGATTCGTTGGCCGACGGTGTCGAGCTTGCCCGGGAGTGTGTTCGTTCGGGAAGTGCGGCGAAGGCTCTTGCGAATTTGGTAGCTCACTCTCAAGCGGTAGCGGCTCGTCCTGTGTCTGTGGAGTAAAGAGATTGAGAGTGGCGCGCAGCGGCTCTAGCACAGTTGCGAGGTCAAGGTGCTCGTGCGTGAGCTCGCCTCGGAGCAGGTTGGTCCGGATAATGAGGTGCTCACCGCTCGTTCGTAGCTCTCGTTCTGGGGAACTTTGACCTCCGGCGAGCTCGGAAGGAAGTTGAAACCGACCTTCGATCAGCGCATGTCGATGCTCGTTCCCAAGGTGATGGTGGGTGAGCTCTACGTAGGGAAGTCGACCGATCGAGCGATGGAGATAGGCGCCGATGACGAGCCGAAGGAGGCGCAGAGCGCTCGAGCGGAGCTCCTCGGCACGTTCGTAGGACTGTCGGTTGGCGAGCGTGATCATTGCTCTCGATAAAATTGTGGCGATCTCGTTGACCTCGTGAACGAAGGGTCTGTGGTCAGCCCCGGCGGTCGATCGAGGCAACGCATTGAGAGCCAACGTCAGGCCATGGTCGCTAATCAGGTCGCGAACGGCGTAGGCGTTGCGGGAGCTCGAGAAGGGGCCAATGCCATCGTGGAACGAACCAGACTCTAGGGTGCGGAGTCCAGTATCTACGGTGAGCTTTCCCTGCGGGTGAAAACGAAGGTATCGCACTGGAGTCCTGTACGTCCCACGAGCGTTGAATCGAGGAGATCGAAGTGCAATCTCTCGTACCTCAAGAATCGCTGCACTGAGTGGGCACTCAAGCTCGACGTAGGAGATCGTTGCCGTCTCTTGGAGGAGGCGTGGAACCTTCCGACGCTGCTCGGAGTTGAAGTAGCTTCGTACCCTCGTTTTGATATCCGTTGATGTCCCGACGTAGATAACCTCGCTACTCCTGTCGTGGAATCGATAGATTCCCGGTCGATGAGGGAGCGTGGTGGTAAGGCGGAGCTTGGAGCCTGCGGCCCTCAGACCGGGAGTTTGCAAGGTACGCAGGTCGTTCAGGTGGGTGATGCCAATAGTTCCTGCTCGTTCGAGGAGGCAGTGGAAGATGTCGACGGTCGTGCGAGCATCGTCGAGGGCCCGGTGTGCGACGCGGGGCTCAACCCGCAGATACTGCGCAATGGTCCCGAGCTTGTGGTTTGGGACCTCCCCGCTGAGCAGCTTCCGTGAAAGCGTAAGGGTATCTACCGGCGGAGTCTGTACCTCTTCGAGGCCGACGCGCTGAGCCGTTGCGTTGAGGAAGGCGAGATCAAATCGAACATTGTGGCCAACGGGTGTTGCGCCGTTGAGAAACTCTAGAAACGATGCAAGGGCGGCGAGCTCGGTGGGGGCATCGGCTAGGAGCGACTGTGTGATACCGGTGAGCACAACGATCGTAGGGGGAATCTCGTGATGAGCGTTGACGAAGGTGCGGAACTCTCCGAGCACCTCACCGCCCCGTATCTTTACGGCACCGATCTCTGTGATGCGATTGTGGATCGCAGATCCTCCAGTGGTCTCGACGTCCAAAACGCAGAAGGTCACGTTGGAGAGTTCGCTCTCTTCTTGGGTCAGGCGCAGCTGCATACGGCCACTCTATTCGAACTGACGTTCGTAGTAAGGGTATTTGTGGCGAATCTTGCGTCCGCCTTCAGCGTGAGGTTGTGAGCTACAGATGTAGGACTGCGCTTGCGACAGCAGCACTGTTGGAGATGACCCACAGTACCTTTCGAGCTGTGCCTCCGCAGTAACGTTGTGGCTCGGCCTGGTGCGAGCGAAGCTCCGTAGCGCTCTACTTCGCATCGATCGGTTCGATAGGGAGAAGGTGAGAACCGTGATCTCGATCGGACCTCAGCGTATCACTCGCCCCTGAGGAGAGAATTGATGACTGAATTGGTCGGCAATTGTGCTCGGTATGCTGATTCTGTGGATGAACAGCACCAGAGACCGACTCGTGGAGGAAACGAGCAGAGACTCCCGCCGCCGTCGTGGCAGACCGGGGAGGTTGTTGGGGTGATCGTTGAGACCCCTGAGACGAATACCTTGCGTATTCGGGTACCAGAGGCGCGACCATTCCTACCAGGTCAGTACTACAACATTCGAATTCCCGTCGAGGGACGGCCACGTCCTATTCAACGTGCTTACTCTATTGGGTCTTCTCCGATACCGGATCATGCGGTGATCGATGTCGGTGTGAGAGAGACCCCGGGAGGGCTGGTCTCCCCAGTTCTCGTTCGTCAGGTCCAAGAGGGAGACAAGCTTGAGGTGCGTGGTCCCTACGGTTCGTTCACCTGGACCGAGGAGCTCGGTGGCCCCCTCCTTCTGATCGGAGCCGGTTCTGGAGTCGTGCCTCTGATGGCGATGATTCGCTATGCCGTGGCTCGACCTGTCACGGTTCCGATGCATCTTCTCTTTTCGTCAAAATCTCACGAGTATGCGATCTACGCTGACGATCTTGCAGTACTTGAAGAGCGTCATGACTGGTTAAGTGTCTCGCACGTCTTTACACGGGACCCCCTCGACACTCGGGCTCGGTTTCATCGAAGAATCGATAAAGAGATGATCGCTGAGGTGTACGCAGACGTTCAGCCGGCGCTTGCCTACCTCTGTGGCCCGCCAGAGATGGTCGAAGAGAGCGAGAAAGTCTTGATCAATCTCGGTATGGAGCCGAAGAGCGTGATGACGGAGAAGTACGACTGAGAGAGGTCGGATCTCGTTGGGAATCTTGATCGATAGACCTATCTGGTGGTTCAAGGGCCAACGGTGGTCTCACCTTGTCAGTGATGTCTCTTACGAAGAACTCCATCGATTTGCCGATGCGCTCGGCATACCTAGGAGAGCGTTCCAGGGTGATCACTACGACCTTCCTGAGGAGTATCTTGCCCAGGCTCTTGCGGCCGGAGCAGAGCTCGTTGATCCGAGAGTGCTCCTCCGAGCACTCAAGCGGGCCGGTCTGCGGAGACGACCGGCAACGTGAGCTGCCAAGTGAGAACCTGGGTTCGATCGTCGTGTCTTGGGTAGCACGCTGTCGAGTTAGCTGGCGACCGGAACGATGGGGTGGAACGATGCCAAGGGTCTGTGGATGAGACCGATGGATCTTCTTCGTTGAGCTCGTCACGATCGCTTCAAGAGCTTCTGCGGGCGTACTCCTCTGATGTTGGACTGTGCGGGCTCGGATTCTCGTCGCTCGAACCCACCTGGTTCGATGTAAACCACCTTCAACGAAGAACCCTCGATGGCCAGCGATCGACGATGAACTTTACCTTTCGCCGTCCGGTTCGTTCGTGCACACCACAAGCAACCTTCCCCTTTGCGCGATCGATTATCGTCGGTTATCACCGTTACGCTCCGAGTGCGCGGGGCGATGGTGGTGGGAGGGAGGCCATCGTTGCTTCCTACGCCATGCGCGACGAGTACTCGGTCTTGCGTTCGAAGCTTGAAAAGTTAGCCGAGCTCGTGCGTGCTCGAGGCTATCGAGCCACGATCGTCATCGACGATAATGCCCTGGTCGAGAAGGCTAT
>JAJYZP010000106.1 GCA_021799875.1 Actinomycetes bacterium | reverse complement strand
TCAACGGCAACGTTGCTCATCCTTGGAGCCACCTACACCCTGCTCTCGACTCTCGTCGTCCTCTCCGTCAAGTCGGTTTGGAATCTTCCTCGTTTGCCTCAAGGAAGCTCTTGACCACTCAGCAGAAGAGGCTATGTCGCACAGAGGGATCCAACGAAGCCCGCTTCCGATCTCCTTCGCGAGGAGATGTTTAAGACGCGACCAACAGGTCCTACTCGGAGAGCCAACTAAGCAAGCTCTCCCAGTTCACAGCCCTGGAGCTACCGCCTCGAAGAGCCTCATGACGACCTCAGGCAATCTCTGAGTTCCACGGCATCGTAGCCGCAGAGCTGCGGGACCGACAGAGCACGTGAAGTACCGAGCTACGCACGATCTGGCGGCCGATCTCGCTGCGCTACTAAACGTGCATCGGTCGTCGGTTGGCTGTTTGATACTGACTCTCCCACGCAGTGAGAGGAAGAGAAAGTGTCAACGAGGTCTCCACGCGCCAATTCGGTATCGAGCTGAATTCGACGATGGACTCTCCCTTTCGTTGGAACGGACCGACCTGTCGGAACGCTTTGAGCCGCAACGAGGAGAAGAGCACGCACTGTTCCAACGTGATCTCGTGGCAGAAGGGGCAACGAGTAGCCAAAGATCGGTGCGTTGAGCTGTCACGGATCTGTACTTGCCACTCAATGACATCTCACCGAGACTAAGTCGCAGACCCTGCGGTCGACGACCATGCTTCAGTCCTCAGGCTTCAGGTTGACACGTACTCTGCCGGTTCATCACGGAGCGATCGATCGGGCCTACTACTTCGTCTCAGGAGAGTTGTCTCAAAAGGTTGAACTCGGCTCACCCACATCCTTCGCCTCACCGGAGAAGGTAAGCCGTATTGAAGCGTGCCAACCAGCTGGGGTAGGAAGTGAGATCCCCACATGCACTCTCACCACGTACCCTCTTCAGCCATGCCGGAGACCTGCTAGCAAAGCTCCTCGACGCCAAGAGGCAAGATCACTACTCTGAGAGGGATCCTTGCCCATAAGACCGTCACGGGTAGATGCCTGCCGAGCATTGCACAACTGCTTTGAGATCCGCAATGTTAGCCGCGGCGAGAGGGCCGTTCATGACAGCCGGGGACGACAGGGAATCTGAGCGTCCACCGAAGGCTACTCCGGTCAGCTGTAACGCTGAACACTACACCAAGCAGGCTCAGCTTTCAGGTCGACAGGTCACCCATAGCTCTCGCTCTGGCTCGCTGCAGAGTCGGCGGCGGGTCGTCCAAGGTCCGTCGATCCGTTCCGTGTCGAGAGCTTCCAGTGACCCATCACGATGGAACTTGCATGGGCCAACGGAGAGGAGAAGCCCCAGTACCATCTCTCACGAAGGTCCTGAGCGTGTCGATCGACCCCGGGGACCGAACACGGGAGCTCGAGTCACAGAGACTCGCACACACCGGGTTCTTGGAGAGCCCCACGCACAATCGCTCCGGTCGGCACCGACACAGTGGCAGCGTGCGAAGCAAATCGGCCCAAAATCCGGAACGGATTTAGACTCCGCCGCTGAGTCGGCTAGATTTCTAGTACAGCTATGTCCCAACACCAATCGCAAACTCGCACCACGCCGGTAACACCGCAGACCGAATCAACTATCTACGACGTTGCCATCATTGGCGGGGGTGCGACCGGAGCCGGCTGTCTCCTCGACGCAGCCTCCCGTGGTCTCTCTGCGGTCCTCATCGAGGCGGACGATCTCGCTGCGGGAACCTCGTCGGCATCGTCGAAGCTGATTCACGGAGGACTTCGATACCTCGAAAGCTACGAGTTCACTCTCGTCGCCGAGGCGCTTGCGGAGCGGGCGCGTCTCATGCACAACGCCCCAGGTCTCGTACGGCCGCTCGAGTTTGCGATCCCCGTTTTCTCCTCGTCCAAACTCTACGGTACATCGAAACTCCTTGGCTACTCTGCAACACTGTGGGGATACGACCTGGTGGGATCCGTACGATCGGCGAAGGTCCACCAGCGAGTGCCGGCACAAGCGATCATTGACCGTATCCCTGACATCGATAGCACTCAACTTCGTGGCGGCCTCATCTATCCCGATGCTTTTACTGACGACGCACGACTCGTGCTAGCGCTCGCTCTTACGGCGGAGCGTTTCTACAACGCATCGATCCTGACCCATCACCACGCAATCGGCATTCAACGCATGGGAACGCTCGGTTGGGAGATCACGCTCCGGGCAAGCGAGGAGCTTACGAGCTCGTCGACCTCGCTCGTTCGGGCACGATCGATCGTCGCCTCAGCGGGAGTAGCGTCCAACCTCGTCGCCTCTCTAAGCGGGACGCGCGCTCACACCAACATTTCGCCTGCCAAAGGCGTGCACCTTGTCGTAGAGCGATCCAAGCTCCCTATCCACCAGGCCGCAGCGATCGATGTGGCACTCGACAAGCGCAGGATCTTCGTCGTCCCGTGGGGTCGCTACACCTATTTCGGCACGACCGACACCCCGTACTACGGCGATCTCGATCGCCCGACGATCGAGACGGAGGACGTCACCTACCTCCTCGACGCTCTCAACTCGGCGCTCTCTAAAGAGATCACCCCGCAGGATATAACAGGAGGCTGGGTCGGGCTTCGCCCTCTGATCACCCAGGCTCAGGACGCCCCTACGACCAAGATCTCTCGTAAACATCACCTCGAGCGAGTGGCGCCCGGACTCGTTCTGATCTCCGGTGGGAAGCTCACAACCTATCGACACATGGCCGAGGACGCTATCGACACCATCTGCTCCGATCTCGGCACAGCAACGAAATCGAAGACGAAACGCATCGCTCTCTGGGGCTCGATAACCCAACAGCAGCGCGAGAAACTCACGAGCATCGTAGAGCGAATACTAGATAGTCAGTACTCTGCCGATGACGAGCAGCGGCACCACGTCGTCGACTCTCTCTTTGATCGCTACGGAGCACAAGCGATCACCGTGGCCAAGTCCTTAAGCGATCCGCAAGCTTACGAAGAGCTCTCACCCGGAGTAGACATTCGAAGGGGCGAGCTCGAGTACATGTGCAATGTGGAGCACGCTGCAACCATCTCTGACATTCTCCTACGACGATCGCGAATCGGGATCTTGGACTTCAAGGCAACCGCAGGGGCGATCGACGCAGTCGCAGAGGTACTCAAGGAGAACCACGGAGCTTCAGATGCAGCACTTACCTACCAAAAGAACGCCATCGCTCGACACCTCCGACTCCCCGAGCAGTAACGTGGTGCAGCGAAGCCTTCGACAGTCCTTCGTGATCACGGCATGACGATAGCGGTCATCGATATTGGATCCTCGTCGATTCGACTCAGCGAGGTCAATGCAGAGGGAGAGATCCTCCACACTCTGCGCAGTCCCCTGACAGTAACGTCGAACGCTTTTACCGAGACGGCCTACGACGCCGCCGAGATAGCCACTACGGTCACTGCGCTCTTAGACCAAACTATCGAGCGCGCGGGAGGAGCGATCGAAGCTATCGCTCTAGCGAACCAGCGCGCTACATCGGTCGTTTGGAATCAGGACTCGCTCCGACCCATCGGACCGGCCCTATCGTGGCAGGATCTCCGTACCGCTCCCATGTGTCTCGGACTCGGCCAACGCGGACTCCACCTCGCGCCCAACGAGAGCGCTACCAAGTTCGCCTGGATCATAGCGAACCACGGACAACACGTTCCACGGAGCTCCCTGCGATGTGGGACCCTCAATACCTGGGTGCTCCAGAGCCTCACACGCGGAGAGGTCTTTACCTGCGACGCATCCAACGCGGCAATGACCGGCATCACCGATACACTCGTCACCCGCTACGACTCAGACGTACTAGCCATGCTCGAGCTCGATGAGCATATGCTTCCCGCAATCGTCGCTACACACGGCGACTTCGGGTCGTACACCTCCGGCGGTCGCTCACTACCGATCACGGCTTCACTTGGGGATCAGCAGGCCTCGATGATCGGACAGGGAATCCTACGAGAAAGAGCGGCCAAGGTCACCCTTGGGACCGGTGCGATGGTCGACCTCTACCTCGGAGACCAACGACCTAGCTTTCCTCGGCGTGGTACACACGGGTCGTATCCAATCGTTGGATGGCGAGAGGATACAGAGACCTCCTGGGCGCTTGAGGCGGCGATCCTCTCAGCTGGATCCAGCGTGGATTGGTTCTGTCGCACACTGACGCGCTCGTGCACCCCAGAGGAGATTGAAGTACTAGCGCTCTCAGCACATCCCTCTTCGAGCGCTATCTTCGTACCGGCCTTGAGCGGGCTTGCTACTCCGACCTGGGACTTCGGAGCACGCGGCTCATTTGTCAACCTCACCTCCGAAACCAGATCTGCAGAGATGGCTCGAGCCGTACTCCTCGGGATAGCTCATGCCGTTGCCGATGGGGTCGAAGCGCTCGAGCGCGAAGCAAGCCTCGAGATCACCGAGATCTCCGCAGACGGTCAGATGGCCCGCAACGAGCTCTTTCTCCAGATCCTCGCCGATGCGACCGGCCTCATCGTACGGAGGAGCCGGCATCTCGAGGGCACCACGGTCGGAGCTGGGCTACTCGGTCTCCACGGCGGTCTCTATCACGAAGAGCTACCATCGCTCTCACGCTTCCACCGCGTTGACCGTAGCTTCGAACCTCAGTGGGTCCGCGGTAGCGATCGCCACGGCTCTGCTCGCGAGGCGTGGAATCGAGCCAGGACGGTGGCACTAGGACAGATCCCGGCCCTCTCGATGGTAAGTTTTTAGCCTCACAAGCTCATCGTGGATACGTCTTCTAGCTGGTTCGTATCCTCGAACAAGAACGATTGAGGCCCAACTCCGAGATGAACACTCACACGTCCAAGCCGGGACCGGTCATCGGCATTATCGGTGGCGGCCAGCTTGCGCAGATGCTCTTTAGCTCCGCCATACCTCTAGGAATCGAACTTTACTTCCTTGCACTTGAAAAAGATGAGTCTCTCGTCGGACTTGCCACCAACTACGACTGCTGCAAGGAGTACACGATCGATGAAGTCGACTCCTTCGCCCAGCGATGCGACGTCATTACCTTCGAACACGAGCTCGTCGCTCCGACCGTACTGCATGAGCTCGAGGCTCGAGGTCATTCTCTAGCACCAAGGGCCTCCGCTATGGTGCTCGGCTCAGACAAATCTCTCCAACGAGCGCTCCTCAGCGAGCTCGACCTTCCGGTGCCGAACTTCTCCGTAGCATTCTCCCCAGAGGAACTATTGTCACGTGCACAAGAGCTCTCCCTGCCACTGGTCTTGAAGTCGACGACCGGCGGTTATGACGGCCGGGGAGTCATCTTCATCGACGATCTCAATGCGCTCGAGGACGAGGTTCGTCGAGGACAGATCTCCGGTTCATGGGTCATTGAAGAGCGCCTCGAACTCGACTACGAGCTAGCCGTGATTGTGACCCGAAACCACCTCGGCGAGATCGTCCACTACGAACCGGTCGAGACGGTCCAAGACCACGGAATCTGCGTCTCCGTCACCGCACCAGCCCAACGAGATCGCAGCACGCTCCGGCAAGCAGGCGAGATAGCAGAGTGCATCGCGAAAGAGATAGACCTAGTGGGAACCTTGGCGGTGGAGTTCTTCGTCTCGAACGGGCAACTTTTCGTC
>JAJYZP010000105.1 GCA_021799875.1 Actinomycetes bacterium | reverse complement strand
TCACACCTTGGTCACGCAGCCGTCGCTGCAAAATATCAAAGGTGAGATAGACAGCCGCATGTCCGAGGTGTGCGGCGTCATAGGGAGTTATCCCGCACGTATACATCTTCACGTGGGAACCGACCTCAAGCGGCACGATGCTGCCGACAGAAGTGTTGTAGATTCGAGTTGTCACCAAGGCCGATCCCCTTCAATTCCAAGAATACGAAGCGCAGTATGAGATTTGTAACGAATATTCAGATTGAGTAGCACCGCAGTCATAGCCTCAATTGCACCAGCCGAGGCCAGAGAGCCAGCGTCAAAGGCTCTGGCTCCACCGATACGTTCCACAATAGTCATGACCTTTCGACGAGCCTCAACGTCGTCGCCACAGATCAAAATATCTGCATCGAGGGGCTCGGCCCAAGCTCCAAGCTCACGTGCTGGAACGTGTTGCAGTGCCGCCACGACCCTACTGAGCGGAAGGATCGATTGCACGGTTTGTGCCGCTGATCCACGAGCGAGCGTCAAGGCTTGAAATTCGGAACCTTGGCGAGTGAGCGCATTGACCATAGAGATTACGATCTTCCCACTCAGAAGTTCTGCTAAGGGCGATACCGTGCGAGCGATAGCGTCCCACGGAGTCGCTACGACAACGATCTCACTCCGTGCAGCGGTCTCGTTGGTCGAACCTACCACAGTACCGGGACTGTCTCCCGGAAGCTCCAGCTCTGCGACGACCGACTCAGCGCGGGCCTCGTCTCGGGAACCCACCACGACACGATGGCCAAGCGAACATAGTCGCTGCGCCAACCCCAGTCCTGCCGGACCGGTTCCACCGATAATACCGAATACCTCGCTCACAGGTCGCTCTCCAACTCTCGCAGAAGGTTCTACCAACCTTCTCATCGACTGTCTCTGGAGTCTAAGGCTACGCTTAGCAGAGCGGACCCACAGGTCGAGGCGAGGATGGGAGTTTGGCGCGACTGCAAGGTCGGCGCTCTGGTCACGACATTCCAGCTCGAGGGTTGCACAAAACGCTCGTCCGAGGGTGTCTTGCTCGACGAGAACATCGACGCAAGCACTTCCCCTCTTTCTGTGGGTCGTACGCTGCTTAATCACAGCTACGAACCGAACACAGCTTCCTATCGCCTCTAATCGGTTGGGTAGATCGCACAAGTTCCTTCCCGTAAGAGGCTGCGAGGTCGCCTTCGCCTGAGGGGCCCACAAAAGCGTAACGTAGTGCGCTCCGGCAGTGAGCGAGCAGATCTCTTGCGCCAGTGAGCGGGCCCACTGGCTAGTCGGTCGATCGCATCGTGAGTCCTACCTCAAGTGACACGACAAGAAGGCTCGCAGCTCGATCTACGATCGACCCCTCCACGCACCGTCAAGGATTCGAGCTGCTCCTCTTCTGCTGGCGAGAACTCGAACATGAGGGCCGGTTAAATGGAAGCTTTCTATCGTCTACGGCGTTGGCATCAACGTATGACGGAACTATCGGTCTTAGACCTCGCCACAATAGCCACTGGATCGAGCCCTGCCCAAGCACTCCGAGAGTCGACCGATCTTGCGATAGCATCAGAAGAGTTAGGATTTAAGCGATTTTGGGTCGCTGAACACCACGGTATGCCTGCTGTCGCAAGCTCCTCCCCGCCAGTGCTGATAGCCCATCTTGCAGCAAGGACCTCGACTATTCGAGTTGGTTCTGGCGGCGTCATGCTGCCTAATCATGCGCCCTTGGTCGTTGCCGAGCAGTTCGCAACGCTTGAGGCGCTCTACCCGCAGCGTATCGATCTCGGACTGGGGCGCGCCCCCGGGACCGATCAACGTACCATGCGAGCTCTTCGGCGCAATAGTGCTTTGAACGCTGAGGAGTTTCCGAACGACGTCGTAGAGCTTTATAACTACTTCGTCGGCTCTCCAGAGTCACCTCGAGTACCTGCCGCAGTTCCGGGAGTAGGCTATCTGCCGCAGCTCTGGTTGCTGGGATCCTCTCTCTACAGCGCCCAGCTCGCAGGCGTACTTGGATACCCATTCGCGTTTGCCTACCACTTCAGTCCCGGTCCCCTCGACGCAGCTATCGCCGCCTATCGCAACGCCTTCACTCCATCGTCGGTCTTGGAGGAACCGCACGTCATGGTAGCGGTCTCCGTAATCTGTGCGCCAACCAATGAGGAAGCGAAGTGGCTCTCTGGGGCATCGGCACTTTCAATACTGCAGCTCCACAGCGGACGTCTGGGACCGATGCCATCGCCCAAGGAGGCTGAGGCGTACGACTTCACGTCGGCAGAACGCTCGTATCTCGACTCCGTCCTGTCAACACACATTATTGGTGACCCTGTGCACGTCTCCAACGGCCTGAGCGAGCTAGTAGAGCGAACCGGTGCTGACGAACTGATTCTCTCCACTCGCATCCACGGATTCGATGATCGTCTTCGGTCGCTGCAGCTCGTGGCAACTAACAACCTCGAGGTGCGAGTCTGAGGTTTATTGGCACTCTCGGGGTTGTATCCGGCCCCGATGGCACTCGATAGACCCTCCTTGTAGGACGAAGCGACTCCCGCCGCCCGCAGTGGCACTGCTAGCTTCACTGAGATCTTTGGGCGTCGTCGACTTCTTAGGCGTGATAGGTCGCACAGTCCGTTCGAAATCACAGATACGAGTATGAATAGACATCTCTTACTGTGAGACGTTGCGCTCATCGACAGAGAGCCAAGACGATGAAGACAGAAGACAACTGAGGACCGAGGTGCTCATACGCCAGTAACACGTACCTGGTGCTAGAGGTCCGAGAGAGCGTTCACTCCACATGCTCTCGAGGTCAACGTTCACCCCGAGAGCATGACTTGACAATCTGCAATGCAACATCGCACGAATCGTGATCACCCGGCTTCACGAACCCCAGGGCATCACTCACTTGCGTTGCCCGTTCAACTAGTCCTACGTGGTGACGGCGAGGTCCTCCACCTCGGCCCCTTCAAGGAGCGCTGGCGCTTTGCGAAGCGCATCTGGACGTCGAACTCCGAGCACGAGAGCGTAGACGACGCCGAGGGCAATCAATCCCAGGGTCAAGTACGGCAGATACTTATACGGAGAAGGCTGACCGGGTTGAAGGTCGCCGTAGACCGGGATCGCGAGAACGACGATGCCAATGATTGGAAGAATGAGGCGGCTGATAACCTTTGAGCTGGCCTCTGCACGATGCTTGAACCAGTGCACGATCAGTGCCAGGTTTGCCATGAGATACATGACGATGACGCCGAGTATCCCATACGTTCCGAGAAAGCCAGACGCGGTTGCAGGTTGCGTAAAGGCGGTCGATGCGACTGCAATGACGATGCTCGGAGCGACAAAGGCAACGGCCGCAACGGAGGGGGTCTTGAACTTTGGAGAGATGGATGCAAGTTGCTTCGCCCAGAGCCCTCCTCGGGCTCCTCCAAAGATGACACGGCTCGTTTGCGTGTTTGCGGCAACGTAGCTTGAGGTGACCGAGGTCAAAAAGATCCAGGTCACAAATGGAGCGAGTGCAGAGATGTAGCGCTCGGCAGCAGTGTGGAACGGATTTGGATCATTTGCAAGAGCAGTAATGTGGGTTGGCCCAAACGCCGTGACCAGTGCCCACGAACCAAGGACGTAGATAATCCCCGATACCAACACCGTACCGAGTACGGCGATCGGTACGTTGCGACGAGGATTTCTCGTCTCCTCTGCGAGTGGCGCCGCCGCCTCGAAGCCCCCGAACGCCAAGATTGCGAGAGAGAATGCAAGGAGCACATCCTTCGTTCCTCCCGGCCATGCAAACGGTGTCAGAGATGTTCCGCTCGGTCCACCATTGAACAAGAAGACTGCGCTCAGAACCAGAAGGAGAATAGCTTCAAAGACGTACAGGACGACGGTAATACGAACGCCAAATTTGAGACCAAGCACCACTGGAGCAGTCACAAGAACTCCATAGGCGATGGTAACGATCTGCGTAATTCCCCAGATGTGTGGATTGCCAAAAACATTCTGAACGAGATAGCTCCCGACGAAGATATAGATGCCCCCAAATGCAATGATGTATCCCACGATCGCAATGACACCAACCGCAGTCGATGACCGGGCACCCATCGTTTTTGCGATGTAGGTAAGGAACGAACCCGAACTTGGATAGAGACCGGCAAACTGTGCGAGTGAGCTCGCAGTAGCGGCCACACCGACCATAGAGATCAGGAAGATCAGCGGTACCGAGGCGCCAGCAAGGCTTGCCATGACACCAGTAGTGAAGAAAAGGTTGAATGCCGGTGCCACCTGGGCAAGCCCCGGCATGAGCACTCCGAGCAGTCCTATCTGCCCTCGTTGAAGCTGCTCGGACTGCGGTGGTGAGTCAGGTGTCATAGTTCTTTTGCCCCCTTGTGGCTCTTGAGAAAATCGATAAAGGTTTCATTGAAGGATTGCGGATGCTCCCACAGGCAGGCATGGCCACCAGGAGTCTCTCGGTACTCACTTGAGACAATGAGGCTGCTCAATTCCTTAGAGAGGTACGTCGGTATCAATATGTCCGCTTCACCGGCCAGGACGAGGGTCGGTACACGAAGTTCACTGAGTCGATCTCGAGTATCGTGATGTTGAATGGCGTAGAGCTGAGCAAGATAGGCGTGAACAGGCTGGCTCATGAAGGCCATCGCTGTTTCAAACTCCTTGAGGTCGTCCTCATGTGTCTCGAAGAACTCAGTCGTGAAGGCCCAGAGGGTCACGTCTTTCATGACAAAAGGCACCCCCATGACCGGAGCTATGGCCGCCCACATCGCAAACATCCTCGAACAAAAAGGTCCAGGAGATGCATACGTACACGCAAAGGTCGCAGTAAAGAGGTTCTCTGGGTAGCGAAGTGCGAACTCCTGGGCGATCATTCCACCCATAGAAACACCCATGATGTGAAAGCGGTCGACCTGCAGGTGATCGACGAGCGCCTTGGTATCACATGCAAAGAGCTCCGTTGTATACGGCCCCGTGGGACCGGAGCTCTTCCCGATTCCCCGATTATCAAAACGTAAGACTCTGTAGCCCGCTGCAAGTAGATCATCGACCTGAAACATCCAGGTATCCAGGTCGTCTGCAAGCCCATTGACCAAAACGACGGTCTCAGGTCCGTCGCCTTCAAGGGAGTAGTGGATCTCAATACCGTTCACGTTGGCTATTGGCATAGGTCGTATCCTTTCCGCATACCTCATGGGTACGCTTTTCTGTAAAACTGTGTTTCGGTGAGCTCGATGGTCTAGCTAGCTGGATCGAACCGTCATGATGCCCCCTCGCCATCTCTTTCTCCGACTATGTGGTCTTTCTTGGATCGCACCTTTGCGATGAGTTCACGTAAGAGCTCCTCGGTAAGTGAGAAGTGATGCTCGGCTAAACGAGCTGCTTCCTCTGGACGCTTGCGGATCACTGCCTCTGCAAGCTCGGGGTGTTGTATGAGCGCACGCGTCCGAATTTCAGGGCTATACGGTTCAGCGCCAAAGCCAAGGCTCACCTCCTTGCGGATACGAAGACTGAGTGCTTCAAGGAGCGGGTTGTGCGTTGCCCGAGCAATCGAGAGATGTACCTCACGATCTGCGTCCGCTGAAGACGTGCGGTCGAGGCCGGCCGATTCATAACGCCGCAACGCCTCGGTGATCTCGCGGGTGTCGTCGGCATCGCAACGAGCTGCCGCAGTCCGAGCAATTTCAGACTCGATGAGAGAGCGCATGTCTAGAAGATG
>JAJYZP010000031.1:7972-24640 GCA_021799875.1 Actinomycetes bacterium | reverse complement strand
GGGTCGCGATAACGTGAGGAGGTCGTCACGTGCATCCCTGTGAGTTAGCTAGGTAGCGGTGGTAGTGAGGAGGGGTTTTGGATCTCGGAGAAGGTAATGGTTTTCCACTGCGAGGCTAGCGGCGAGAGGTAGTATGGCGGCGTTAGGTACTGCAGTCGGGCATCGTAGGTATAGTTCGTCAAGTAGCCGTTCGTAATCTGTCCTGTATTGGAGTCAAACGTCCCTTCAATGTCGGCAAACTGACCCGCCATTGAACCGGTGAAGTAGATCGTTCCTAGGTTCTTCTGGCCAGTGTTGTAGAAGTTTTGGACGGCGAACGATTGATTGAGCGTCAACATTGCCGCATAGATCACTGGATCGTTTGAGGGGTGATCCGTACACGTATCGGTCGTGGTGTTGGTGGTGCCAAAGTGAGACGTGACCTCAATAAAGTTGTTCGCAACGAGACCGAGTACATCGGTCGTACCGTTTGCTGCGCATCCCGCATATATGAGGTCGCCGGCGATGTCGATGTTGTTGTCAGCCCCAATGGTGAGCTGTCCATGGAGCGTTCCTTGGATGAGGGCATCGCCTTGAGAGCACGGCAGCGTGGTTTGATCGAGTACGACTTGGCCGTTGCACGACAGAGACGACGGGAGATTCTCGACGTAGATGACTCCGTTTGAAGGCAAGTTGAGCGAACCACTTCCCATACAGCCCGGTCCACTAAAGCCCGACGTGGGCGTCTCGGGGCTTGTAACGGTCATCGTGGTTCCGGAGATAACGATCGAGGTAGGTCCAGCGTAGACGCATCCGCCGTGCTCCGCCTCTGACAGAAGCGCGGTGTTTTGGCTAGGAAATGCGAGCGGGCTGTGGTAGGAGGGATCACCAGCGTGAGCGGTGATTGGACCGTCGCCACTACAGGTGCCGCTACAGATCGGGTCGTACCAGTACGGGTGTGTAGGGTCGCCTGACGTTCGGGTCGTCGACGAGGATGCTGCGCCGTTAAACGTTGGTTGGCCATTGATGTAAAAGATATCGTTGGTGAAGACACCGCCGTTAAAGACCTGACCACTGACGTAGTAGTTAATGAGGGGCGCGCAGTATCCATACCCATAGTTATGTCCATTTGGGCCGACCTGATTCATGTCTGGACCGTACCCGCCGGTGTAGGGGTTGGGTTGATCCCACTGATAGGCGCAGTAATCTTGGGCGGTCTGCGAAGACATCTGCTCTCCTCCGCTGTTTCGTGTGAGAAACGGTGCGAAGTAGGGGGAGACCATCATGGTGTTGGTCAGGAGCAGGTAGTCCAAGAATCCAAGCGTGCGTAACCCTACGGTTATGGTTCGATAGGTCGTTGTTGTGCCGTGGACCGAGACCCCGGTAGAAGTGAGATAGACGGTTCCCTGTGATTGCGCGTCTGTTGCATTGACGGAGTAGTGGAAGTACTCCCCGGTAGATCCCTGCACGGGTGCCCAACCGCTGAATGCTGGATTTCCGTCGGGCGGTGGGTTCGATGCGTTGTACTGCCAGTAGTTGGCGCTTTGAGAGAGGGAACTCTGATTGAGCCGATTGACGTAGTCCGAAACGCCCGCTTCGGCCGCTGCCAGTGCGCGTTGGTAGTCCTGGTTGCCTTGTGCTATTGGCAGCTGAGCGAGTGATGTCGTAAAGATAGAGATCGGTATCAAGGTGAGGAGCACGATTGCCAAGACGACCAAGATGACGGCATCACCTTCGTCTGGGCGGAGAGCTCGAGTAAGCCTGCGCAAGATTGACACCCGAGGTGAAGCGTTCAGCATCAGCTCCCTGCCTTTTGGGTTGGATCGAACGCCACATTGCGGAGTTCGATGAGCGTGTTGATGGTGGTGAGCGGACTCGTCGGTTTGATCTGGGTCAAGAGATTGATGCCGATCAGTCCGATCTGATTGAGAACGGATTGATCTGACGTTCCGCTCTGCGAAATTGAGATCTGGGTAGGTGAGAGGTTCGTTGACGTTGGAGGAGCAAAAAACGTGAAGACCGTGGTCGTGGCGATTGGATTTTGTGACGTGACGTAGGAACCGTCGATGCGAGTCTGCCACGACCCTCCAGAGAACTCGTCCTCGTGAAAATCACACGGGCAGTCAGGGGAGCCTGGAGTGGTGGCGGTGATGTAGGCCCGAAGTTCGGTCGGTGCGGCGCCTCCGAGATTGGCGTAGAAGGTGATCTCTGTTGGCGAGACCTGAACGAACGGTGTCGTGACGCCGCTGACATTGGTCGGTGTGACTGCGGTTCTGAGGTCGCGTCCTAGTCGATCAATGATGTTTTGGGCTTGACTCGTCGCGTAGAAGCGGTTGAGGGTCTGATCTTGTACCTGGACGAAACCGTTTAGGGTGACCATGATCAACATAGCGAGTACTGAAAAGATCGCGAGAGCGATCGCAAGTTCAATGATCGTGAACCCTTCGCTTGGTGAGTCCAATGAGTGACCGTGCTTCGCAGAGCCACGGAAGCGCTTCAGGCTCAGGTAGTGGGATCGCCTATGGGAGCGAGATGACAATCGGTCCTCCCGTTCCCGACGTGGTGTCAAAGTAGCTTGGGGTCGCGGTCAGAGGCGGGAAGTAACCGGTCACGACAGCTCCGTTGACGGTCGCCGTAGCTTGGAACTGGAGATATCCGAGGGGAAGCTCCACGAGCGAGGGCGCTGTAGTGGTGCTAGCGATGATCGGTTGCTGATAGGAGGGGGTGGACGAGCCCGAAACGGTTGGACAGTTGGTGTTGTAGGGTGGCTGGGTCGATAAGGTTGGGTCCATAACGTTCACGGAGACCTGTGCCCCAGCAACGGGGGCACCATTGAGTTCGACCTGAATCTGGGCGGGATACTCACCGAGAGCTGCCAGCGTTGTTGAGCCTCCCGAGACTGCGGAGGTCGCAACACCACTGAACTGAGCACCGCTTTGGTAGGTGTAGCAATCCCCTAACCAGATCTGATAGCCCCCTGGAAATGGAAAGAGCCCTGAAATGGTGGTTTCACCATTTGCAGACGTGGTAGGAAGCGGTGTCTTGATGATTGTTCCGAGCCCAGGGAGGTTTGGTGATGCTAGGGTGAGACCGACCGCAGAGGGAACCGTGTAGTTCGACGGTGGCGCAGGAAGAGTTAAGGTGGCGGCCTGGTCGTAGGAGAACTGGTAGGTCGAGATTTGACCGATCTCCACGCCTACGGTCGTGCTCGGATTGGTGTTACCAGTTGGGTCGACGAAGACCATGTTGGCGCTCGGTGACTGGAGCGAGACCTGATAGCTCCCGATCTGGAGAAATGGGAAGAACGCGCAACCATTGGAGTCGGTGTTGACCGTGGTAGAGCTGGGCGAGCCGCTGGGACCAGTGACCGTGACAGGAATCGATGGTTGACCCGTACCACTAGCGGATAGTACCTGTATAGAGATGTCACCGCTAGTGGCAGAGTACTGCCCGACCGGTGGAGTGAAGGTTGACGTCTCACTCGTTGGGGGCTCGTGCGCCGGCTTCGCTGGCCAGGTTACCGAAACGGTGGCAGTCAGGACCGGCTGCAACTGTGTATTTCCATTTGCACTCGACCCACAGCCCCCTGGACTGTAGGCTCCTGGCGACCACTGGAGATTTTGGGTGATGGAGTAGTCCACCGAGCCGATCGGTACGGTCGACGTAGAGGTTCCGAGATAGTTGTCGACGAGCTGCGCGAACGCGTAGGATGCCTGTGATCGCACGAGCTCGAGCTGCTTCGTAGCGAGATTTGCCGCTATGATCCTGCTCTGGACGTCACCAGAGACCAAAGTTGACTGCTGAATCAGGAGCGCTGCGGGGGCTAGGACTGCGACGAACATAGAGAATGCGATGACGACGGAGATGATGGAGAAGCCGTCGTCATGAGATCCGACAGGTCTATGACGTTTCGCATGGATCGATCCCCAGAGGTTCCTTACGCTCACGCTCAAGTTTCGTCACCTGTTGCGGCATTCTTGAGAGGTACTCACTTTAAGTGATATTTTTCGTAGCCTATAAGAAAACTCTCATTGCCGCTTTAACTCTGAGACAGGGAAGGCTGCGAAGGTGGATCTGTGGATTCGCCGTTGCCGTGGTAGCTCGTCACCATGGTGCAGCTCGGTATTGAGGTCTGGCGACCGAAGTGCGAGGATGGGAGATTGAGAACTCTCGCTCATGGTCGAGTCGGTAGGTCGAGACTCAAACGGTGCTGAGCTTTGATGGCCTAAAGACCTTCGATAGCGGTCTCCGACTCGCTTTGGGACTCGGGACGGTTCAGTCGAGGTGATCAGCGTTGCTCGGGGGTGTAGCTTTGGTTGGCCAGATAGATAGGGGAGACGTGCATATTGTCATAGTCGAAGACGATCCTAGGATTGCAGCGTTCCTCTCGAAGGGGCTGAGAGCCGAGGGCTATGTTACTACGGTCTTGCACGATGGGCAGCAGGCGATGCGGGAGGTCGTCCGGCTCGGTGATGACGTAGATCTTGTGCTCTTAGATCTTGGCTTACCGAAGATCGATGGGCACGAGCTACTGCAAACTTGGCGGCAGCGCAAGTTTGAGAAGCCTGTTATTCTGCTCACGGCTCGAGACGATATTCGTGAGAAGGTTCGTGGCCTCGATGGCGGAGCGAACGACTACGTGACAAAGCCTTTTCACTTCTCTGAGCTCCTTGCGCGGATTCGGGCTGCTCTCCGCAGCAAGGACCAGGCTGCATCGACCTTGCTGGAAGTCGAGGATCTGCGGCTTGACCTCGTAACCAAGATCGCCTATCGAGCTGATCGGAGAGTTGAGCTTGCACCACGAGAGTGGGCGCTTCTCGAGCTCTTTATGCGACATCCGAGACAGGTCCTGTCTCGGACGCAGATTCTCTCCCATGTTTGGGATTACTCCTTCGATCCTGGCTCGAACGTAGTCGACGTCTACGTGGGCTATCTTCGGAAGAAGATAAATCGTCCTGGCCTCAAGCCAATGCTTCAGACAGTTCGAGGAGCAGGCTATCGGTTGATTCAGCCGTAGTTAGGTCTTGGAGGGAGAGAGGGGTAGACGTTTTGTCGCATTCTCCTCTGCTCCCTCAGCCCGATATGCGTGAGTGTCGTGGGTCTTAGGCGAGATCCCTGCCAGCCGCTATCGTCTCGTCGACTTGTGCTACTCGAAGCGCGTCGATCTCGTCGGCGATCTTCTCGTCTTCAGCCATCACTGCGTCGAGATCGGTGTCGGCATAGCCGATAACGCCCATTTTTTCAAAAGTATCTCTCATCTTTGGTCCCCAAAGTGTGATGTCTTTGAGGATCGGTACGATCCTCATGAAGAGCAACGATCGAAATGCCAGCTGCGATTCAGAGTTCTTCATCCACTCAGCACACTTGTCGGTTGGAAGTCCGAGAGTCTCCCAAACTTCCGTAGCTAGAAATCGGTCCCGCATCATGTAGCAGGCCTCGGAACAGAACTCTTCTCGCTCGCTTCGTTCGGCCTGGGTGAGATTTGGATAGTACTCCTTGAGGACGTTACGTCCGAAGGCAACGTGACGTGCCTCGTCTTGCATGACGTACGCCGTGACGGATCGAGCGAGATCGTTCTCCGTGAAGGTACGAATGAGCCCAAAAGCTGCGAGGGCGAGACCCTCAATCAGTACCTGCATTCCGAGGTAGGTCATGTCCCATCTCGAGTCGGTGAGAACGTCGTTGAGGATCCCCTTTAAGTTCTCATTGATTGGATATGCAAGCCCGATCTTATTGAGCAACGTCGAGTAGACCTCTACGTGGCGCGCCTCGTCCATGACCTGGGTGGCGGCGTAGAACTTCGCATCAATCTCGGGCACGTTTTGTACGATCTTCGACGCACAGATGAGCGCACCCTGCTCGCCGTGAAGGAACTGGGAGAAGTTCCAGGCCGCAAGGTGCTGACGGAGTTCGCCGCGCTCTTTGGGGCCAAGCTTGTCCCAGATCTCCGATCCAAAGATCGGGACCTGCTCATCGACGGCTCCCGTTGGGTTCATTGGATCGAGCTCTAACGTCCAGTCGATTCGCTTCTGCGCATCCCATTGACGTCGCTTACCTTTGTCGTAGAGGTTGAGAAGCTTCTCTTTGTTGTTGTCATACTCCCAAGAAAACTGAACCGTTCCGCTGCCATCGGCTACCTGCCAGCCCGTCTGTTCAACCGGAATTGCGTAAACTTTGTGGCCCATAGTTCCTCCTTTGGTCGTTAACTCTGACGCTAGCACCTTGTGGGTTCGAGCGTTATGCACCAAAGTCGAAGAGGTCACTCGCCGATGGGCGTTGTACAAAGTGACCATCGCCTATCCAGTTGACTGGATTTTCGTTCAGTGACGCGGCTGCGTCGACCATGATGAGGAAGATGCCGAAGTATCCAAGGGGAAGGAGATCACGATCTGGGCGGACGATGATCAGGTCGAGACCATCGCGTGGAGTGCATTCTCGATACGAGCCGAGGGCGATCACCACACCGTTCTGGTCGACCAGGTGAAGCCCAGTAGGGCCGTCGGTTCGTAGCTCCAGCGCTATGGCTTTCTGAGGGAGCTCGACTGCGCAGTGCTCAACTGCTTGGCGTTTCGCGTTGACGTAGAAGGTTATCTGTGCCAACGGATTCAAACTGCGATCGAGAAGGACCGATACCCTTCGGTCTGTCCCGGTCGAAGAGAGTGCAAAGAGCTCCGACGACAGTGCAGATGGTCTGCGGATTTGGATAACCTCTTCGATCTTCGTCGCTCGTGCGATCTCTGTTGTTCCAGCGAGAAAGCCCAATCCGTGCTCGTTCGGAACGATCCCATAGCCTCCGCTTCCGCTTGGAGAGACTCCACAGAAGGGACAGGAACTCTCGGTACCCATTCTCGGCAGTTCGCATGTCGGGCAGTTCTTCACTGTGTCATGTCGGTTGCGGGAGCGCCTTTCTTGAGAAGCCATTCAGAGCGTCGATCAGTCTCCGTAGGTTGCCGAAGTCTGTCCGGTTGAAGGTGAGTGCAAGGCGCTCCTGGTCGAGAGCGTCATCCTCGGATCGTTCTTGAGCGGATGCCTCCGTCGGTGCGATCGAACCGGACGTGCAGATGTGCGAGAACTCCCTGTTGAGCGATGCTAACTCCACAGTGGATGGCAAGTTTTTGAGTCGCAGAACGAGCTGATTGCCTACCCACCGCATCGAGCAGTAGTTTGTGTAGAACGCAAGAAGCTCGTCGGTGGCGTCCTGAACCGTGTCGTGAATGCTCACGAGGGCGAGATCTGAAGATGAGATATACCCACCGGGTAGGAGCGTTTTTGCTATGAACTCGACGAGGTCGTTCCAAAAGGGTCTCTCTAATGGGTGGAGTAGCACGAGAGGTGCAAGTTGAGCCTTGCCGGTCTGCATGAGTGTTAAGAGCTCGAAGGTCTCGTCGAGGGTACCCAAGCCACCCGGAAGCGAAACGAAACCATCTGACTCTTTGACGAGCATGACCTTGCGAGTAAAGAAGTACTTCATCTCGACCCGAGGTCCCGCCTCTTCGACATCTTCTGGAACCGCTTCAAACGGCAGACGAATTCCGACTCCGACGTGCCCATTTGGGCCAGCGCCGAGAGCTGCAGCCCTCATGATTCCCGGCCCGCCACCGGTGACGGTGAGCCACTGGTGCTCACGAAGCGACGCTGTGAGTTCTCGCGCCATCAGAGCAGAGGGGTGATCGAGGGGGGTTCGAGCCGAGCCGAACACCGTCACCTTGCGCTGAGAGCGATAGGGCTGGAAGACGTCGAACGCCCGACGGAGCTCCACGAGGGCAGAAGTGAGGATCTTGAGGTTGAGTCTGTCGAGATCTTCGCCGACGATCGAAACGGCTGAGAGCAGGAATCGGCGGAGAAGGTCTCGGTTCCGTAGCTGACCCCCATCGCTGATGATGTCCTCGACGAGCATGCGGACCTTGTCTGAGTCAACGTTGGGTTCCTGTATGGGACCTTCCTCAACGATTTCCATGGCGACCAATCAAGGTGACGGGTTGACTCGTTGACTGTGGCTGAGCTAGTGGAGGACTGGGTTGATCGGTTGGAGTGGTAGAGAGAATTTCGTAGAGCGTGTTGCGCTGGTGGAGCGGCCGACCGATGCTAGAAGCGATCTCCTTGAGGTCTGCAACTCCCAGCGCACGACCGTGTTCGGAGCCGGCTGCATGGGAGATATTCTCCTCCATGAGGGTTCCGCCGAGATCGTTCGCTCCGCACTGCAGGAGCTGACGAGCACCCTCGGGTCCCATCTTCACCCAGCTTGCTTGCACGTTGTCGATGAGAGAGAAGTAGGCAATGCGACCGACTGCATGCATCAAGAGAGACTCTCGCAACGTCGGTCCTTTGCGTGAACGTCCTTGAAGGTAGATGGGCGACGCCATATGCACGAAGGGCAACGGTACGAACTCTGTGAACCCGTGGGTGCGCTGCTGAACCGATCGAGTCGTCAGAATGTGCTGTATCCACGACTTGGGTTGCTCGACGGACCCGAACATGATTGTAATATTCGAGCGGAGTCCAACTTCGTGGGCTGTCTCGTGGACCTCTAACCACTGTGAGGATGAGATCTTGTCGGGACAGATGATACTACGAACGGAGTCGTCAAGAATTTCGGCTGCGGTTCCTGGAAGCGTTCTGAGCCCGGCGTCCTTCAGCAGCGTGAGATACTCTTCAAGCCCGAGCGATAATCTACGAGATCCCTCCCAGATCTCCAGAGCTGAGAAGGCGTGGACGTGCATCTCGGGCACGGCGGCCTTGACCGACTTGACGACCTCCAGATAGAAGTGACCATCGAACGATGGATGAATGCCACCTTGGAGACATACTTCAGTTGCGCCGACCTCACGAGCTTCTCGAACTTTATCTGCGATCTCTTCTTGGCTCAAGAGGTAGGGGTTACCGCGAAGGTTGAGTGAGAGCGGTCCCTTCGAGAAGGCGCAGAAACGGCACTTGAACGTGCAGATATTGGTGTAGTTAATGTTGCGATTCATGACAAAGGTCACTCGATCTCCGACTGCACGTGTTCGAAGGTGATCGGCAAACTCCAAGACCTTGAGCAATCGATTGCCACGCGCAGCGAAGAGTATTTCAAGCTCTTTCTCTTCGGCTAACTGGCCTGACTCGACTCCTGAGAAGATCTCTTCGAGATCGGCGTCGAACCCAGTTGTGATGGCGTGACTCCGTTCGGCCATGTGATCCGTAGCTCCGCCGGAGACCCATGCATCCTCTCGGGCTAAGCCAGATGCGTCGATGGCCTGAAGCACCAAGGGGTATACCCTTTCGTCGAAGAATCTCGGTTGAGAAGTGAATTGAGCATGAACCGGTAACCTCGGGGTCAGCTCGTAACCATGGTGGAGCATCTGGGTACGTAGGGTCTCGAGGTGCGGCCATGGCCGCTCTGGATTGACATGATCTATGGTGAGTGGCGAGATCCCACCGAGATCGTCGACACCACTGTTTAAGAGGATGAGCGTGTCGTCGATGAGATTGGGTGGTGCCTGAATCGATACCTCGGGAGGGAGAATGAGTCTGGCACAAGCGATCGCTCGTACGAACTCGTCAGTGGAGGGCGGCGATGCCTTCGCCATAGCGGTACCCGCTTTGGGAAGGAAGTTTTGAACGATGACCTCTTGGATGTGACCGTAGCGCCTGTGGGAGGCTGCGATAGCCTCGAGTGCGTTGATTCTGTCGTCTTCGGTTTCACCGATACCGATCAGGATGCCTGTCGTAAACGGTATGGCCAGCTCTCCAGCGAAGTCGAGCGTTGCTAAGCGCCGTTGCGGATCTTTATCTGGAGCGCGATCGTGCGCTCGCAGGTCGCTGCGAAGAGATTCAATCATCATGCCTTGGGAGACGCTTGCGGTACGAAGCAGGGCGAGGTCGTCACGCGAGATAGCACCGGCGTTCGGGTGAGGCAACAGACCAACTTCGTTGAGTACGAGATTCATTGCGGCGTGGAGATATGCGACGGTGGATGGCTGTTCAACCTGATCGAGGAAGGTTCGGGCGCTCGAATAGCGATCTTCCGGAGCTTCTCCGAGAGTGAAGAGCGCTTCAATACACCCAAGCTCCTTGGCGGAGATAGCGAGCGCGCGAACTTCGTCGAGTGACATGTACGGCGACGTGAGTTTGGCAGGTGCCTTGGCGAAGGTACAGTAACCGCAGCGGTCGCGACAGAGCATGGTCAGGGGAAAGAATGCTTTAGGGGAGTAGGTGACGACTGAACCGTAGTGTCGGCCGCGTCGTAGACGGGCTTCGTGAGTGAGCTCATCTGTTGTGAGCTTCGAGAGATCCTCTGACATGAGATACCTAACTTCCTAGGGAGAGCTGCCCTCCGTACCACACTCGCTTCGGTTCAAGCTTTCATGCTTGGTCCGTTACCGAGTAGACCGCTTGTGTGCGATCGACGCGTCGTGTGACCCGTCAACACTTCCTTGGATAGTACCCGGCCACCCTTTGTGTATCGAGCGGTCTATGCTCTGCTGATCTAAAGGTCTGTGACATTGTGGCGAACCACTCCTCGAGGGTGACCAGCCACTCAAAGAGTTTTGATGGCAGTACTTTGTAACTTACCCTGGCGAGCGATCGCCGCCAATTCGTTATGCGGTGAAGACAGTTTTTCTCCGCCGAGTCACATTTGAGCAGCATAGACCATGTGGTCGGTCGGACGAAAGGACTCGGCGAAGAGTTGGATAGAGGTGCGATAGAGCTCTTGGAACGAGAAAGACTGTGACCGAAGTTGAATCGACTCCATGGGTGCGTCATGAAGCGCAAGGACGAAGTGAAGCCTGGTCGTGGACTCGGCCCAAAGCTCTCCGAAACTGCGGAGAGCGCTCGGCCCATGAATGCTCGGACCAAGGAGCGGGAGTTCGTGATAGGTGTCGGGGTTGCTTTGAGAGGCGAGAGCGTCCGTGAAAGAATTAGCAGTGAACTCCACGAAGCGGACGTGGCGTTCGGAGGGCTCTGAGCGCGAGAGGCGCTCGATTAGCTCCTCGACGCTGAGGCGAGGTACGGGTTGCTCGCGGCTCTGTTGAAGACGCTTTCGTAGCTCGGCATCGTAGCTCAGCTCGTAAGTCGGGTCGAACGGATTGATCGACCGAACGGCGGCCACAAGGGCAACGGTCAGTTGAGTACGGGAAATGCTTGAACCAAGAAGCTCGAGAGTCTTCTTGCTCGAAGAGTGCGGCAATGGGAACTGAGCCGCCGGACCTGGAGTCGGCGAGATCTTGTGCAGATGTGGATCGATCAGTGCTGTGGCAAGGAGGGTATCGCACCATCGTCGCAGTCCGGCCGAAGCGATCTCTAGATCGTAGACGTAGGAGAGAGATTCGGCAAGTTCGTCGACTTTTGGGGCAAGGTCTCGGTCGACTAACCCGAAGCGGGCGCCTTCGAGAACGGAGTGGAGGCTGTAGCCAAGCAGGGCCGGTGTGATGAGACCCTCGGACCCAAGAGCCCTCCAGGGTTCTCGTATCTTGCCTTGTGTGGGGATCAAACGGCGAATGCCGATCTCTTTGGCTCGTTGATAGATCGATGAGTCCGGATCAGCGATCACGAGATACCGAGAGCGTGAGTTCACTCGAGAGAGTAGCCAGTCGAAGACTGCCTCCGAACCCTGGTCCACGCTACTCGGCGAGACGATGATGAAATCACTGTCCGTCGTATCGATGGCAGCGAGTCGATCGGGGTGTGTGTCTGGTACTACCTTGACAGCCCTGCCATTGCTTTCGTCGAGATTGAGATCTGAAAATGCCTTGGACAACCATGCAGTTGGGCCGAGTGCAACGACGTGTGCGGTAGAGCCATCAAGAGAGTTTGCAAGGCTCTCCAGCTCTTGGAGCTGTTCATCTGTGGTCGAGATGACCTCGGCCCACACGAGAGGTGTGATAGCGTCCGATGTCTGTGGCCAAAGCCCGCTTTCACCTCGACGGAGCCGATATTCGAGCTCTTCTGATCGGGCGCTCACGGAGCGTCAACTTCGGTGATCTCTAGCAGGGGAGGTTCAGGGTGGCTCAAGGCCTTAGCGGTGCCCGCTATCGGTCGCGTCAGAGTTTCGTTCCGATGAGCTCAAGGATCGACTCATGCGATGACGCAAAAGACTCCACGCCTTCGTTCTCGAGTTCGATAGCTACCTGAGCCAGATCGACTCCGGCACTCTCGACGGATTTGAGCAGGGCGGTGGCTTGGTCGAAGCTCTCAAGCATCGCGAAGGACGGCTTTCCGTGGTCGATGAAGGCATCGAGCGTCGATTGAGGCATGGTGTTGACACACTGTGGTCCGATGAGGGACTCGACATACAAAAGATCTGGGTAGGCAGGATTCTTTGTTGAAGTCGATGCCCAGAGTGGACGTTGTGCGTGCGCACCTTGTGCTGCGAGATCCTTCCAAGTGTTCGTTGCGAATCTTTCGAGAAATCGCTGATATGCCACGGTTGCCTGTGCAACTGCAGTCTTACCCTCCAGATTGCGTGATCCAAGGCGCTCGAGTACGGCGTCTACCTTGGTGTCCGTTCTCGAGATGAAGAATGATGCCACTGAGTGTACTGAGGCAAGCTTACTTGGGTCGGTCTTTGCAAGAGCGGAGAGCCCATCTTGAAATGCCGTGATAACCTCGTCGTAGCGGTCGACTGAAAAGATCAGCGTGACGTTGACGGAGATCCCGTTGGCAATTACCTCTCGAACAGCGCTGACGCCTTCGACTGTTGCTGGGATCTTGACCAGGAGGTTTTCGCGTTGTACGCGACTCCAGATCCATCGGGCAGCCTCCACGGTGGCGTCGCGTTCCCGAGCCAGGCGGGGGTCGACCTCGACTGAGACGAAGCCATCGGCACCGCCGGTGGATCGGAAAAGAGGGAGCATGACGTCGCAGGCGTTGCAGATATCGGCGAGAACTAACTCCCAGTAGGCATCATCTGCTTTGGTACCTTTCAGGGTCGCAATCTGTTCGTCGTATTCGGTCCCTCCTGCTATTGCGTGAGCAAAGATCGTTGGATTTGAGGTGAGACCCCTCACGCCATCGTGCACCAACTTTTGGAGAGTTCCATCGAGTAGCCATGATCGCTGGAGATTATCGATCCATGGCGAGGTGCCGTAGTCGTCGTAGAGAGTTGTGAGGATACCCATGGTCCTAGCCTTTGAGTAAGACGATTGAGGTGCACTGCGGAAGTTCCCGAGTGACGCCTCCAACGTTGCCAAATACTGTCGATAAGGACGCACCAAGGGTGGAAGTATCGCCGAGCATATCAGCGATGACCTCCTGCTCCTCGGTCTTGGTGCCAAGAGGTTCTCTTTCAGCTTCAGTGCCGGCGAAGACAAGCGTCATATCGGTCTTTACCCTACTCGGATTCGCCTCCGCCAGAGCGAGCGTGAGGTCATCTTGCGCGATCTGGGGACTCTGAATATGGAACTGAACCACAGATCCTACGGGCGTTGCCTGAGTAACGGTGAGAGCGGGTACTTCGTTGTCGATATCGACGATGCTCATGAGGTTAAAGTCTCCGCGCCCGTAGGTACTTGCGTACTCGTTAGTAACCACTCCGAGACGGAGACCGCCTTCTGCTATGTCGACGAGGTCCGTTGGGCTCAGGCTCTCCAGCATGAGCTCTTCCAATCGCAAAACGGCCGATTGAGAGCTCAACCCTTCAATGATGCATCCATTGGCCTTCGTGACGGTAAGAGGTTGGCCAACCGGTTTTGCGCCAAAGCTGAGAGCCGTAGCTACGACGCTATGACGGGGAAAAACTATGACCAACGCTCCTCCATTCGTGGTTACGCCGTCAAGGTAGAATCCGCATGGCAAACCACCGGTCGCAACGGTACCGCCGCTCATGGTACGACCGGGGAAACTCCGATTGAAGCGTTGGAGAAACGTGGTGGTATCGAAAGAGTGTGGATCTGCGATCACTACCGGGAGATCTCCATCGCTGAGTAGCCCAGCGAATCTGGCGAACTCATGCTCGAGGCTTGCCTGAGATGCATCAAAGGGCTGTGAAAGCAGCAGCGCATTCGGCTCGATAGAACGACTACAGAGCAGACTGAGTCCCGCTTGAGGGCCAAGACGTTCTCGTAGGCCGATAGGAGATTCTGATGTGAAACCTGCCGTCATTCGAGATTCAAGCAGCGCAGTGGCCGTACGACAGACTTGGCTCAGTGCACCACTCACGCTCGGCGATGCAGCGACGAAGGCCAGAGACGGGGGACCGGGGGACCACTCAACGCAACGTCCGACCACCTCACCGAGAGCAACCGGTAGTTCGGGATGGCACGAGAGCGCCGACGAGTGTGTCCGACTCGATTCTTGTGAGATCATGTGCCGTCCTCGTTATGACTTCGTGACGTCTCACTTTCGGACGCCTCCGCATCGAGGTATCGTATTGCGTGAGAGAAAAGTTGAAGAATCAGGTTGACCCGTTGGATGTAAAACTTGGTGCATCGAATCCAACTTCTCCGGTGCGCAGTTTGGAGGTCTCTCAAGAACAGTTACTGTACCGCTCTCCAATTGGGCAAGTCTCAAGCTCAGGAATCGATGCGGTACGTTTAGGGTAGGTAGTGTGAACGACGATCGTACGAAGTCTCGAGGACCGCAGGTTCCTCCGCCCTGCGATCTTACGCTCGGGTTGGTCAACACCCTGAAGGAGCCTGGTCGCACGCGGTGGACGATGGTCGCTGACGAACGATTTTCAAATCCTGCAGGCACGATTCAAGGTGGATTCATCAGCGCCATGATCGATTCTGCAATGGGTGCCTCGGTGATAACGTACGTGTCTGGCCAGAAGGTGTTCGCATCCAACTCTGACCTCCACGTTCGTTTCACAAAGGCGGCACGGATCGGATCCATGTTGACCTGTGAAGCAGTTGTTATCTCTGGAGGAAGAACTGTAGTGTTCGTAGAGGCTACGGTGACCGACGATAGTGATCGTCTCATCGCTCGAGGGTCCTCCACCTACCACCTAGTGCCGAGGGCCTAACCTTTGTCTGAACCGGTAGAGCTTCCGCTCCCGATGTTTCCGCTTTCCGATCTTGTGCTTCCAGGCTGCTCTACGCTGTTGCACGTCTTTGAGCCCCGATATCTTCGACTCGTTGACGATCTAAGGCGAGGACAAGGTCGCCTGGGTGCTGTACTGATCTCTCACGGTAGTGAGGTCGGTGGTGGAGATCGTCGTTTTCGGGTTGGGACTCTCTGTCGAGTCGATGAAATCACTGCGTTGCGAGGTGGTGGTTTCCTTGCCGTACTCGCCGGCGAGGAGCGAATCGTCGTGCGTATGTGGTTGCCTGACGATCCGTATCCGCTTGCCCTCGTGGTGCAAGAACCACAGTCATCAGATTTAGAGGTAGGTGTCGAGCGTGATTTGGAGGACCTCGAGACGCTAGTTCGCCGAGCACTGTGGGCGGGGATTGAAGCTGGCCACTCTGTCTCACCAGCTACGTTTTCTCTGCCCGGTCCAGCACCGTACCTGCTCTATCAATTGACTCAAATTGCTCCGATCTCGATCTTGGACAAGCAGCGTGTTCTTGAAGCGAGTGACAGAGAAACTGCCGAAGCGATCTTGAGGGCTGCGCTCGACGACGTCGTGTCACTTTTTATGCGATGGATGGATACGGAGGATCGTTAGCACTTGACGTGAATGGATGCGACTCTCCGTGCCCCCGAACCGCCTCGCCGGTACCGTTGGTGTCTCGTATCCGCTCTCGACGACCCCTCTTTCTCGTTGTGGCAGAGTCCCGATCCTCGGAATCGCTCGAGGAAGAGGTAGGCTGTCCTTCTTCGGATAGCATGCAGATCAGGCGAGAAGAATCGGAGCATCGCTTTGGCGCAACGTAGAGACTCACAGAAGGCTCAATTCTTTGAGACGGTCTCCGTCATTATCGGTTATGTGAAGCAAGAGACCCTTGGAGCGATGCGCCCACTGGGTCGATACCTGGCCTTTGGGGTCTCCGGGGCCGTTTTGGTGACGTTCGGATTTGCTCTTATTCTGCTGGGCATCCTCCGTCTCCTTCAAAGTGAGACCGGCTCCACCTTTCACGCGCACCTCAGTTGGGTTCCGTACCTCGTGACAATGGTGATCGGCGTCGGCATGACGATCGTCTCATTCTCGCTTGCTCGTAAGCGATCAAACCGTTGAGGCTTCAGGATCGATCGATGAGTGTAGATGAGCAACGAGGGAAGATTCGAAGATTGGAGAGGGGTATCGGTGGCACGACGGCCAGGCGCTGATAGGGCGATCTCGCTTGATGATGTGGAGAATTCAATTCGTCAGCTCCAAGGTGGGGTAGAGCGGGCTACGGACGCAGCGTCGTCGGCCAAGCCTCCGTTGGTCGTTGTTGCAGGAGGGATAGCCGTCGGCATTATCTTCCTACTCGGGTATCGCTTCGGCCATCGAAAGTCGGTAACAGTAGAAGTGAGACGGGTGTGAGCGGTGTGAAACAGGCGCAGGTGCGACAGTTTTTGTCCGATCTAGCTCCAGGCAATCTGTTGCGACGCGCCGCTCGGTCGCAACGTCCCTACATAGCTATTCCAGCCGTAGGTTTTCTCGTTATTCGCTTCCTGCGACGCGCTCTGTCTCGCAGGGGACCCAGACCAGTAGCTCTCAAGGTCCGCCCAGGTGAGAAGTACGTCGTTGAGGGGAAGTTGGTGACCGATTCCAAGAAGCGATAGGAGCTTGAGCGTGGGCCCTGCGAACGTTCGCTTGGACCGAAAGCAGTGAGTTTTTCT
>JAJYZP010000031.1:0-7962 GCA_021799875.1 Actinomycetes bacterium | reverse complement strand
TGGTGATCGAAGATCACAAGCGATGCCGATGCCTAGTGCCTTTGACCGCAGAGGCAAAGATCAATACCCATGTTGGCGCGATTGCGGTCGGAGATATCATTGGCCAAGAGAGTGGATCGTTGGTCTTGACTTCAACCGATCGGCGAGTGTTCGTGCTCGAACCGACCTTCGAAGATTTTGTCTTTCACATGCCTCGCGGAGCACAAGTCATCTACCCCAAAGATATCGGGGCCATCATGATGCGTCTCAATCTTCGATCTGGTGATCGGGTTCTGGAGTCGGGAGTGGGGTCAGGGGCAATGTCGATAGCGATGCTCAAGGCCGGAGTGTCGGTCGTCGGGGTCGAGGCGCGGGAGGACTTCATGAACCTCGCCCGCAAGAACGTAGCAAGCTTCCTTGGAGAGCAATACCTAGGTCGATACACGGTTCAGCTCGGAGATGCGTACGACCGTGTCCCCGACGGTCCCTTTGACGCTGTGATGCTCGATCTCCCGGAGCCATGGAGGGCACTGAAGGTCGTTCGGAAGGTCGTGAGGCCGGGTGGGGTGCTTGCCGTCTACGTGACGAATGTGACTCAACTCCAACGAGTAGTCGCTGAGCTCGGCGATGCTGATTTTGGATACGCCGACGCCATTGAATTGCTGGAGCGCGAGTGGTACCTCAAGGGTCTGATTGCGAGGCCGCACCATCGCATGGTCGGGCATACCGGTTTCATCTTGACAGCCCGTCCGTTACAGCGCCGCCGAGGCGAGATCGATGAGATGGGGGATGGCGGGATCGATGAACCGTCTCTCGAACTTCGTGAAGACAACCCTACGGATCTTTGAGTATCTCGTTCGATCGTTGATCTGACCGGACCGGGGTTGGAGAAGGCTTCTCGTTCTCTGTTGTACATAATGAAAGTGTCGCCCTCAAACGGCTCCTTGTGGAGCGGTGGGGGAGAGGGTCGTGGCCTGGAAAGGTACTGAGACCTTTACTAAGCTTGTGCAACCGTGAGAGTGTTCTGATTATGCCGAATTTTTTCGACGTTCGTCCATGTCTTGGTGGTGGGTTGATCGTGTTGTGGCAATGTTGGCTCGACGGTAGTTGTGTTGGAGCGCAAGAGTTGCTGGATGGAGCTGCTGATTTCTGTTCTGTTGCCGGGGATTGCGCGACGTAGCGAACGAGGTGTACTCATAGATAGGAGGCGTGACGGCCACGAGAGCGTCTCTCGCTGAGGCGCTCTCGTGGCTGTCACGCGGAATCGGAGCTATGGCAAACGTCGTGCGAAAAGAACGGTATCGGCGTGATGGTGGGCGCCGGCCCCACTGTCAGGGGAAGGCTTGACACGAAAGTCATCGTACCGTACATGCCACTCCTCATCGAGGAGGTTCAAAACGTCTCTTGGTTCGAGGTAGTTCGATCGGTCAATTTCGTGCTCTTGATTACGCTCGAGATTGAATCCTCGATGATGAACGAAGAGGAGGTGGCCACCGGGTGCGACTGCATTGATGAGTGCGTGCGCTTCGGTCTGCTCGGGCGATCGCAGAATTGTGAGGTAGTGAGCAGTGACGAGATCGAACGAAGCTTGTTCGAAGTTGGCGTCACGAATTGATGCCTGCCGCCAGTTGATGTTAAGTCCTAGTCGAGCAGCTTCTGTCTCTGCTCTCTGGATGGCTATCGAAGAGACGTCGAGTGCGGTGACTCTCCAGCCGCTCTGCGCAAGCCAAATAGCGTCTGCCCCTTCTCCGCACCCGACTTCGAGAGCGGTTCCGGGCTGTAGGGAGCCCACCTCTGCCATGAGGGTATGGTTCGGTTTCCCGCTCCATATCTGTGGTTGACTCGCGTACCAAGCGTTCCATTGGCCTTGCTCGTCGGTGGCCTGAAACTCATCGCTCCGGTCTCCGGGATCCATGCTGGTGTGGTCGGCATTCATAGTGTGTGGTGGCTCGGATGTAGGTATCGTATTCTCCTCGAATTTCAAGACGAGTGCTGCCTCTGGGATTCTTCCGAACCAGCACCGATACGTTGTGATGATTTCACAGCTCTCCTGGCGATGCGAGCCAACTTCAAAGAAGAAGGACTCGGCGACCGTGTGAGATTCCTACCATCACGATGGAAAGCAGGTACGTTTTTTCACCGAGGTGGCGCAATATGGGCCCCTCGGTTCCTTGCCCAGCTCGTAGATGGCAGTGGCAAGCTGATCTTTCAGGATCGACGTGCTCATGAGCAAGGGCGTTACGGTCTGAAGAGACTAAGACAGATGTAGCTAAGAGGCTTTAGCAAGCCGAGGCTGAGAAGCGTGTCTCAGTCGTTTTCGACAAATATGCACTCACCGGGACACTCTTCAGAGGCCTCGACTACAGCATCTTCGAGCTCCGATGGAACCGTTGCCATCTGAGCCGAGCCACCCGGCTCACTAAAGACTAGGTCGCCTTCTTTGACGTAGGCGAGCCCATCATCGAGAAGGGTGAAAACAGGAGGACATATCTCCTCGCAGAGACCATCTCCGGTGCAGAGATCTTGATCGATCCAGACCTTCATTAAGCTCCTTTAACGCTGTGACGACTTGCCATCGGATTTGGGATTGTAGGACAATCCACAACGCTCTTCAATCTAGTGGACGCTGGCGGAAAGAAGTTCCTGAATTGCGTTGAAACGGCTGCGGGAACTATCTCGGGTCGGTGTAACTTGGAGCTGAGGGAGGTGGTCAAGATGTCCGAATCCATAACACCCGATGAATCTCGGTCTGAGGTTGATGATGCGTCGAACCTCGCTCAGTTAGAGGCTGAGGTTCGAGACCTTCGACAAAGACTTCAGGATGCGCCCATGAGGGTAAGGCTCCTCGAAGAGAGGCTGCTCGAAGTCTCTGGTCAACTCGCGCAGTCGCAGGGAAGAAATGAGAAGCTCACCTTTACTCTCCAACAGGCGAGGGAGCACATTGCAACGTTGCGTGAGGAGGTCGAGAAGCTCACGCAGCCGCCGGCGGCCTACGGCGTGTTCCTTGGCGCGAACGACGACGAGACGGTTGACATATCGACATCTGGTCGAAAGATGAGGGTCGCAGTCCATCCCGAAGTAGACGTCTCACAGCTGATGACCGGTCAAGAGGTTGTACTGAATGAGTCTTTCACCGTGGTGATGGCTCGAGCGCCAGAACGCCTCGGTGAGGTCGTTTCGATTCGAGACGTTTTGGAGCCGGGCAAACGAGTGGTGATCGTTGGTCGAGCGGACGAAGAGAGAGTGGCGGAGGTCGCTGGACATCTCGGTAATGAAACGATCCGAGCGGGTGACTCGGTCCTCTTCGATGCACGGACCGGCTTCGTCATTGAGCGTTTGCCTCGGCCGGAGGTCGAGAACTTGGCCCTCGAAGAAGTTCCTGATGTGAGCTATGAAGATATCGGTGGTCTCGATGGTCAAATCGAGGAGATCACCGATGCAGTCGAGCTCCCTTTCCTCTATCGCAACCTGTTCGCAAACTATCGACTGCCTGCGCCTAAAGGCATCCTGCTGTATGGGCCGCCCGGGTGTGGAAAGACTCTGATAGCCAAGGCGGTTGCAAATTCGTTGGCTAAAAAGGTAGCGAGTGCTACACAGACGGCTTCGGTCAAGAGCTACTTCTTGAATGTCAAAGGTCCTGAGCTACTCAATAAATACGTCGGTGAGACAGAGCGGCAGATTCGCCTCATATTTCAACGGGCCAGAGAAAAGGCGGAGGAGGGCGTTCCGGTAATCGTATTCTTCGACGAGATGGATTCTCTGTTTCGAACTCGTGGGACCGGTATCTCGTCGGATATGGAGTCAACGATCGTTCCGCAACTGCTTGCTGAGATCGATGGGGTTGAGACCCTTCGCAACGTGATCGTGATTGGTGCATCGAATCGTGAGGACTTGATTGACCCAGCGATACTCCGTCCGGGCCGCTTAGACGTGAAGATCAAGATTGAACGACCGGATGAGAGTTCGGCGGCTCAGATCTTTGCTCGGTACTTGACCAGCGATCTTCCGATTGCGGAGGATGAAGTGATCGAGCGTGGTGGCGGCGATGTGGCGAAAGCGATCCGCTCCATGATCGAAACGACGGTTGAAACGATGTATCGAACCGATGATGACAATCGTTTTCTCGAGGTAACGTATCAAAACGGAGATAAAGAGGTTCTTTACTTCAAGGACTTCTCTTCGGGTGCAATGATCGAGAATATTGTGCGTCGAGCAAAAAAGCAAGCGATCAAGCGAGAGATTGCAGGCGATCGCGGGGGGATTTGTACAGAGGACCTGCTCTACTCGATCTCGAAAGAGTTTAAAGAGCATGAGGATCTTCCGAATACGACCAATCCCGATGACTGGGCGAAGATATCGGGCAAAAAGGGTGAGCGTATCGTTTATATCAGAACACTGATATCGCAAGGACAAGAGTCAGAAGGCGGTCGGTCCATTGAGCGAGTTGCGACGGGCCAGTACCTCTAAATTTTTAGGTTTGAAGTCTAACTCCGGAGGCTAGGTGTCGATCCCCAAGATCTGTGGAATAGAAACGGAGTACGGAATCAGTGTGGTCGGCGCGGCCGACATGAACCCTATCACGTCGTCATCTATTTTGATCAACGCCTATGCGAATGAGGTCGCTGAACGTACGCGGTGGGACTTCGACGGTGAGACACCACAGCGTGACGCTCGCGGAATGGACAGTCTTGTCTCGTTTCCGCCAGAGGTCGAGACACACCTCGTTAATACGGTTCTGACGAATGGCGCTCGGTTGTACGTTGATCATGCTCATCCTGAGTACGCTTCACCTGAGTGTCGCACACCACGGGATGCAGTGTTATTCGATAGAGCAGGCGAGATAGTTCTTCGGCGGGCTATGGCTGCAGCTCAGGGGGGAATGCCAAGAGGGCAGAGCATCGTGGTCTACAAGAACAACTCTGACGGTAAGGGAAATACTTACGGATGTCATGAGAACTACCTCATGGATCGGGCTACTCCATTCGTCAAGATCGTTCGCTACATAACACCCTTTTTCGTCTCACGTCAGATCTTCACCGGTGCTGGCAAAGTAGGTAGTGAAGCACCAGGGCTTGACCATTCGGTCGTGCCGTTTCAGCTCACACAGAGAGCCGACTTCTTTGAGGAAGAGGTTGGACTTGAGACGACTCTCAAGCGACCGATCGTTAACACCCGTGACGAGCCACATGCGGACGCATCGCGCTATCGCCGACTCCACGTCATTATTGGAGATGCAAATCTCTCTGAGTACGCGAGCTTTCTAAAAGTCGGAACCACTGCGTTGGTCTTGGCGATGATCGAAGACGGTGCGTTGGACGATCTCGATATCGTCTTGGCTACTCCTGTTCGATCTCTTCGACAGATCTCCTATGGTCTCGACCTCAAGACTGAGGTTCCAACGGTGGGACGAGGAGAGATGACCGCTCTACAGATCCAGTGGGAGTACTTCGAGCGAGCGGTCAAATACGGTGACCGAGAGGGCTTTGAAGCGCTTGGCAGCGAGGATCAAGGCGCTTGGCTTCTCGAGGAGTGGGAGCGTATTTTGAGCGCTCTCGAGCGAGATCCGATGGAACTCGCCGATACCTTGGACTGGGTTGCAAAACTTCAGATCGTCTCGGGCTATCGTGAGCGTCATGGCCTGGCGTGGTCTGACTCGAAACTCGCTGCGATCGATCTTCAATATCACGACTTGCGGCCGGAGAAATCGTTGGCGGCACGTGCTGGACTGCGTACGCTAGTACCAGAGGAGGCAGTGATACGTGCAGTGACAGAGCCTCCGACGGACACAAGGGCGTATTTTCGAGGCAGATGTCTTGAAAAGTATCGTGACTCAGTCGCAGCGGCAAATTGGGATTCCTTGATTTTCGACGTAGGATCCGATCCTCTCCGGCGTGTGCCAATGATGGATCCGCTTAGAGGGACGGCTCACCATGTCGATACGTTGTTGGAGAGAAGCGGCTCGGTAGTGGAGCTTCTCCGTGGTCTTGGTGCAGAAGGGTAGAAATGGCTGAAAGAGAGCTGAAAAAGAAGACAACAACGACACGCGAGAGTAATGAGGTCGTTGAGGAAGAAGTGAGTGCGAAGAGTGAAAGCGCAGAGAAGCTAAAGGCCGATCTCGATGACCTACTCGATGAGATAGACGAGGTTCTCGAAGAGAACGCCGAGGAGTTCGTGAGGAACTACGTGCAAAAAGGCGGCGAATAGGCTAAATCCGATCTCTGGCGCGGATGGTCGTACCGATGTCGGTTGACTCCTAGTCGATCGGCAGAGGCAAATTGATGTTGACGTAGTCTCGCTCGGCTACGCTCAGGTGCAAGATGGAATTGAAGGGTGATCTGTGAGTCTTCCAATTTTTAGCCCCCAACGCGATCCGGGGCCTAACTTTCTTCGGGTTCTTGGTGAAACGGAGGATCCAGCGGTTTTGGCTCGGAATTTCGCTTCTCCGGTTGAGAGCTCAGGTGAGTTCAGTGGGCGCGTCTTAGACTCAATACCCCACGGCACGACGATCGTCGCCTTTCGTTTTGCCGATGGCGTCGTCATAGCCGGTGATCGGAGAGCGACAGCAGGAAACGTCATAGCCTCTCGACGAATTGAGAAGGTTGCTCCGGCAGATCGGTACTCTGCGGTCGGTTTCGCTGGCTCAGCGGGTCCTGCTCTGGAGATGGTAAAGCTCTTTCAGGTGCAGTTGGAGCACTACGAGAAGGTTGAAGGTGTGACGCTCTCCTTAGAGGGGAAGGCGAATCAGCTGTCGCAGATGATTCGTGCCAATCTGGGCCTTGCAATGTCTGGTCTGGTCGTGATTCCTCTCTTCGTGGGTTGGGATCTAGCACAGCGGCGCGGTCGTATCTTTACCTATGACATCACTGGCGGACGCTACGAGGAGGTCGACTACTACGCCATTGGATCGGGAGGACGAGATGCCCAGGGAGCGATCAAGTACGGATTTATTGAGAATATGACCGAGGCGCAGGCCTTCGAGTTAGCGTTGACCGCGCTGTTCGAGGCTGCTCAAGAGGACTCTGCGACCGGTGGTCCAGATCCACTTCGATCTGTGTATCCAACCGTTGCGACGGTAGCGGCCGAGGGATACCGAAGGGTTGATGATGCGATCGTGGCACAGATCTCCGCAACGATTATCGAGCGACGAGCGCAAAGGGGATCACGTCAATGAGTATGCCCTACTATGTAGCGCCAGAGCAGGTGATGAAGGATCGGGCGGACTACGCCCGAAAGGGGATTGCTCGTGGTCGAGCGCTGATCGGCAGCCTCTTTGCGGAGGGAATTATCCTGTGTGCGGAGAACCCCTCTCGATCTCTGCACAAGGTCTCAGAGATCTACGATCGCATTGCCTTTGCGGGGGTTGGTAAATACAACGAGTTCGACCAGCTACGCGTAGCTGGTATTCGACATGCAGATACCAAAGGCTATGCCTATTCACGAGAGGACGTTGAGGCACGCTCGCTTGCCAATATCTACGCTCAATATCTCGGCCAGGTCTTCACCCATGAGATGAAGCCTCTCGAGGTAGAGATTCTCGTCGCTGAACTTGGTAGAGAGAGCAGCGAAAGTCGTCTCTATCACTTGCTTTATGACGGGACCGTGGTTGACGAGCGAGATTTTGCTGTGCTCGGTGGCGATTCCGAAGCGATCTCAGAGCGATTTCGCGATGGGTTCGATCGGGAGGCGGATCTACCCACGGCGTTGAAGAGGTCGATAGCCGCTCTCGCCGGTCACGAGCGTACCTTAGGGGCGACCGATCTTGAGGTCGCTGTGCTCGTAGACCGGATGGAGAGGCGTACCTTCCGGAGACTCTCCGCTGATGAGCTTGAGGCACTCTTGAAGAACGAGTTAGAAAGTTGACGTCATAGCCGATACCCAGAACGACCAGAACGACCGAGCGCAGGAACCGCTTCTCACGCGGCGAATTCTCGGCTTAGAAAACGAGTATGGTGTCACCTGTACGTTGCGCGGCCAGCGTCGACT
>JAJYZP010000030.1 GCA_021799875.1 Actinomycetes bacterium | reverse complement strand
GTCCCCGGGCTACTCCAAGCCATCGTGCTTCGGTAAAAGTTCTGGACTGACCGAGCAGAATGACGAGTGGTCGGGTGAAGACCCAGGCCGAAACTACGTCAAGAACTGTCGAGAGACCGAGGAAAAACGCGAACCCTCGTACCGGACCAATACTGAGAAGATACAGCAGTACAGCACCGATAAAAGAGACGAGATCGGCCGCCAATATTGTTCGAAAGGCCTTTGCAAAGCCTCGATCGACCGAAGATCGAATTGACTTCCCAGACCTGACCTCGTCTTTGAGGCGTTCGAAGAAAACAACGTAGGAGTCCACCGTGACGCCAATCGAAACGATCAGACCAGTGACCCCGGAGAGATCGAGCGTGAGCTGAGACGTATGCCCCAAAAGAGCCACGATCGCCCACAACATCGCAGCCGTAGTGCCAAGACCAAGCACCACAACAACACCCAGAGCTCGGTAGTAGATGATCATGTAGATCATAACGAGCAGGAGCCCACCAAGGCCGGCAACCACACCGGCGACGAGAGAGCTCTTACCCAGTGTCGCAGAGACGGTCTGTACCGTTTGTTGTTTGAGCTGAACTGGAAGCGCTCCATAGCGAAGCACCAGTGCGAGGTTTTGAGCAGCGGTCTGTCCACCTACACCGGTGATCTGTCCTTGCCCTCCGAAGCTCTTTGCTTGAATAGTTGGCGCCGAGATGATCTGATTATCCAGCACAACCGCAAGCTGCTTCTGATAGAGCTTGGAAGCGATAGCGTCGAAGATAGGAGAACCCTTCGACGTCAACGTGAAGTTAACCTGCCAGGTCCCACTTTGAGAGAGCGCTGCATTCGCAGTGGCGAGTGAGGTGCCGGTCATGAGAGTTGGACCAACGACGTACCGCGTCGCAGTCGGACCAGATCCCTCAGTGAGTAGCGCCACCTTTGCAGTCGCAACCTTCCCTATCGGGGTATTCGGAACAAACTGCAGCAGCGATTCTTGCGAGGAGGTCGTCGCACAAAATGGGCTCGCCAGATCCTTCTTCGGAATTTTCAGCTTCTTCGGTGGAGTCTTATACGGTGGAGCGGCACATTCAAGCGCACGAAACTGAAGCTGGGCGGTCTGGCCAATGATCTTGAGTGCAGACTGGGGATTTTTGATTCCAGGAAGTTGTACCACGATGTCATTGCCCTGCTGCGCGATATTGGGCTGTGCAACACCGAGAGCATCCACTCGATTTCGAATAATCGAGATAGTCTGCGTGAGCGTAGCCTCAGAGACCTTGTGTGCAGGCTTATACACGATCGACGCGCCACCTTGAAGGTCAAGCCCGAGCACCGGTCTGTAGTTCGCGTAGAGCACAGCGACAAAGGCTCCGAGAGCCACGATCGTCGAGAGAACGACCGAAAAGAGATAGCGACGTTTCATTGTTTTCCGAGTTCCAATGCTTTCATTACGAAGTAGAGGTTAACGACTACGACTGCCTTTGCTCTGTCGTTCCTTGATCGTCTTCAGGACTTTCTTCTCCCTCACCAGGACCTTGGGGATCTCGTGCATCATGGGAACGACCTTCGAGAGACTCCTCAGACGGGCCTGTCTCTATCACTGTCCCCTCCGACATCTCAGCGTCCGCATCATCGCCGTTGAAAGAGGCGAGAGCACTCGATTGGTTCTCGGCATCTTCCATTGCGTCGACGACACTCGGGTCAAGACGAGTCAAAGAGCGCCGGTCGAAGATCATCTCCACCGAAGGTGCGACTTCGACCCAAACTCGCTGCTCGAACGATTTCACTACGACACCAAAAATCCCGCCGTTGGAGACCACATCGTCTCCCGGGACCAAATTAATTCTCCTCGTTGCTGCTTGAGCCTTACTCCTCGGTCGAATTAAGAGGAAGTAAAAGGCCAAGGCAATAACGATTATGGGAAGATACTGCATCCCACCACCCTTCTGAACACAGACAGTGTAATTAGGACCAGATGAGATCTATCTCCTTCAAGAAGATCTCATAGGTTGAATGTTCAAGTGCGCTTCTCGCCCGACGCACCAGCGCTGCCATAAAACTGAGATTATGAACCGTCAGGAGGGTTCCGAGGCTCTGAGGATCCACGTGGGCCAAATGACAGAGAAAGCTCATCGGATAACGAACGCAAGTCGGACACTCGCAGCGCTCATCAAGAGAGGCCGACTCTCGACGATAGCTCAGTCGTCGAACCGATATCCTGCCAGTGGAGGTGAGTGCTACTCCATGGCGCGCGAGACGAGTCGGCGCCACGCAGTCAAACATATCGACTCCGAGTCCGATCGCGTGGGCAACGGTCCACGGGTCACCGACTCCCATCAGGTATCGCGGTCGGTCCAGAGGCAAACGCTCGACACAGTATGCAACGGTATCCAGGGTTAAACCTCGTTCCTCACCGACGGCAAGTCCACCAATTGCATAGCCGTCGAATCCAATCTCGAGCACTGCCTCGAGCGAGATCTGCCGAAGGTCTCTCTCGGTGCCACCTTGAACGATGCCGAACTGAGCCTGGTCGTCTCGAGTCTTCGCCGCTCGCGCCCGCATCGACCACGCCGTCGTCAGGGACAACGCACGCTCCAACGCCGATCTCTCTGCTGGAAGATTCGTACAAACGTCGAGCACCATAGCAATGTCAGAACCCAACGCCTCTTGCGCCTGTACCGCACCCTCAGGAGTGAGCTCCACCCAAGAGCCGTCGTAGACGTTTCGGAAGCGCGCGCCGTCTTCTGTAAACGTTGCCCCAAGTGACATAACCTGAAATCCGCCTGAGTCCGTGAGAATGGCGCCGTTCCAACCCATGAATCGATGGAGTCCACCAAGTTCGTGAACGAGCTCAGCTCCTGGCCGAAGCATCAGGTGATACGTGTTCGCCAGCATGACTTCGAACCCAATCGCCTCCAAGTGATCTGCGGGGAACAGTCGCACCATTCCTCTCGTACCGACCGGCATGAAAACCGGTGTCGTAAAGCGATGTCGTCCACTATCGAAGTTCGCTATCCGCCCAGAACCATTGGAGTCGGCCGAAATGACCTCAAACCGACTCACGCCGCCCCCCCATTACGGTCCACGAGCGTCGCATCGCCGAAGGACAAGAACCGGTAGGAGCGATCGAGCGCATGGGCGTACATCTCTCGCCATCTTGGTCCATAGAACGACTCGAGGAGAACAAGCAACGTCGATCGCGGGGTATGGAAGTTCGTCAACAAAAGGTCCACGACCTCGATCTGAAAGCCGGGACGAATAAAAAGATCAGTCCTACCCTCGAGTTCACCGGTCTTCGCAACCGTCTCCAGAGTACGGAGCACCGTCGTTCCAACGGAGACGACCCGTTGCGCTTTAGAGATCATCTCCCATGCCTCATCGCTAACGTGATACCGCTCCTCGTGCATTCTGTGATCATCGAGATGCTGAGCGGTGACGGGACGAAAAGTCCCGAGTCCCACTGAGAGCGTCACCGTAGCAACACGAATCTGGCGGCTCTCGAAGGCTGCAAAGACCAAATCATCCAAGTGAAGCCCCGCTGTTGGCGCTGCAACTGAACCTTCGTGTCGAGCGTAGACCGTCTGGTACCGTTCAGGATCTGCGAGCTCAGATTTGATATAGGGAGGCAGGGGCATCACTCCAAGCTCCTCAACCAGATCAAAATCGAGAATTTGGATCTTCCTCGGCGTCGAGGGCCCACCTTCGGCATCAAACTCGTCTACAATCCTCAACACCTCATGACCGTCGTGCCTCAAGGTATCGCCAGGACGAAGTTTCGACGAGGGTCGTAAGAGGGCGCTCCATCGACCACCACCTTCTTCCTCCAGAAGCAAAACCTCACACATCCCACCGGACGCACGAGCCAGCCGGATCCGGCCCTTTATGACCTTGGTATCGTTGACCACCACCACATCGCCTGGTTCGAGTAGTCCAGGAAGATCTCGGACAGAGCGATCCACGAAGATTCCACCCCGACCGTCGAGCAGGCGGGCTTCGGAGCGTACGCCAGAGGGCGACTGCGCAATCGCAAACTGCGGCAAGTCGTAATCGTAGTAGTCAATCTCATCGTAATCCAAGGTTGAGATGCCCTCCTTCCTCCATCATTTCATGGTGCAACCTAACCCAATGTACGCCAACTCAGCCCAGGAGAGATTAGTCGTTCTCTTCTTGACGAAAACGATTGACCGAGATCGACGTCCCCGTCAGGGTCACGCTACGAGGTTGAGTGAGAATCTCACCGCTCGTCCAGGACTTTACTACGGGAGCATCGCTCGTGCGAGCTCGACCATACAACGCGCAATGTTCAACCTCTTTCAGAGCTCCCTCTTCTCTGTACGTTCTACAACCAACCGTCGACAACGCCGAAAAAACAAGAGCCGGAGGTTTTTCCCAGCACTACGAGAGAGCGAAGAATCCAGAGGCAAGCGCCATTGCGCGCGCAGAGACATGAACCGATAGGACAAGTTTGCAAGAATTGCCAATCGCCCAGGCACTTCCTCGATCCGAAGAGATTCCCTACCCTCTCGCACGTCCGTGGCCCCTCACGATGCTCAAACGAGTGAGAACAGTCCTGGCATCGCTGCGCCCTTCAGTGTCCACGGTTGGCAAGTCCCCGCCGATTCTGGAGCCGCCTTTTCTCTCAATAACGCGCGCACTTTGAATCTACGAAAAATTGATGGAACCTCATGACCTGGAGGCCGTGGTAGCGATTCATAAGCACCCTCAGCACCTGTCCAGACGTCGAGACCGACCTGACGCTGACCCTGCAAGACACCGATCAAACCCACAGCACAATCTCGGACGAGCACACCAGTCATCACTCGGTACTCACCCCTTGCACTAGGGTGACCCTCATCGCCGCCGACCCGCTAGGGCTACAGAAGAGCAACAGAAGCGTGAATCACGACTAGCCAGGGAACGTTAGGGCGAGAGGGCCTACGAAGCAGAGACCCTGACGTGCTACCTACGCGACGTAGCTCGCTCCTCCACCTCTGTCAACGAATCAAGCAGAAGTTGCACACCCTCCTGCGTCTCTTCGCTCGTCACCGAGAGCGGCGGGGCTATCCGAAGACAGTTACCAACAAGACCGCCCTTGCCAACGAGAAGACCTCTCCGTTTTGTCGCCTCTAAGACCTCGCTCGCGAGCGAAGGCGAAGGTACAGTGCTCTCGGGCTCACAGAGCTCAACTCCAACCATCAAACCTTTCCCACGCACATCAGCTACGATCGAGGACCTTCTTGCGTAGTTTCTGAGAGCGTTCATGACCACCGTGCCCTGCTTGAGGGCATTTCCCTGCAGATCGTGTTGGAGGAGGTAGTGAAGGTTAGCGATTCCTCCAGCAGCGACGAGAGGTGAGCCACCGAAGGTAGAGATCGAAGACGCGGTCAGTGAGTCCATGACATCGGCCCTGCCAACGACACCAGCTAGGGCCAATCCGTTGCCGATACCCTTGGCGAAAGTCATCAAATCTGGCGTTATACCGTGAGCCTGATAGCCCCAGAAGTTCTCTCCCGTTCTGCCCCAGCCCGTCTGCACCTCGTCAGCGATGAATAAAATGCCGGACTCATTGAGAATCTTTGAAAGCGCACCGAAGTAACCATCTGGTGGCGCCGAGAAACCTCCGACCCCTTGGATCGGTTCAGCGATCAATGCAGCTACGTCTCCAGATGTCTGAGTCGCCAAGATATCCACAAGGTCCTCTAAACCTCTCTTGGTGTACTGCTCGTCATCGAGTCCGGCCAATGGCCCTCGAATTCGGGATCCTCCCTGAAGAAAATGCACCTGAAAAGGCGAGAACGAGGTTGGTGAATACCCTCGATTCCCAGTGACAGAGAGCGTGGAGAAGCTTCTACCGTGATAGCTATTTCTGATCGCCATGATTTGATTTGAGCGCCGGTATCCAGTTGCTAACAACAAAGCCGCTTCGTTTGCTTCAGTTCCAGACGTCGTAAAGAAGACCTTCGCATTCGGAATCTTCGATAGCGAGGCGATCTCCTCTGCAAGGGTGATCATTGGCTCGATCAAGTACAGGGTCGACGAATGAATCATCTTGCCTGCCTGCTCTGCGATAGCGGCAACGACCTCAGGCACTGCGTAGCCAGTCATCGTGGTCAAGATGCCCCCGAAAAAGTCGAGGTACTCTCGACCTTCGGCGTCGACCACACGACGACCTGAACCACTCACTAGCGATATCGGTTCTTTGTAGAGCAGCGATACCCAGTTCGGAAGCACGGCCTGATGACGTTTGACAAGTTCACTATGAGACATCACAACCTCGCAGACCTCGATGGACGAAAGACTCGCACTCAATGGTAGCGCACCCCAACACGCTCCCTCCGTAGATCAGACCGAGTTCTCGACAGAGCAAGGAGCGCGGCAGTTGGCCTGACCCGGAACCCACCACCGCACCGTGGTAACGCCCGACTTGGACCGGGCCGTCGGAAGAGTTACACAGAGGCGCACGACTCTGTCATCGTTCTAATAGACCGCCCTAACCACAAGCGCCAGATACCAGACTACGTGCTCGGCTCCACACGGTGCTGTCTACCTACAAACCGGTCCGCCTCACTCAAGTCCCATCTGCGTCTCTCTCGGAACCGCAAGACCAAGGTGTTCAAAGGCACGTTCAGTTGCCACACGACCACGCGGTGTCCTCACAACCATGCCGAGGCGCACGAGGAATGGCTCGTATACATCTTCAATCGTGTCCTTCTCCTCACGCACCGAAGCCGAGAGGGAGGAGAGGCCAGCAGGACGGCCACGAAAATTAATGCAGAGCACCTCCAAGATCTCCCGATCTACCCGATCGAGACCAAGCGCATCGACTCCGAAGAGTTCCAAACCCTTGCGCGCACATTCAAGATCGATACCTTCACCGCCGGTCACAGAACTGTAGTCCCGAACGCGCCGAAGCAGGCGGTTGGCGAGACGGGGTGTCCCTCGTGAGCGGCGAGCTATCTCCTTCGATGCTCTGGGATCGATCGCACAGCCCAAGATCTGAGCCGAACGCTCAACGATCGCTTGTAGCTCTTCGTCGTCGTAGTATTCGAGTCGATGGGTAAAGCCAAAACGGTCGCGCAGTGGCCCAGAGACCATTCCCGACCGCGTGGTTGCCCCGATGAGCGTAAAGCGAGGAAGATCGATACGCAGCGAACGAGCGGTTGGGCCTTTGCCTATCATGAGATCGAGCTTGTAGTCCTCCATAGCCACATAGAGCAGCTCCTCAACGACCTTCGGTAAACGATGAATCTCATCGATAAACAAGACGTTGCCCTCGCTCAGGTCCGACAGGAGGGCGGCAAGATCTCCCGGACGAGTGATCGCGGGCCCTGAAGTGACACGCAATCCAACGCCGATCTCGGCTGCGACGATACCGGCAAGAGATGTCTTGCCGAGACCGGGAGGACCAGCGAAGAGAAGATGGTCAACGGACTCGCCCCGAGATCGAGCAGCTTCAATGATGACCGTCAGTCGAATCTTCAATTGCGGCTGGCCCACGAAGTCGCTCAGATTTGCTGGGCGTAGTTCGTTGTCGAGACTGGAGTCGTAGAGGTCCAATAAGCGAGTGGAATCTCGCTTCCTTCCGAGTGTCTCAGGTCCAGAGCCAAGAGATTTTGGTTCTATCGTCGTCTTCCTCGGACTCATCGGCTGAGCCTCCGAAGTGCCAATCTGATCGCCTCAGAAACGTCCGCTATCCCGACCAACTCATCCTCAATAGAGGTGATCTCCGTTTTGCTGAAACCGAGCCCTAGGAGAGCGGAGCGCACATCTTCAAGGTCAGGTGAGTCCTTTTCTGAAGGGGCCTCAGTGCTATGCTGGCCATGATCTGAGGAGGCATCGTCGGGTAGCTCCTCTGGAACGAAACGTTTCATCTCTAGAACGATTCGCTCCGAAAGCCGAGCGCCTACGCCACTCACCGTTCGGAACCCTACGGCTGAGCCCTGACCAACGAAGCGATAGATGTCGATGACCCCGAGAGCCGAGACAATGGAGAGTGACAGGTTCGGTCCAACACCTTGGACCGTACGAAGCTGATCAAAGCACCTCCGCTCAGAAGCACCAGCGAACCCAAAAAGCGTGGTTCCATCATCTCGCGTGATAGAGCGAATATAGAGCGAGACATCCTGTTCGAGAGCTACGGAACGCGCATATTCCTGCGATACCATCACCTCATAGCCAACCCCACCTACATCGATCACGAGGGTAGGAGTCTCTGAGATCTCGACCACTTGTCCACTCAGTCGGGCGATCACGTGACTGGCCAGAGTTCACGCTGATGAGGAGCGACACTCAGGTAGCAGTAGGCCAGCCCAATGGCATCAACGACATCAGGCGGACCCGGAAGCTGATCGAGCAGGAGTAGTCGCTGCACCATGGTCTGGAGCTGCAGCTTGGAAGCTCCACCATCACCCACTAAAGCGAGCTTGACTTCGTTCGACGACATCTGAACCACGGGCAGAGAGCAAGCGGCGGCGGCCATCAGCGCCGCCCCGGATGCCTGACCTACCGACATAGCAGTCCGAACATTAGATTGAAAAAGCACTCTCTCGACCACTACGACCGAGATCGCGCACAGCTGCATCACCTCACGGAGGAGATCGAAGATCTCGAGTAATCGGACCGAGAGCGGGAGATCCCTCGGCGTCTCAATGAGCCCAGCCGTCTCAACGGCTATCCCCTCATCACTCCGATTCAAGATCGCGTACCCACAGCGCACGAGTCCCGGATCAACCCCAAGTACAAACATACGTTCGATTCTATAGAGCCCGTCGAGCGCTCATGAACACGACTCCCGAACAACGCGTAAAAGCTCATCAGAGCCCCGGAAAGACATGCCAGCCCTCGAGCGATGAGCGTACACGATTCGACCAGTTCGATCGATAACAAAGACCGATCTCCGATAGAAGCCTAGAGGACCTAGTACCCCATAAAGCCTGGCGACCTCTTTCTCCTCATCGGCTAGGAGCGGAAAGTTAAGGCCGATCCGATGAGCGAAGTCTTCATGCGTCGAGACTGGCTGTGGTGAGATACCAAAGACCGAAACACCAAGAGCAGAGAAGTCAGGCTGCGCCCCCGCATAGGCCATGAGCTGCGCAGTACACACCGGAGAAAAGTCCTCGGGATAGAAGGCTAAAATCATCGGTTCGCCGAGCTGCTCAGAGAGCGTAAAGACTCCATCACCGGTTCTTGCAAGAGAAAAGTTCGGGGCCACATCTCCAACAGAGAGCTCGTCAGCCACTACTCCTCACCCATCTCTTCAAGAATTTCGTCTGGTATGTCGAAGTTCGCCACGACGTTTTGAACATCGTCGAAGTCTTCGAGAGCATCGATAAGTCGAAGAACTTTTCTGGCCTCTACCTCTGTAGTGAGCTCTATCGTGGAGCTCGGAAGCAACACCGACTCTGCACTCACAACCGAGATACCTTCACGTTCAAGACCGTCTCGCACCTCCATAAGATCGGCTGGCGCAGTGATAACCTCCCAAGCTTCCGTGTTGTCGACAACGTCTTCAGCTCCTGCTGAAAGGGCAGCGAGGGTCAGGGTCTCTTCATCGACGTCACGTCCCACTGTCAGCACGCCCTTGCGGTTGAACTGCCACGCAACGGCGCCTGGCTCGGCAATCGAACCACCACTTTTCGAAAACGTACTTCTGACATCAGCACTCGTCCGATTCCGATTATCAGTCAGACACTCAACAATGACAGCGACACCGCCTGCAGCATACCCTTCGTAGTTCACAGCCTCGTAGCGCACGCCTTCCAGCTCTCCGGTCCCACGCTTTACCGCGCGGGTTATCGTGTCGATCGGCACCGAGGCATCGCGTGCCTTTTGAAACATCGTCCGAAGCGTTGCATTCGAGTTGATATCACCACCACCTTCACGGGCAGCGACCTCAACCTGGCGGATAAGTTTCGCAAAAAGCTTTCCGCGAGCCTTATCCTGAGCACCCTTCTTGTGCTTGATCGTGGCCCACTTTGAATGTCCTGACACTGGTACTACTTCTCCCTCAACATCGCGTACTACGCGGACTGAATCATCCCAATAAAGTACTCATGCAGCCGCAGGTCACTCGTCAACTCCGGATGGAATGAGCTCACAAGCACCCGTTCGTTTCTGCAAACTACCGGCACCGAGAGCGCCTCCCCTTCGGCAAAGTCATACCTAACTCCTCCCAGCACAGCTACCGAAGGCCCGACTCTTTCAACCACAGGAGCCCGAATGAAGACCGCGCGCACCGGCGGTCCAGCAAGTCCCTCTACCTCGAGATCGGCCTCAAAGGACCGAATTTGGCGTCCAAATCCGTTCCTCCTGACCGTAATGTCGATCATACCGAGACGGATCTGGTCCGGTCTACCATCGACCACCTCCGACGCAAGCAAGATCATTCCGGCACAAGTTCCAAAGAGGAACAGTCCCTGAGAGACGAGATCCCTGATCGCAACGGCGAGCCCTGACGACTCCAAAAGCCTCGAGATAGTCGTGGACTCTCCCCCAGGGAGTATCAAGCCTTCACAACCTCTGAGATCCTCAGGAGTCTTCACCAGACATACCGGAGTCCCCAGCAGTTCAAGATGGCGTGCATGCTCGGCGAAATCACCTTGAAGCGCAAGCACACCAACTCGCGGCGCTATGCTACCAACCCCGATCTGCAAGGTGAACGTCGAGCTTGTCCATCTCAATACCGACCATCGCCGGCCCAAGATTCCTTGAGACCTTGATCAAGATGGCTGGATCAAGATAGTGTGTGGTCGCCTCGACGATAGCGGCTGCCCGCTTTGCTGGGTCACTGCTCTTGAAAATGCCTGACCCAACGAAGACCGCTTCTGCGCCAAGCTGCATGACCAAGGAGCAATCAGCAGGAGTTGCGAGGCCGCCAGCGCAGAACAACGGCACCGGCAAACGACCAGAATCGTGAACCTCTTTGACCAAGTCGTATGGAGCACGAAGCTCCTTCGCCCATCCAAAGAGCTCGGCTTCATCGGCCTGAGTAATCTTTCGAATATCTCCCAAAATAGAACGTAGATGAGTGACGGCCTGCACTACGTTGCCGGTACCAGCCTCACCCTTCGATCGAATCATTGCAGCACCTTCAGAGATTCGGCGAAGCGCCTCACCGAGGTTCGTTGCGCCGCAGACGAACGGAACCTCAAAGGCCCACTTATCAATATGGTGCGCCTGATCTGCGGGGGTTAACACCTCTGATTCATCGATGTAGTCCACTTGAAGAGCCTGCAGTATCTGAGCTTCAGCAAAGTGACCGATGCGCGCTTTTGCCATGACCGGGATCGTCACCGCACCTTGTATCTCTTCAATGAGGACGGGGTCACTCATGCGGGCGACACCACCCTCACGACGGATATCCGCTGGAACCCTCTCGAGAGCCATGACTGCAACGGCGCCTGCGTCCTCGGCAATTTTGGCTTGCTCCGCATTGACGACGTCCATGATGACACCGCCGCGCAACATCTCTGCGAGCCCTCGCTTGACTCGACCGGTTGCGACCTCTTGATGTTGAGCCGACATTTCTTCTTGAGCCGACACTGTCCGATCTCCTTTACTCTGGTACCTCTAGCTTACCGAAAATCAACAAACTCAGCGATCCGTCACGAGAAGAGCCGCTGCTCGTGAGCTCGGTCGCAACAGCACCATTGCAAACAAGTGTCCCAGATGGTTAGGACAGGTACACAACTCACCCACAACGCCGACCCCAGATACCTCGACACATGCCCTTAACAATGCAATCTACGCGGTCGAGCCGAGTAACGATGTTCTCGACCAGGCCGCTGCCACCGCTTTTGGTCAAAGAGCAACCACATCGTTGCGCTCGAGCGAGCTGCGTGCACCGTACTGCGGTATGGCAGATCTCTCATCACTAGGCTCGCAGCCGCGACGGTCGAAGCGAAACCAGGTCAAGGTCGACCTCCAAAGAATCCCGACGCTCAAAGCAAATCCTGAGTCAATGAGTCGGGAGCATCGCACGACACGACCGATTACCTGTGGCGGAGAATGTCCGAAACCCGCAGCGCCCCCAAAAGGGTGCGAGATCATGCTGAACAGCGCACAATATCGAGGTAGATGGTGAAACTTTCCTCTCAAAGAGATCCGGCACCCCTTTACCCTTACAGAGAGCCCGCAAACGAATATCAATGAGATTCCATCGCAGCTTCATGCGAGCTCTCGAACGAGAATCGCACTGAAGCTCGGAGCAGTTATTTGGGAACTACCGCAGCGAAGGCGCCAGAAGGCTCTTGCCTCTGTTTCATAGGTCGAGAGATCGCCATGGATCTTTCGCCGTCGTTTGCAGGCAGACCAACAGAGCGACAAGCTGCTTCGCTTGGGACACCACCCGACCTCGAGCAGCGATATCACAGCAGAGGGCCCTCACCTTCATTACACAGATGACGAACTTGCTCGTGTGCAAATCACCGTACACCGAAGAGATCACCGAGTCGTCAGCATCAGTGCTACCGCTGAGGTTATCTCCCACCTCTCTCGCAAAGGTATCTACACTCGACAACAGGCATCGCGCTCGTTTTCACGAGAACCCTGCGGCTTACCAGCTACCCTAGGTGACAGTGCACTCAGTCTTAATCCGGAAGTGGAGAACCGATACGGTGTCGTCGCTGGCGGCTAGGGTACCCTGGCCACTACTCCTTTCGGAGCTTCTCGGCACCGCAATCCTGCTGGGCGTTGGTCTCTCAATCGTCATCGTCGACTTTGGACGCGCAAGCCCGGTCCTCCAGTGGGTTCCTAGTGTCTCGCTTCGTCGAGCCATCACGGGATTCCTCTTTGGTACCGTCGGTGCGTGCATCGCCCTTTCTCCAATCGGTAAGCGCAGCGGCGCTCACATTAACCCGATTGTGACACTGGCCTTTCGTCTCAAAGGGACCATTTCCACACCTCTCGCCATTGGATACGTCCTCGCCCAGCTCGTTGGGGCCGTCGCCGGTTCAACGCTCCTGCGCCTCTGGGGCTCACTAGGCAGCAGCGTCGCCTATGGTGCGACGATACCATCACACTATGGCTCGTTCGCCGCCCTACTCGGTGAGATCGGCACTACGTTCGCATTAATCTTCGCGCTCTTTAGCTTCTTAGGAATTAAGCGAATACGCAAGTTCACCCCACTGCTCTTTCCTCCTCTCTATGGAATCATGGTGTGGTTGGAGGCAGCGCTCTCAGGCACCAGCACGAATCCCGCCCGCAGCTTCGGTCCAGCCGTGATCGCTAGTGACTGGCACGGATTCTGGATCTATCTACTCGGACCGAGTGTCGGTTGCATCGTGGCTCTCGTCACCCTCCAACTCCGTCCCCTTCGACGTTTGCACGTAGATATTGCCAAGATCGAACACTTTTCTCGAGACGAATACGGGGTATTAGGGTCACATATCGCAGAGTCCTCAACCAAGGAGAGGGCTCTCAACACCCTCTCGATTCGACGTCCTAACCGATGAGCCGCTTAGTCCTCACAAAACCCGCACGCTCTCACGGTCTCAGTACCAGCGCGGTGAGCACTCTCAAAAAAGCCGAGGTACGACCACGTTCCACGAGTCGCCACCATTATGGGTGCGCCAAATCACGGGGTCCTCTCCAAGTCTCACATCACTACCGATGACAAAGCCCACCTCAGGATTTACAAAGCGCACCTGTACGGTTCCGCCCGAGCTATTTGCGGCGACGCTCGGAGATGGTACCCAGCTTTTTCCGCCGTCAGTCGAGACCAGCAGAGGGCTCCTGGATCCAACAAGGAAGAACCTCGAACTCGTTGGCGCCGCAACTTCACCGAGGTAACCGTCCGAAAGCGGTGAATCCAGGCAAGATCGAGAGGGCGCCGGGGAGAGTCGACAGTGAGAGGCCGACCGCCACGTCATACCATCATTCGTCGAGACGAGAATCGACTTCAACTGTTGACCTGCACCCGGCTGACTTCCACACCCAGCTAGTAGTTCTCCCGCCGGGCCAATCGCAAGTGCCACTGCACTGGGTGTGAATCCGCAAGGAACCTCGTGCCGGAGCCAGCCTTTGCCTCTGCGGCTGCTCTGCCAAAGCAGAGCAGCACCGTTCGTAGCGCCGATCTGTGGTGCAGTCATAAGCTCGAGTCGGCCATCTACCCCCATCCGCAACGATAGCGCACGCAGGCTTGGGTAGCCTATCCGAACGCTTGACGGTAATGCGGTGTCGGCCAACCAACTCCGCCCTCCATTCTTAGAGTACTGCAGGAGTAATGGACAACCGTTCGAGGTTACGTGACTACTGGCGCACTCAATCGTGACCATCCAAAGGAGACGAGAGGTGGCGATCACGGCAGCCACGATGCCCGACGCTGGACTCCTCACCCAAGTCGAGCCACCGTTATGGGTGATGGTGAGATCCGGCCCGTAGAGAAAACCATTCCCGTGAGCATCAAAGGCCATTGAAGAGAAAGGGGTCCCCGCAGCGCAGGACCACGTCGAGGCCGTTCCTCGCCGCACGAACATGGAGCCACCGTCTCTGGTTATAGCGACGATGGCGCTACACGTCCCGCTCCTGTCCTGAACAAAGAAACCGTACCCGTTCCCAGTGTTCAACATCGAGAGGTACTGCAGCCTTGCGGATCGATCTAGCCCGAGAGACGAAGTCCCGAGGGTACTCGCACTCAATCCCGAGGGAGATAGCGCCCTCGAACTCGGGGACGAAGGTGAAAGCGAACTCGTTCCACACGAGACCAGCACGAGCGAACTTGCAACGGCCACACTCAGCGTGACCAGCCGTCTTCGCCATAGTTGTAGCACTCCGAGTAGAGCCATGGCCATATTCTACATACCCCTAGAAAGTCCGCCCTCGATCTCTCCAGTAGTGGTCAGACCCTCCTTCCACAACACCTAGCTAACTCGTTTCCACGTACCAAATAAGTACGGTTGCTAGCACTACAGCTTTACTAAGTCGAAACTGACCACAACGAGATCCAACCACTCATCGAGGTCGACAGTCAGTGGCACCAACTTCGATCTGCGTACCGAGCGAACACCAATACTTCGACCTAGAGGGCATTCAACAAAAGACCTGACTGCCCGACTTCGATCGGGCTTTGGCCTAGAACCCTTGCGTCGACACTCCGATGTGAACCTCTCCGCGGACCTAGCCGGCCAACGGGATATCGTTTGCGCTACCGTCCCAAAGAAACATCACAGACGATCAACGAAAGTAGATCCATCTAGCTACTCAACCGTTCGATGACGGGACCACAGGACCAACCCCAATCGGAGCGAACATTACCCACGTTCGACCGGGAACAAGGTCAACTCTCTTACCTGAGAAGGTCGTATACTTCGTGATCGCAAACTCTGATGGCTTCGACCACGTCCCAGCGAACTCCTTACCTCCGATCAGAAAGTAAGCGTCCCCGGAACCGATGCTGTTTGCATAGGGAACAGGATTACCTGCTGGGTCGATGTATTGAGTCAATGGATACGGCACGTCTTCGATGATGACGTTATTGGTAGTGACCGGCCTGCCAGATGAGTCCACCTGTGGAACGCCATTCGTCGTTCTGGTGTAAAGACCGGTCGACGAGTTCCAGGACCATTGAGCATTTTCAACGGACGACATCGTCACGATAGCGGTCGGCATCGAAACCTGATGAGCAGAGGGATTTGCCGATGCTCCAGATCCTGAGTACGAATACGAGAATAGCTCGGGTGGCGGCTTCCCCTCTGAGCCAGCGAACTTGCGAAGAGCAATCGTCGAAGTGAAGAGGTTGTGCGGCTCCGGGCGAGAATTGTTTCGGTAGTACTCGCCACCGGCTACGTTCGCACCGACATCGATCACCCCAGTCTGATGAAGGGCAGTGACAAAGGCGGGTATTCCCCCAGAGTACGCAAAAAGCCCTCCGATCGGGGCGACAATAAGAGCATCCGAGTACCGAACCGACCGTACCGGCCCCACTACCGGAGCCTCATGACTTTGAAAGATAGCCATATAGCGAGTGATGCCACCTTCGACTACTTCCTCATAGACCACATCGGCCTGATTGATACCGGATTGAGGCCACGCCACACCAGGCGCATTGTCTATCTTCACCTCCAGCGCCGGTAGGGAGGCCTCTGCCTTTGTAGCTGGGAGTCCAGTGAGCGGGAAGATTGCAGACGGCTCTTTAACGGTCGTCGTCGTCGCTCGAGGGGTTGTTGTGGTCGTAGCTCGAGAGGTTGTTGTAGAGCTCAAGGGCGAGCTCGCCGCACTACCGCACGACGTCAACACAAGACCAGCAACCGCAACTACCACCACTCGATAATTCACGCCCGACTACCACTCTTTCATTTCATCGAGGCGGTCCACGAGCAAATAGTGTTCACCGCCAAACTCAGCTGGGTTAAGCCACTGCCACGAGCTTGCAGCTGCGATCCTACCTCGCACACTCCTTCGCCGCGCATCGTTAACCAGTCGTTCGAGGACGCTCGCAAGACCAGGTGGGAACCGAGTAAGCACCATCGCCCCAAGATCGATCCGCTTCGGATCCTCATAGAGATCTTGACGAAGTCCAACCCGCAAGAATCCAAGTCCCAACAGGACAAAGATCTTTCGCATGAAGACGAGCTTTGCATCGTAGTACGCGAGGCCAGATCGTAACCGAGACACCTCGCGAGCAAGTACAGCCTCAAGTTCGATCACGCTGAGCTCGTTGAGAACATCGTGCGTCACGATAACTGCGGCTCGATTCTTCGTACGAAGAATCGAGGTTGCATTAATCCCCGGCGCAGCATCGATCCACAAGTCCGGAAGATCGATTCCACCTTGACTGCAGAGAGTCTGAAGGATGATCGTCGCACGGGCCACACCTGCACCCACCCCTTCAGAAGAGGCCAAGCCCCAGGTGGACATCGGTATTGCAAGAAAGAACGCTACTAGTGTCGCAAAAACAGCAAGCCCAAGTACGAGGGGGAGCGATGTGACGAAGTAACTACGCTCTCCGAGGAGGTCATATATAAGTGCAACTGGAATCCAAACGACGATCGCCACCAGGAAGGCAAAGATACCGTAGGTCCGTGTTACCTGAAGCCGCTTATCGGATAGCTCAAAAATCCGCAGCCCTCCCCAGATAGCTGCGCGGTCGTTCATATCCATCACGGGAGTACAGCCTATTAGGCGTTGGCCTAGCCGGCTCCTCCAGTGAAGAGATCGATGTACGACTTTGCCAAACGAACCGTCGAGTAACGATCAGCGCTCTCGAGACCTGCGCTCCTCAACGATTCCCTTTTCTCAGGTGAGTCCAAAGCGGTTCGTAGTGCAACCCGAAGAGCCTCTGACTCGCCCGGTGGCACCAACACACCATCGACGCCATCACGCATAAGATCGCGATACCCAGGGATATCGCTCGCTACCACCACTGCGCCAGCTGCCATCGCTTCAAGGAGCACGACCCCGAAGGACTCGCCGTAAAGCGAAGGGGCACAAACGATATCTGCTGCCTTCATACGCGACGCTGCCTCTGCGTCTGAGACTCGACCCAACCACTTAATGCGAGAATTTCCTCGATAACGCTGATGCAGCGCCAACGTTTCGGGTCCATCACCGGCGACCCAAAGCTCAACGTCGTCGAACGAGTCATCGAACGCCTCGAGCAGAACCCCTAAACCCTTACGGTGTTCGTGCCGGCCGATGAACATCACGACGGGTCCGTCTTTTCTCCAAGGCTCAGCGCCTGAGAATCGGCTCGTCTCGACACCATTACCGAGCACCTGGCAGTGAACTCCACACACTCTTCTTGCGGTGTCAGCGGCCTCAGGAGAGACCGCTACCGCGACATCGATCTTGGAACGAAGTGGCAACAGAAGATGACCGTACGCCCGATACGCCAAGGAAGCTCCAGAACGATGAAAGGTCCCCACCACTCGGGCATGTGCATATCTAAGCGATGCCACGCCCACAAAAGGGGTAAGTGGCTCATGCAGATGAATGACGTCGAACCCCCCGTCTCGAAGCGCCGAACGAACCGCAGATTGCATTCCCATCCCGATTGCAACCGGTGCTATCGATCCATTCGCGTACCACTTACGAGAGGATCCAAGGTTAATGAGGTCCTCCGCCATGGTCGGTTCATCACATGGTGCAAGGATCTCGACTTCGTGGCCGAGGTCGCGAAGGGCATGAGCCAACGAAATTACCTGCCCTTGAACGCCTCCTGGGACGCTCAAACTATAGGGAGATATCTCGGCGACCTTCACAGTTCTCTCAGGTTAGCAGATCAACAAGGTAGAGCGAAGCCCCAGAGCCTCCAGGACATTGCCCCCCAGAGTACGATCCGTCGGATGATGTACCTAAGACACTGTCTCACTTTGGTGTCGAGCCAGCTCACGCCGAGCGATCGTCATGCGATGAACCTCATCGGGGCCGTCCGCCAAACGAAGAGTTCGCTGTCCAGCCCACAGCCGAGCGAGAGGATAATCGTCACAGACCCCAGCGCCGCCAAAACTCTGAATTGCTCGATCCAGTACTCGCAGCGCCATGGCCGGAGCGACCACCTTAATGGCAGCGATCTCAATTCGAGCTCCTTGGTTCCCTACCGTGTCCATGAGGTATGCAGCATTGAGGGTCAAAAGGCGAGCCTGATCGATCTCGATTCTCGAGTCCGCAATCCACGACTGAACGACACCTTGTTCGGCAAGGGGTTTACCGAACGCAACTCGCGAAGAGACCCTCCGACACATGAGGTCCAACGCTCGCTCCGCCACTCCAATCGAGCGCATGCAATGATGGATACGCCCCGGACCAAGACGGGCCTGAGCCATTGCAAATCCTCCGCCTTCCTCGCCGAGAAGATTGTCTTTGGGAACTCGGACGTGATCGAACTCGATCTCACAGTGGCCTTCCCGATCCTGATAGCCAAAAACGGGTAGGGCACGAATGATCTTTACTCCTGGCGAATCCAGCGGAACGAGAATCATGGACTGCTGACGATAGCTGCTCGCCTTAGGATCCGTCTTTCCCATAACGATCGCCACCTTGCATCGATGCGACGCAGCACCTGAGATCCACCACTTGCGACCGGTAATCACGTAATCGTCGCCATCTCGGACGATCGCACACTCGATATTGCGGGCGTCTGAAGACGCTACCGCCGGCTCTGTCATAGCAAAGCAGGAACGAATTACACCATCAAGCAGAGGAGCGAGCCAACGCTCCTTTTGATCCTGTGATCCATACAGGGTGAGAAGCTCCATGTTACCAGTGTCTGGAGCGGCACAATTGATGACCTCAGGTCCTAAAAAGCTACGCCCCGAGATCTCGGCAAGTGGCGCATAATCGGTATTCGAGAGCCCATCCGTCCACTCAGTTCGATGCGGAAGAAAGAGGTTCCATAGCCCTCGCTTTCGAGCCTCAGCTTTGAGATCTTCGACAATCTGCGGGTGCGCATGGGGCGAGCCAGCAGACTCCATCTGCTGGCGATAGATCTCTTCAGCAGGAAGGACCCTCTCATCCATGAATCGAATGAGTTCAGAGCGAAGCCTCGCCGCCCGCTCTGAGAGTGCAAAATCCACGATCGTATCCCTCCAGTAGCGGCAAGGAAGGCCGCCCCCCCCACTCTGCCACGCCTGCGAGCCCTTTCCAAAGCACCCCGGGAACGATCGGGGTAATACGCTGAAGATCTAGCGTTCGCAAGCAGCGACTAAGCAGTGAGACCACGAGTTCAAAGGGGGCACTATGAACTTCGATGAGGCAGTATCGGCGGTCACTGGAACTGGCCAGCCATATGAAATTATTGAAGCGACCGTCAACGATAAGGCCATGAAGGTCTTCCGCAACACACCCCCTTCACTCCGCGCTATCTTCGACGTCTTGCGCTCGAGGACAGATGAGACCTTTCTCGTTTACGAGGAGGAGGAGTGGAGCTTCGCCAAGGTCACCTCCTCCATCGACTCACTGAGTCGATACCTCGTTGAAGATCTCGGTATCGGCAACGGTGATCGCGTAGCAATAGCGATGCGGAACCTCCCAGAGTGGATCATCAGCTACGCTGCCATCCTCTCGGTCGGAGCCGTGGCAGTTCTCTTCAACGCATGGTGGCAACGAGACGAGCTCGAATTCGCAATTACTGACTGTGATCCTGCTCTGGTGATCGTGGACGAGGAGCGCTGTGCGCGCCTGGCCCCGATCGTAGATGACCGAGCGATCCCGACTATCACTGTTCGGTCGAACAAGGCGCTGCCATACGCTCGAATTGATGAGATCTTGGCGGTGCCGGGGATAAGAGTTGATCGTCCAATCGATCTCGACGACGACGCAACGATCCTGTACACCTCTGGAACGACCGGCAGACCGAAAGGGGCCGTCTCTACACATCGTGCAGTTCTCTCGGCCGTCATGGCCTTCGGAGCACGCAACGAGGTTCAAAAGCTGATCCAGCCCACAACGGTACCGCCAAAGTTTCCGCCATGTTTTATTTTGGCAATTCCACTCTTCCATGTGACAGGCTCCGTCGCAGTACTTCTAGGAGCCATCGCTACGACCTCAAAACTCATTCTTCTACACCGTTGGGACCCGGAGAAGGCACTAACGATCATCGAGCGTTACCGAGTCACTAACTTCATCGGCGTACCAACAATGTCGTGGGACCTCATGGAAGCACCGTCATTTACGAAGACTGACACCTCGAGTCTGGTCTCTATCGGCGGAGGTGGTTCACCGGTACCGCCGCAACTCGTTACTCGCCTCGACCAACGCGTTCGCAGTGCGGCACCAAGCTTCGGCTACGGAATGACAGAGACGAACGCGTACGGTCCAGGTATCGGTGGTTCGGATCTCCTTGCTCATCCGACCTCCGCCGGCAAGACTATCCCGATCATGGATGTAAAGATCGTGTCACCGCTCGGCGAAGATCTGCCTCCGGGGTCGTCGGGGGAGATCTGTTTCACGGGCGTCAACCTAATCCGGGGCTATTGGCAACGACCGGAGGCCAACGAGCAAGCCTTTACGCAAGGATGGCTCAAAACCGGCGACCTTGGACATATCGACACAGACGGCTATCTCTACATCGAGGATCGGATCAAGGACATGATCATCCGAGGGGGAGAAAACGTCTATAGCGTTGAGGTTGAGGCGGTCCTCTACGAGCATCCGGCCGTTAACGAGGCCGCAGTATTCGGTGTAGCACACGAACGACTCGGCGAAGAGGTCGTCGCTACTGTGCAGCTCGCTGCGGGTCATCACTGCACCGAGCAAGAACTTCGTGACTTTGTCGGACAACATCTCGCTGCGTTCAAAGTACCAGCACGAATCATCATCACGAACGAGCCACTTCCACGAGGCGCAACTGGAAAGATCGTCAAGCGAGAACTCAAGGTGAAGTACGCCTGACGAGACTCTCCGATCAACCCTTACACCGTTCGATTGCTTTGAACGCCCACGTGCTCGGAGGGGAGACGAGACCGTCTCAAACTGCAGAATCCGTAAGAGAGGGAAGCCTGCATGGTTGAGGTACGAAAGTAAGCGGAGACTCGATCGCCCCACAACACATTGCTCAATCGCTCAATCGCTCGATCGCTCGACGGCGAGGAATCGCCGTTGGAGCTAATCCAACCACGAGAGAGGTCTCCCTCGGCGACGGTCGGGGGAAAGAGCAGTTCACCTGAGACAAGACCCTTCAGAGCGTGTGATCTGAGAGCTCCCTAGGGGATACACAATGTTGTTCGAGGGTAGTTCTCTCTGCCAAGATCGATCGCAGTCCCGTTGCGACTGAGCCCACCAGGCACCGAGAGAAGAACACTAGCGCTATGCCAATGGCAGCGGCGTCTGAGAAGCTTCAAGAGTTTGAGCTGGAGCGAGTTCTCGACCACGACATCGTTTCCGGCCAAGCTCTCAACCTCGTGATGGACGACGCAAGAGCTTTGAAGTGGACATCTCTCACTCCACATCGTCTTCTCTTCGCCCCAGGGTCCTGTAGGAGGTACCAGCCCAAAGGCAGATTCCACAGAGAGGACGGGACCGCTATCGGGGACTTCTGGGATCCAGCGCACGTCCAGCATCAGGGAAGAGGGGAAGTCAGGTAACCTAACCGCCGCTGCTGCTGCCGCTGCTGCTGCTCCACTGGAGTAAAGCTTGTGCGTCGATGCATAGTTCACTTACCGATTCTTCCCAGTGATATCAAGGACCTACTGTCGCATCGAGGCTGAGGCCGAGATGTTGAGCTCACAATCTGAAGTCGTGAAGGAAGATTCAAAGGTCACAAGCTTCAGAGAAGCTTCTAACCTTAGAAACTATGCCTGGTTCAATTCTCGGAACATCCGTACGTCGCGTCGAAGATCCAGCCCTTTTGCGTGGAGACGGTACCTTCATCGACAACATGCACTTTGAGGACTTGGGTCATCTTGTGTTCGTGCGCTCTCCGCTTGCTCATGCGAAGATACTGTCGATCAACACCGACCTGGCCGCCAAAGCTCCGGGGGTACTCGGTGTTTTCTGTGCAGACGACCTCAATATCCCCGACCATCACGCATTCTTTGCACTCAACGAGGCAGTCAAGCGTCCACCACTTGCACGGGGAACTGTGCGCTTCGTCGGTGACGCAGTTGTCGCCATTGTCGCATCGTCAAAGGCTGCAGCGCTCGACGCTGCAGAGCTGGTCGAGATCGACTACGAAGAGCTTCCGCCGGTAATCTCGATGGAAGACGCCCTGGATCCACGCCTGGAGCCACACACACCCTCGACAGATTCGAATATCGCTGCAGGCTATCGAGATCCTCAAGGGGATAGTGTCCTTGAGGACGCAGAAGTTGTCGTTCGAGCCCGCATTGAGAACCAACGCATTGCGGTCGTCCCAATGGAGGGCAATGCCATCCTGGTCGTTCCGCCACGAGGGAATGATCACTACCGCGCGACGGTCTACGTTTCAACCCAGATGCCGCATGCGGTAGCGGGACTACTCGGGGGAATATTCTCAGTCGAACCAAGCTCCATTCACGTCATCGCTCCTCACGTCGGAGGTGCATTCGGTGGGAAGGCTGGAGTTACCGCAGAACACTCAGTTGTGTATGCAGCTGCACTCAAACTTGATCGACCAGTCAAGTGGGTAGAGACCCGATCAGAGAATCTCATCGCCATGCCGCACGGACGCGGACAAATTCAATATGTAGAGCTCGGACTTCGACGAGACGGCACCTTTACCGGGCTTCGCTGCCGAATGATCGGTGACGCTGGAGCATACGGTGGGTTTGGAGGCGGACTCGTCCTCGGATCTACCCGGAGCATGTCCCAAGGCGTCTACCGCATACCACGCATCTCCTACGACGGTGTGGCCGTCTTCACGAATACGACACCGATGGGTGCATTCCGCGGTGCTGGGCGACCCGAAGCTGCGGCGTTCTTAGAGAGAATCATCGACATCGCCGCCGACGAGTTAGACATCGACCCGATTGAGATTCGGAGGAAGAATCTCCTCAAGGACGTGAGCTTCCCTTTCACCACCGTTGTCGGAACGGTCTACGACATCGGAGATTATGCCAAAGCGCTCGATCGGCTCATCGAACTCAGTTCCTATGAGGATCTCCGCAAGGAGCAACAGGAGCGCCGGCAGCGCAATGATCGCTACCAACTCGGAATTGGCGTCTCTGTCTACGTCGAGGTAACCGCCGGCGGTGGAGCAACTGAGTACTCATCAGTCGAAGTTACTCCTGAGGGCGGTGCCATCATCAAGGTTGGCACATCAGGACACGGACAGGGCCACGCTACCTCGTTCTCAATGATCGTCTCAGAACTGCTGGGCATTCCGATCGAGAAGATACAGTTCGTTCAATCTGATACCGCCGCAGTTCCAAGGGGTGGCGGAACGGGTGGTTCTCGTTCGCTCCAGATCGGTGGCTCCGCTGTAAGAGGTGCAACCGAAGCAGTCCTAGAGAAGGCGAAACTCTTGGCAAGCAACCTGCTCGAAGCGGCAGAGGAGGACATTGTAGTTGCCGAGTCCGGCGACGGACTCTCCGTTGCAGGCGTGCCGAGCTCCACTGTCACGTGGGCTCAACTCGCATCGGAAGAGCGCAAGCGGGGAAACCTGCTCGAAGCGACCTTCGACTTCTCTCAAGCCTCGGCTACTTTTCCCTTTGGTGCACACCTCTCATCGGTTCTCGTCGATCTCGAAACAGGTAAAGTGACACCTCGCAGTCACATCGCCGTCGACGACTGTGGTCGAGTCCTCAATCCTATGATCGTTCAAGGTCAACAACACGGTGGCATCGCTCAAGGCGTAGCACAAGCGCTGTGGGAGCAGTACGTGTATGACGAGTTCGGCAACCCTCTTACGTCAACGCTCGCGGAGTACGCCATGCCTTCAGCGGCGGAACTACCCTCCTTCAACGCTACTAACGTCGAGACCCCGACTCCACTCAATGCGCTCGGCGCCAAGGGAATTGGAGAATCGGGAACCATTGGCTCAATGCCTGCCGTGCACAACGCTGTTGTCGACGCCCTGAGTTATCTCGGTGTACGTCATATCGAGATGCCATGCACCCCTCAAAGGGTATGGGAGGCTATTGGTAAGGCGGAGAGAGGCGAGTCGACGATACCGTGGAGTGACCCACCCAAAGCATTCGAGATACTTCCTCTCCGTGGCCAGGCAACCGAGTCTGATGCTGCCAGCGTCGACGTCTAGCAGATTCGAGCGACCAGTCAGTCCCTCCTGACGTTCCCAGGCGCGTCGCATGGAGGCGCTCTCGATCTCAGAAGAGACGTTCCGATAGA
>JAJYZP010000104.1 GCA_021799875.1 Actinomycetes bacterium | reverse complement strand
GCGATCGCGCTCTCTCCATCTCTTGGTCGAAACCTTGCCGATCGACCTCTACTCCACGCTCGAGCGCAATCTCTTGCGTCAGCTCTATCGGAAATCCGTAGGTATCGTGAAGTCGAAAAGCAACTGCACCAGAGATCTTGTGCTCTTCAATCTGATCTTCGAAGAGCTGGAAACCGACCGTCAGTCGATCACGGAAGAGCGCCTCCTCTCGTTCGACCACGGAAGAGATCATGTCGCGATTCTGAGGAAGTTCACGATAGTGATCACCCATGACTTCAATAACCTTCGAGATCAACGGTTGTGCGATATTGCCACGAGCACCGAGGAGATGGGCACGGACCACCATTCGGCGAATGATCCGCCGTAGGACATAACCGCGACCCTCATTCGTCGGGAAGACGCCGTCAGCGACGAGGAAGCTCGTTGCACGAGCGTGATCAGCGAGAATGCGAAGTCCAACGTCGCTCACCTCATCTCGACCATAGCCAACGCCAGTCACAGAACTCGCCGCATCGAGAATAGGAAGGAGAAGGTCAGACTCGAAAACAGAGTCTTTCCCTTGCAAGATCGAAAGTATACGTTCAAGACCCGCACCAGTGTCGATACAGGGCTTCGGAAGTTGCGAGAGTGTGCCATCGCTTGCGCGAAGGTACTGCATAAAGACGAGATTCCAGATCTCAATGAAGCGATCGTCTCCACCGTAGGCCGGTCCCCCATCGGCACCGAAACTGGGACCACGATCAATGAAGATCTCAGAGGACGGACCACAAGGCCCAGTATCTGCCATCTGCCACCAGTTGTCCGCTTCAAGGCGCTGAATTCGTTCCGGTCGCACTCCAACGACATCTAGCCACAGTTGTTCCGCTTCATCATCGCTGGTATGCACCGTCACCCACAACTGAGACGGATCAAAGCCCAAGACTTCGGTAACGAGCGACCACGCAAAGGGTATGGCCAAGTCCTTAAAGTAGTCCCCAAACGAGAAGTTTCCGAGCATCTCAAAAAAGGTCATGTGACGGGAGGTCTGACCGATCTGATCGAGATCATTGTGCTTGCCTCCAGCACGCATGCACTTTTGGATAGACGTGGCACGTGCACTCGGTGGCCGTTCCTCACCCAAGAAGTAAGGCTTAAATGGAACCATCCCCGCCACTGTGAAAAGCACCGTCGAGTCGTGAGGTATGAGAGAGGCCGAAGGGATGACCATATGGTCCCGATCGACAAAGAAACGAGTGAACTCTCGTCGGAGTTCGTCTGCGTTCACCGTTGCATCCTCCTCTGAGAATTGACCTTCGTGGCCACACTGCGAGGAGCGCTCGGTCTCGAGGCGATCTCTTCCGCCCTACCTTCAAGGACCGTCGCACCGCGCGCTTTTGATAGTTCACCTCTCCAGGTATCGATCCCTCCCAGGAACGATTCAACGAGATCATCGCTGAGCCCTACGAGGGCCTCACCACCCCTTTTGATGACATTGGAAGGTTCAAGAGCCTCTACCTTCGAGCGGACCATTCGCTCCCCTTTGATTACGAGATATGAACCAACACCCAGTCCGAGCGAGAACCACCGAATGCGCGACAACACCGAGACCTATCCTTTCCTTCGCGAGCGAAAAAGCTCTACCCCTCGCCGAATCCCCAGCCTAAGCGCACGAAAGCGAATAATCGGTGCTGCGACGGCGTGAAGTGCGAGTCGTGAAGCCGAGGTGTACGCTTGCGAGCGCACCTCGGAGAGCTCGACAAGGTCTTGCGCACGGGCCATCTCCTTTCTCGTCCCGACGAGCATCGTTGTCGACTCCTTCACAAGATCGATCGTTTCACGTTGGAGGGAGTCGAAGAGCCGTTGCGTAGCGTTCAAAGTAGCTCGTGCCTCACGGAGCACCATGAGCGACACGACCACACCCGTCAGCGACGCCAGCACGAGAACAGTGACACCAATAGCTATCACGGCCGTCATCAACAAGACCGTCCCAGAGACACAACCGTCACCAAATCTGCCCCAATTCCAGACGAGGAGCGCGCACGCCGAACTGACCCGTCATACTTGTTCGCCGCCGGCCGAACTGCCCAACGCCTTCGCTAATCCGACCGACTCTCCAAGACCAGACTCCTCGCCGATTGAGTCGGTCGCTCCGGCACCGACGACCGCGGGACGCTCACCTTGAGGGAGTAGCCGATACGCGCTATAAACACCATCGAGTTGCCGTAATGAGTTCAAAATAGACTCCAGATGCGTGGCATCAGCGAGCTCAAACTCAAAACGCATCCTCGAGACTCGATCCTTGCCCGCATGCGACGAACTCGAGAGGATGTTGACGTGATACTCCGAGAGGACTCGAGTCACATCCGCCAAGAGTCTCGAACGATCGAGTGAGCGGAGTTCGATCGACGTAGCAAAACTCCCTGTTGCCTCTCGGTCCCACTCAACATCGATCACTCGTTCGACATCAGAGCTAAAGAGAGCATGTGCATTGGAACAGTCAGAGCGATGAATCGACACGCCCCGCCCCCGAGTAATAAAACCGATGATATCGTCGCCAGGAACCGGCGCGCAGCACTTCGAGAGCCGAACCATGACGTCGTCAAGACCTTCAACGTAGATACCCGGTCCGCTTCGCGATCGACGTCTCGAGGCCGGAGCGAGAGCCACAATAGGAGGTTCGAGGTCGTCATCACGTTTGTAAACCTCGCGCAGCAGCTTAGCAACTACGGATTTCGCGCTGAGATGCCCCTCACCCACTCCCGCAAGAAGGCCCTCCCCATCGTTGAATCCAGAGAGCGTCGCAAGTTGCGCCAGGCCAGTGGCAGAGAGATGCTTCTGGGTCGAGAGCCCTTCTTTTCGAAGCGCCCTCTGAAGCTCTTCCTTTCCTGACTCCACCGCTTCGTCTCGCCGCTCTTTCGAGAACCACTGCCGAATCTTATTGCGGGCACGTGGAGTGACGACGATCTTCAGCCAGTCCCTAGAGGGACCAGCACTTTGGACCTTCGACGTAAAGATCTCCACCGTGTCTCCGGACCGCAACTTAGAGTCAAGAGGGACGAGTCGTTGGTTGACCTTGGCTCCAATACAGCGATGTCCGACCTCAGTATGCACGGCATAGGCAAAGTCCAGAGGCGTTGCTCCGATCGGAAGGGTCAGGACCCGACCCTTTGGTGTAAAAACGTAGACCTCGTCGGCCACGAGATCGAGTTTGAGATTCTCCAAAAACTCCAAGGGGTCGGGGGTGTCTCGCTGCCAATCGACGATCCGATGTAACCACGCCATCTCCCCGTCGGACTCACCCTCCTTATAGACCCAGTGTGCAGCGACTCCAAACTCCGCACGGCGGTGCATATCTCGAGTTCGCAGCTGTACCTCCAATGGATTACCGCTTCCTAAAATCACGGTCGTGTGCAGCGATTGATAGAGATTGAACTTCGGAGCGTTAACGTAATCTTTGAACCGACCCGGGACCGGATTCCAGATGGAGTGAATCACTCCCAAAGCAGCCCAACAATCCTTCTCAGACTCGGTAACGATTCGCATTCCGATAATGTCGTAGATGGACGAGAAGTCCTTCTCCTTGACGACCATCTTTTCGTAGATCGACCAGAGATGCTTCGGCCGTCCCCGAACCTCGGCCTCAATACCAACGAGTGCGAGACGATCACGTGCCTGGGCGATAACCTCTCTCAGATACGCCTCACGCTCAGGAGCACGTAACGTCACCATCAGCTCGATCTCGGCAAAACGGCGCGGATGCAGCGCAGCGAATGCAAGGTCCTCCAACTGCCACTTCAGCTCCTGAATGCCGAGGCGATGAGCGAGAGGAGCGTAGATGTCCATGGTCTCTTGTGCAATACGACGTTGTTTGAAAGGTTCAAGAGCCGAGATCGTTCGCATGTTGTGGAGCCGGTCCGCCAACTTAATCACGAGAACTCGTGGATCCTTCGCCATGGCGAGCAGCATCTTCCGCATCGTGGCGGACTGTTGTGCCTCCTTGGACTCAAAGCTCAACCGGTCTAACTTGGTGACCCCATCGACGATCTGTGCGACCTCCGGACCAAAGCGATCTTCGACGTCGGAGAGCTTCACAGATGTATCCTCTACAGCGTCGTGCAGCAACGCAGCCGCTATCGTCGTTTCGTCGACTCCAAGATCGGCGACGATCTCAGCTACTGCTATCGGATGAGTAAAGTAGGGCTCGCCTGAGTGACGGAACTGCCCATGGTGGGCATCTGCGGCCAACAGGAAGGCATCTTCGATAACCGCCTGTGATCCTCCGGGATGGAACGTGCTGAACTTTCCCTTCAAGGGCTCAACACTAAGTATTTCACTCGACCAAGCGGCAGGATTAGCCATACGTAGCTCAGATTAGTCGAGAACCAGATTACTCGCCTCCAAGGCCAGGGGCCGGAGCTCTACGATCGACGGGTCGTAGTGGGCTTCCGCTTCGAGGAGACCTTACGTGGAGCGGGCCTCGGGCGCGGTGTTTGCGTACCCCCAGCGACCGTGTTTGATGAGACGGAAGCTCCGCCAGCTCCCGCCATGGCAGCGGCTCTCGGAGTCAGCAACCCACTCGTCCCCACCTTTGCGAGACGAGCCTTCAAATCTGCGTACTTCGGCTCCCTCTCTTTGAAGATCGCAAGAAGCGGAGAGGCTATTCCGATAGAGGAGTAGGCACCTGTCGTCAGACCTACAAAGAGCGCTAGTCCAAAGTCACGCAAGGTCGTTGCACCGAGAACGTATGCCCCGAGAACCAAGATCGACAAGACTGGAATAATTGCCACCAAAGAAGTATTCACCGACCGCATAAAGACCTGGTTCAGCGAGAGATTCACCGAATCGGCATACGAGAGTCTCCCCTTATTTACGAGCGCCTTCGTATTCTCGCCGACTCGATCGAAGACCACGATCGTGTCGTAAAGCGAGTAACCCAAAATGGTCAAAATCGCAATCACCGTGTCTGGGGTGATCTGGAAGTTGGCTATCGAATAGATACCGACGGTCACGAGCAGATCGTGCACCACCGCTATGAGCGCTGCTCCTGCCATCTTCCATTCAAAACGGAGCGAAATGTAGAGGGCGATACCGACGAAAAAGAAGGCCAGTGCGAGCAGAGCTTTTGAGGTAACCTGGGAGCCCCAGGTTGGGCCTACGTCAGAGATGGAGATAGCGGAGGGCTTAAGACCGGCCGCCTTCGCCAGTGCAGCGGCGACACTATACTCCTTAGCAGTACGAGTCGCCACCGGTAGCTTCGAGAGGTCGACCTCGGCCTCGACCGTACGACCTTGAGAAGACCCGAGAGAGACCACCGTCGCCTGATTAATACCAAAGCTCCGGAGCACGGCCTCGGTCTTCGAGATCGAAAGCGTCTGGGACGGCACCTCCCATGAGGTTCCACCTTTGAAGTCGATACCGAAGTTCAATCCACGCACAGAGAGCGAGATCGCACCGGCGACAATAATCAGCAAGGAGATCGTAAAATAGATACGTCGCTTGTCAAGGAAGCGAAATGCGGTATCCCCGTGATAAAGACGAGTAAAGATCGATACCGGCTTCCCTGACCTTGCCGGGTCTGCAGCAACATCCCCGACCTTCGCAGATTGCGATCGCGCCGCTCCCGGCCGGAGCAGTCCGTCGTCAGGCACACTCGTTGACACCTGATCCTGAACGCTTGAAGAGGCCAACACGTTCTCTTCGTCTTGAGGTCCGGTCACGCTCTCGACCGACTCGACTAAATCAGGACTATCAGGATTCTCGATCACGTCATCACTACTTCCATCTAAGCGACCAGAATCTTCGCCACGACCTTTGCTACTTTGACCCATATCGTCTCAATCCCTATACTCTTGAAGGCCGAAGGAGGGCCTTCTCTTCAGCCGTCTCTTCGCCGACGCGACCTAGTCCCCGGGCTACTCCAAGCCATCGTGCTTCGGTAAAAGTTCTGGACTGACCGAGCAGAA
>JAJYZP010000029.1 GCA_021799875.1 Actinomycetes bacterium | reverse complement strand
TGACGTCGAGACCTCTCGAGGGTGGTAGACCACTCTTAGCGACCGTGCCCGCAAACGAGCAGTCCTCATCTCTGCTCAAAGACACTCACCAAGCGAGAGTGGAGCCAATGAGGGAATATCCCAGATCAACAAGGCTCATATGAAGACGACGAGTTGCAACGCTGTGAGCCCCCAAACCACAACCATAGGACTCCAGCGTGCTAGTCCTCTTTTTCTCCCGAGCAACAGGAGGTACCATGCCAGGATCCATAGCTGATCCAAACTCCGAAGATCTGCGTCATTTGCCCAGATCTCAGATGAGAGACTAAGAACCAGGACGAGCAGAAAGATGAATGAGAGCTTGAGAAAGAGCGGAGCCTCGATACGTCGAAGCGATCGTGCTACCACCACGACGAGAAGAAGCAGTGCGATGAACTGTAGAGACCAGAGCGCATTGGCGAGGTTGAAGGCGCCAGCCCGTTGAACGATTCCACGCACAAGAGCGACGACCGGGAGGCCGAGGTTCGCACTGAAGTCACTTTTGAGTACGGTGTGATGGAGTTGCGCATGGAGAAAAACTTGATATGAGAGAAACACCACCGAGGGAACTCCGCCTGCCACCAGGAGCCTCCATCGTCGAGACTCAACGCCGTGTACGACCGCAGGCCGAACCAGGCTCACGATCCAAGCTAGACCAACCGAACCGACGATCACCATCGCGGTTTCACGAGTCAAGACCGAACCACTGAGCAGGAGAGCAGCCCACCAGGGTCGGCCCTTGGAGAGAGAGTAGATACCGAGCAGTAGCAACGCAGCTGCCATCGGTTCGGTCAGGTCCCGACCCAGGCTCAAGGCATAGCCAGCAAAGAGTGCTCCAAGTACACCAAACCAGACGGACTGTCCGGATTCAACGGCCACCTGAGCCAATACAAACGCTATCGTACCGAGCGCGAGCACATTCACGATGATCATCACGAACGGTACGAGTGAAGCGTGACCGAGTGAGAGTAACCACACTAGGGCAGGATAACCAACTCGTTGCAACCGAAATGGAGTGTCGAGGGTCACCCCGTATGCGCTATGTGCGAAATCAAACGGATTCAATGCCATTCGGAAGTAGAACTGACCATCGTACCCAGAACCAGGAAGAATTGGAAGGTGGATTGGAACGCCATGAGGGTTGACGTATTGAGACCCCGCCACGATTAACGCGGTTACTCGTCCCTTAGCGGCAACCACGATACGAGCGAGGACGAAGACGATCTCGATTGCGGAAACCGCACCTGCGACTACAAGCGGAGAAGCATCGTCGACGAGGCGTCGCCGGTATGACCTGAGAGACGCTCGAGAGTTCGCCATCGCCTCTGATCGTACCTGATGACGACCCCTGCTGTAGCACCCTTCACAGACTCCTAACGCGAAACCCACTCTGAGAAGATCGAGCTAAGATCCTCAGCAGCCATCACAACCCTTGCTCCCAGAGCTCTCACTACAAGTCCGACGGCCTCCGCCATGCCATCGGCCAAATGCCGAGCTTTACTAGAGCATTAGAACCTGTTCCCCGAACCGCAACCCCTCGACGAAGTTAGCGAGACAAGACCCACTCCCCATTTGAAAGATCGATATACTGAAAGGCAACGTCATGGGGGGTATGTGTGATTCCTAGCGGCCTACAGTTAGCGAGCAGTCACCGTAGCCCGAACCTACCCTAGGTAGTTCCAGCGTGACACGACGTCGAGGAACCACTCATCTTTCGGCGTTTCGCCCCACGACACACGCAGGCCGAGTTGGCAGCACGGTCGTTGCGCTCACCGTCCTTGCGTGGCTGGCCTTCCTACTACTTCCTCTCAACACCGTTCCTTCACCGGTTCCCAGAGTCTCACCTACACGTCATATAAGACCCATTCGGACTCGCCGCCAAAGGCCCACGCAGCACGTCGCCATATCCCCCACACCATCTAGTGTCGTGCCAACACCGTCGACCGACGTGCCAACACCGTCGACAACGATACCGAGCGAGAGTCAGACGCTGTTCCCCAACACACGAATCGTCGCCTACTACGGGGCACCAGGAGGTGGATCGCTAGGAATTCTTGGTGCGACAGACCCTCAAACCGCATGGGCCGGCCTCACCGCCCAAGCTGCGGCTTATGGCCAACCAGGAACCGTTGTTGAGCCAGCGTTTGAGCTCATCGCCTTCGTTGCACAAGCAGCACCAGGACCGGATGGGCTCTACACCCAGGAGCTCAGTGTTTCGACTATCGGTAGCTACCTCTCGGTTATCCAGGCTCACCATGGAATGCTCATTCTCGATATTCAACCTGGGCGCAGCAGCCCTCTCGCTGACGCCAGATTGCTCGCTCCATTTCTAGCTAATCCGAACGTCGAGCTGGGACTCGACCCCGAATGGGAGGTTGCCGCTCCGAGCCTCCCCGGTCAAGTGATCGGATCAACGACGGGAGCAGAGATCAACACCGTGGCTACCTGGTTGTCACAGTTCGTTAGCTCCCACAACCTACCACCAAAGCTTCTCCTCGTGCACGAATTCACGCCGACGATGGTCGCTCAAAAAGCGAGCGTAACGTCACCCCCAGGAATCCAGATCGTCTTCAACATGGACGGATTCGGGAGCTGGGCAGCAAAAACCTCAGCGTACTCCATGCTCGCAAGCGATCCAAGGTTTCCGCTGGGCATCAAGCTCTTCTATCGTCAAGATCAGCCACTGGAAGCCCCTGCTGCCGTCTTAGGCCTTAGACCGGTCCCAAGCGTGATCGAATACCAGTAAAACGCTCCCTGACCTCACGACAATCTCTACCCAGCACCCGAACTGGCCTTGACGTGATGGAGGCATCGTGCTGTTCATCGTCAAATGCCTTCAGCTAACACGAGACCGATCAACGCCACTTTGCTCCACCCCGCCGATCATGACCGAGCATCTTTTCGTCACAGGGTCGTAGACATCCCTATACTCAGGCGTTGGCGAGGACTGCAGCGGAACCTTGCGCAGGAATCAGCGGGAAGTGGCATGCTGCTTGATGCACGCCGCCGAAGCTCTGTAACGGCGGCTCCTCCACCGCACAGATCTCCTGGGCGTAGGAACAGCGTGTACGAAATCGACATCCCGACGGTGGGTTAATCGCCGACGGCAGCTCACCTCGGACCTCAATGCGTCGCTTTCGTCGTTCCAAAGTGGGCCGAGGAATCGGAACTGCTGAGAGTAGTCCGGCAGTGTAAGGATGTGCAGCCCGCTCATAGACATCATGACCGTTTCCAATCTCAACCAATTTACCGAGATACATCACCGCAATCCGATCGGCCAAGTAACGAACGACCGAGAGATCGTGGGAGATCACAACATAGGTGAGATCGTGTCGCTGCTGTAGGTCCTTCATGAGATTAAGGACCTGAGAACGAATCGAAACATCGAGAGCAGAGACTGGCTCATCGGCAACGATCAGCTTTGGATTCAAGGCGAGAGCGCGCGCCAGACCGATCCTCTGGCGCTGTCCACCAGAGAATTCATGGGGATAACGCTCTAACGCTCGCTCAGAGAGGCCGACCTCTTGGAGCAACTGAATCACTCGCTGTCGGCGCTCTTGCTGGGTGCCGACCTTGTTGACATCGAGGGGCTCTCGAATAATTGACTCGACTCTCATTCGTGGGTCGAGTGAAGCGTAAGGATCTTGAAACATGAGCTGCATATTGCGACGCTCGGCTCTCAGCGCAGAGCGCGACATCGTCGTGAGATCATCACCCTTGAAAAGAATGCGACCACTCGTCGGCTCCTCCAACGCGACCATCATTGAACCGGTCGTCGTCTTACCACAGCCCGACTCCCCAACCACTCCAAGCGTCTCACCCTGGTAGACGGTAAGCGAGAGATCGGTGACGGCCTTTAGGGTTCCTACCTTACGTTGCATTACGGCACCCTTTGTAACCGCATACTCCTTCGATACATGCTCGAGGACCATCAGCGGTTCTCGGGCTATCGTTCCCTCCTCGTCGGAGCGTCCAGCAGTAAACTGCAGCTGGGAGAGGTCTTCTTCACCTGACTCCGCCTCTGGGACGCCAACAGGATGGAAACAGGCGAAGGGATGAGCGTAGCCCGCCGGAGCCATGAGCGGTGGTTCAGATTCGACGCAGTCGTCTTGACGATATCGACATCGAGGAGCAAAGCGGCAACCAACTGGAGGATCAGTGAGATCCGGTGGCAAGCCTGGGATGGAGTAGAGCCGCTCGGATGTATCTCGATCCATCGGTGGGATCGATGATAGGAGAGCCTCTGCGTAGGGATGGTGCGTGTTGGTAAACAGCCGAACCGTCTCGGCCTCCTCAACAACCTTGCCGGCATACATAACCACGACCTTGTCCGCTCGTCCCGCGATCACTCCCATATCGTGAGTGATGAGCAACATCGCCATCTTCAAGCTCGTTCGTAGATCGTCGAGCAGCGAAAGGATCTGCGCTTGAATCGTCACATCGAGAGCGGTCGTAGGCTCATCAGCAATCAGCAGCTTCGGTTCACATGCGAGCGCCATGGCAATCATCACTCGTTGCCGGAGGCCACCAGAGAGTTGGTGGGGGTAGTAAGAGATGCGCTCTTTGGGGTTCGGCATTCCGACGAGTCCGAGGACCTCGATGGCTCGAGTGAGAGCGGCTGCCTTGTTGACACCCTTATGTAGTCGAACAGACTCAGCGATCTGCTCACCAATCGTCATGCAGGGATTGAGAGAAGTCATTGGATCTTGGAATATCATCCCGATCTCATTACCCCGGACCTTCCGGAGTTCCCGCTCATTCATGTGCGCAAGGTCTCGACCCTCGAGTCGCACGGCACCGCCGGCAATATACCCTCCAGACGGCAACAGGCGCATGATGGACATGCCGGTCATGGTCTTGCCGCATCCCGACTCCCCTACGAGCCCAACCGTCTCACCAGCGTCGATGGAAAAGCTGACGCCAGCGACTGCTTTTACCTCCGACTTGCGAAGCTTGATATTTGTCTCAAGAGCGTCGATCTCCAAAAGACTCAACGAACCACACCTGCCATTCATGTTTCGTGCCGAGTTACTGGCCACTGCAGTCTTGCACTCAGCTTATCGAGGAAACGTCGGTCTTCGAACGTAGCGGCAATCTCCAAACAACATCTTTGTTCGCTACGGCCTTTCGACAAGAAAGACCCCGAAACCGATCCCATCGAAATGATCGGTACTGTTCAACCAGCCACTAGTTTGTTTGGCACTGTCGAAGTGGCGGAATAGGTAGACGCGCTAGGTTGAGGGCCTAGTGACCGCAAGGTCGTGGGGGTTCAAGTCCCCCCTTCGACACGCAGTCCAACGGTGCGCATTGCGAGCAGACTCATTGCCGCACCAATTGCTAGTTCACTCTCTAGCGAACGCAGATTCGACCCCTTCCAAGTACCCATGGCTCACTGAACAAGGAGGACACGGGTGAAACTAGGCTGGAGCGCCGCCCAAGCATCCAATTTGGACTCTGCTCAGCCAACGCTGCAGCAGCGGGGTGAGATCAGGCCCTCGACCAACATACTCCGATCGCCTACAGCGCGTGGTGAAGAGATCGCCGTTGCTAGAGGAGCCGGAGCTTACAAGAGCTACGCAGCGAAGCTGCGATCAAAGGATCTCTTGATTATTGATGACTTTGCGTTAGCTCCGATTCCCTCTCGAGGATCACGAGAACTCCTCGATCTCTGAGACGACCGCATTGGCACATCGTCAACGATGATTGCCTCGCAGGTCCCAGTCGGATCTCTCCACCAGAGTTTTGAAGATGCGACCGTTGCTGACGCGGTCCTTGACCGGATCGTCCACAGCTCACGACGAATTGAGATGAAAGGAGAGTCCATGAGAAAGCTCCTTGCTCCGCCGAAGGAGGAAGAGTAGAGCACGAAACACAACAAAGCGACAACACGCTCAGTGGTCATTGGGTGATCATGAAGCTCGAAAGTCTGCAGACGACATCGAGTAGAGCTACGATGAAAGAGACAACAACGAGCCATCTCCGAGGGAAGTCCTAGAACTCAAACAGGAATGGTCCTAAGAATTCAGCGCTGGTCCAAAGACTCAAGCGGACTGGTCCAAGGGTTCAGCATACGCATGTACCGCTTAAGGCTTTCGCGAACTGCATCTGCGTCCACGTGGTCCCTATCACCACACACAATAACGTGGGTTAGATTCTCCCGTTGGTATCTGCCTTATATCTCTGCACCATTGCTACGTAAACGACATGTTGGGTAAACTTTCCGTCCTGTTACCTGCCCGGTTTGCGAATTCTTCCTTCATAAATTGATCTGAAAACCAGGGCAGGGCACACCGGCCGCGCCCGAATATCCCGACTCTGTTATACCGTCGGCATATGCACACACCCATGCACGCCGAGGTTCGGGGTTGATCGCAGCCCAGAAACTACTCGTTCTAGGTACCTCTGCCTCGCTCATTCGGTCCCATGATCGGTAGAAAGATTTCGACCCCTTGGCAACACCATCGGAGATTTCGCTCCGTCGAGGCACTCACTGACCAAGCCGAGCAGCTTCGGCCCGTGCTCTGGTCATCCTCTTGTGCACCATGTCAACTAGTGCTTGCGGCACGTCGGGGACATCTCTAGCAGCCTGATCCAAAGCACTAGGGAGTCTCTCTAGGAGTTGGTTCAACACCGACTGTGCAGTTCTATATCTCATTCCCCAACGCTCAGCCTCGGACAGGAGGTCCCCGACAGTGACTTCGTTAATGTTGTGCTTTGCATCGACGAAAAGGCCAAGCGTAGAACTCATCGGACGTGCATGGGCTGCTGAATAGTACTCAGTGCTCATGATGTCATAGACCGGGGCCAAACCTACCGTCCCATTTTCCTGGTGAAGAAATGAGACGTTCTTGCCATGAGCGTCGGCGTTGCCGACAATCACATGAATAGCAATTTGACGCAACAGCTCCTCTTTTGACTGGGCGTCCCCCCACTGCTCAAGCAACCTTGCAATCCCGACCAGAGTCGGCCCGCCAAACTCTTCGTATTTGTGCTCAGGGACAATCGCGAGCACTGACAGGGCCTGACAAGCATCTTCTTGGTGCATCCGCCGGATACCACTCGCTTCCCGTCTTCGGTCGTAACGTTCGGACACGAGTACTTCGGTCCCACCAAAAGATGAGATGGTCGTGCGAGCCGCCTTTAGTCCCGATCTTGCCGCCAGGTTCATACAGAACGCTTCGTTCACCACCGTGTTCGGTAAATCACGATGTTCTGGTTTGAGAATATGGGTGGAGACAATGCCATCAGCGGGTAACACCCAGCGTCCATCTTCAAGCCTGGCTAGCAGCAGCTTGGATTGGACTCCGGCGAGCGAGACCCGTATGCGTCCATCCACCCCGAGCGGATGCACTGGTAACGCACGCAATCGTCGCTCGATCTCCGCATCATCGACAACATCCTTCGCTGATGCTCTAGCCATCAGTGGTGGTCCATCCCCTTTTGGCTGTATCACGAGTGCACCTGCGCAATCCTTTCCCAGCGCCCCAAGGAGGCCCATGTCATCAGACTCATCGAGACCGAAATCATAGGCCAGCATCCTTCTGGCTTCCCCTTCGGGTAGCAGTCCATGGAAGAACGCCCGCACCTTGGTGTCTGGATATCGTCTAGCGCTCACCGGCATTGCCACCGATACGAGAGGAGCACCGATAGGATGGGCCTCACCGGTGTAGATCATCGTCAGTTGCCTACGATTCTCGCTGAGCATGGCAACATGGGTTCCATCTAGCCATACCTCAAGCTCCATCCTTAGGAGCCCCTTCCTGTGGTCGAACGACGATCTCCAAATCAAGTGCACGACAGGCCAGGATGAGATAACGCAAGGCATCAGTGGTTGAACCACGCTCAAGTTCTGAAAGATAACTTCTATGCAATCCTGAAGTCTTTGCCAGTTCAGCCTGAGTCACTCCACGACGAAGGCGAAATTCACGCAGCGCCATCCCGAAGGACTGGGGGCCTCTAATCACGTACTCCTTGTCTACATTTCCAGACATACAACTAGTCTAGCCCACTTGTCTGCATTTGCGGGCATGGAGTAGCGAACGCTACGTGATCCACCTGAAATGCGAATGGGTCGAGCAGAGCGGAGATGAGCGCTCATAATCCGAACGAAGCACGTGTGGAGAGCCAAATCATTGCAAAGGTCGCGGGGTTGCAAGAAACCGACGATTCACAAACGAAGAGGACCGGGCTCAAGGCGCCGTCCAGTCCATAGGGTTACAACATGCCCTGACCTGGTGGGCCCGGTGGCATTCGAACCCACGACAAAGGGATTATGAGGTGTTCACAAAGTGTCCGAGCTGGTAGTCAAAATGTCCGAATACGTCTCATTTCTGCAGCTCATTCAACTCTTTTGACAAGGGTAATGAGACAGCCTCGGACTGGGCGGGACGTGCTCGGACACGATTGTTGGGTGAAAAGTTGGGTGGATAGAAACTCAACGTGAATCTGGCCCGACGATGCGCATAATCCTTGGGAGGGCGCCGAAGATCTGGTTACATGAGCCCCGAAGGTCGGGGCTTTCCTGGCCTGCCTAGGGTGAGAATCTCCGATGCAGAAATAGCGCCAAGAATCGACTGCGTTCGGATCAGGTCCTATATGCATCACTTCGATGTCGAATGGCAGTGACGATGACGATACCTTGGTCTTCGTCGATGAGATACAGAACTCGATAAGAGCCTCTTCTCGCCGACCATACAGGGTCAAGCGGTGGTCGAAGTGGTTTTCCAACCCTTCTTGGCTCAGTGACCAGAACCTCAGTAAGGAAAACAAGGATAGCTACCCCGATCTTGGGTGGCAATGATTCCGCGAGCATTCGCGCTGCCGGAGAGGCAACCTCTAACCGGTACCTTCTCTCGGTCAATCCGTTTGACGCAGCCTGTTCGACTGACGCATCATTTGCGCAAGCTCATCAGCGTCTACGACATCGCCAACTTCGACGGCTTCTAAGCCCTCGGCATGGGATCGCAGCAACTCGGTATCCGAGAGAACTGCGATCGTCTCGCACAATGCGTCGTAGTCATCCGCTCCAAGCAGTACTGCGACACGGTGGCCCTTGCGAGTGATCTCAAAGCGTTCGTGCGTGTTTTCCGCCTCTGTGACGAGTTTCGAGAGTTGAGCACGAGCATCAGCTAATGGTAGAGTAGACATGTACGTAATTCTAGCTTGACAAAGTATGTGACTGTCGAAGCAGAGACTGGTTCTACAAATCTATCCAAGACCGAAGAGGGCATCTTGGTGGAGTGGTGGGCGCCATGCGATCCACCTGACATGCGAGAAGGTCGAGTAGAATGGAGATGAGACAAGCGCCCACAATCCAAGGGTTGCACGTGTGGGGAGCTTCGCCATTACACGGGTCGCAGGGCCACAGGGAGCACACGTCTCGTTGGGAACACAGCCACTTTGGGGGTCCTGTTGGGTTTTTCTCCAAGTCCAGAGTTGACACATGCCCTGACCTGGTGGGCCCGGCAGGATTCGAACCTGCGACCAAGGGATTATGAGTCCCCTGCTCTAACCGCTGAGCTACAGGCCCGCTCGCACTACCTCAGCCTCAAGGTAGGAAGCTCCGGGGGAGAGACTCGAACTCTCAACCTAACGATTAACAGTCGTTTGCTCTGCCGATTGAGCTACCCCGGAATCGAGAACCACCATAGCAGGGATCCGAGCGAGGTTGCGCCGTTCGTTCAATCTCCCTCTATTCGCTCACGCAACTCCTCAACAATCTCTGCCTTGCGCAAACGATTCATAGCGCGAAGTTCGATCTGTCGTATCTTTTCCTTCTTAACTCCAAAGACCGCAGAGGCTTCCTCGAGGGAGTGCAATGCATGATCGGTGAAACCAAATCGAAACCGAATAATCTCGCGATCACTCTCGTCGAGATGGGCCATGGCCTCTTCGAGGGCCTCAGCGAGATCACTGCGGTCCACTCCGGCGCCTACCTCCTCATCACCGCCTCCGTAGAGGTCTGAGAGCGTCGTGTCGCCGTCTCCCGACACTGGAGTCTCCAATGAGACCACACTCTGGTTTAAGACGAGGAGCTCCTCGACCCGGTCTCCCGCAATTCCAAGACTCTTGCCAATCTCATGAAAAGTTGGCTCACGGGCCAAACTCTGCTCAAGCTCACGTCGCACACGCTGAATCTCGGCGATCTGATCCCGAATATGGCTCGGCACACGTATGCTCCGACCCTCTTCGCGAAAAGATGCTGAAATGGCCTGTCGAATCCAGTGTGTTGCGTAGGTAGAGAACCGAAAGCCTCGCTCAGGATCAAACTTCTCGACCGCCCGCATTAGGCCTAGGTTGCCTTCTTGAATGAGATCGGAGAGCACACTCTGCGACTTCGTGTACTGACTCGCTATCGAGACGACCAATCGAAGATTACCCGCTATGAACTTCTCTCTCGCAGCATCTGCCTCCACTTTGAGCCGCTCCAGCAGAATTGGGTCTGGGCTCGCCTTCGCAGCCTCGGTCTGGTAGGCACGAATGGTACGACCCAACGAGATCTCTTCTTGGGCGCTTAGGAGGCGGTGACTCCCTATCTCACGAAGATAGGCCGAAACGGTCTCATCTCTAGTCACAGAGGATTCCTTGTACTTCAAAAGTCCAGCTCATAGTTCGATCAGACATCATCATGTCGGATCATCTCTCCTACTTCGGTGGCCAACGATCCAAGAGATGAGCTCACCGATCGCTTCGCCTCCTTTTCCCTCCCCAAGCTGCTGAAGCAGGAGGCTAACTCGCGTTACATCCCCAGATAGAGCAACGAGATCAGATCCCGAACCGCCTCGTCGCAACCGTTGCGATAAGAGCGACAGCTCGATCTTCGCTTCTTGGACCACGAAAGTAGAGATTACATCGAATGGATCGATCGACGACGGCTCCGAAGCAAGTCGGTAGAAGAGCTGAACGACGTTCTCACCGAGCTGCGAGAGCGTTACCGCAGCTTCAGCCAGTGATCGAGCATTCCCGACGATAGCGGCGAGCTCACGAAAGTTCGACGATCGAAAGAGGTCGGGGACGATAACATCCGATAGCTCCGTCGGGTTGTGAACGAGCAGACGCATTGCCTCTTCTGCTGCCCGGTCAGCTTCGGTATCGTGATGACCCCGCAACCCCATCGACTCCTGAGCGACGAGTCTCGGGCGTCGTGAATTCGGCGAACTTTCAATCCTGCGTTTGAGCTCGGAAACTTGCAATCGTGTGCGATCAGCGATCAATCCAACATAGTCCGAGCGAACTAACGGATTCGGGTGTTCAACGACCATAGCGATCGCCTCTCCAGCCGCACGAGCTCGACCCTCTGAAGTCGATAGATCGGATCGAGCAAAGAGACGATCAAGTCGAAAGGAGAGAAACGGCTCAGCCGTTTCGACCGCTTTGCGAAGAGCCCCAGGGTCTACCGCAGCGACCTCCGCTGGATCTTTACCAAAGGGAAGCTGAGCTACCGATATCTGAAGGTTATGGCGCTGCTCCATGAGGTAGAAGCGCTCAGCGGCCGCCTGACCCGCCCCGTCGGCATCAAAGGCCAGCACGACGCGCTTGGCGAAGTTCTTCAATCGATCGAAGTGCTCCTCGGTCAGCGCTGTGCCGCAGGTCGCAACGGCGGTGAGAACCCCCGACTGCCACATACCGATCACATCGGTATAGCCCTCACAGACAACAATCTCAGAGCTTCGAACGATCTCGCCTCGGGCAAGATCGAGTCCGTAGAGCATCCGCCGCTTCTGGTAGACCGCAGTCTCAGGAGAGTTCTTATACTTCGGAAGCGGTGTGGGACCCTGATAGTTCGCAACAATCTCGGGCAAGATTCGACCGCCAAAGGCAACGATGCGTCCCGAAGTCTCTGAGATTGGGAAGGTGATGCGTCCACGAAAGTGATCATGAAAGCGGCCTCGATCATCGATATAACCAAGACCAGCAGCCACCAGCTCCTCGGGCTTTGCCCTGAGCTCATCCACTAAAGAGCGGCTCTCTTGTGGCGCAAATCCAATGGCGAAATGCTTAATGGCCTCCGCAGAGATAGCCCGCTCCTCAAGGTAACGACGCGCTGGTTTCCCAAGTAGCGGATCCTCAAGTGCGGCCTTGAATCTCTGCTGAGCGAGCTTGAGCAGGTCAAGCGATCTCTCTCGCTGCGAGCGAGCCTCTCGATCATCACCTGAGACCGGGGTAAGCCGCAGTCCAGCTCTACCTGCGAGGTGCTCAAGAGCCTCTTGAAAATTCAAGCGATAGACCGCCATCACGAAAGAGAGCGCATCACCCTTAGCGTGACAGCCAAAACAGTAGTACAGTCCATCCTCGGCATTGACCGACAGTGACGGAGAGTTTTCGACATGAAAGGGACAGAGTCCGCTCCACCGCCGCCCTACACGCTTCAAGGCGGCGTGTTCCCCAATGAGCGCGACGATGTCGGTCGCATCGAGGACTCGTCTTTTATCATCATCGGAGTATGCCATATCGGTAGCTACCAGCCTAGGTGTACACTAGGCAGACGGCACATATCCTGCGCACCGGTGAGCGGAGGACAGCCGCACGAACGGCTTGCCGTCTAGTTGAAAAAGGACAATGGATCTTAAAGAGGCTGCTCAACAAATCGGAGTTCACTATCAAACCGCATACCAGTGGGTCCGCGACGGTCGCCTCCCTGCGGTAAAGATCGGTGCCAGTTACCACGTCGCACCGGAGGCTGTCGAAAAGCTGATCGCCGAGCGACTCACTCCGACACCTCCTCCGACTCGCGCTCAAGTAAGGGATTGGGATAGCCATCGTGAACGGCTCGAACGCCTCCTCCTTGCGGGAGAAGAGGCCGGCGTTCGCAGCCAACTCGATCGACTCGCCGAAGGCAAAGTACCAGTCATTGACATCTGCGAGCAACTCATCTCTCCAGTCCTCGTCCACATCGGCCAACGATGGGCCGATGGAGAACTCTCCATTGCTGAGGAGCATCGATCCTCAGCAATTATCGAACGCTCGCTCGCATCGATGATGACAAATCCACCCGGTCGTCCTCGTGGAACCGCTATTGTCACCACACCACCTGGAGACGAACACGCCTTGCCAGCTACTATGGCCACTGCCGTCTTGCGCAATAACCGCTGGATCACCCATCACCTTGGCACCCAAGTACCGAAGACCGATGTCCTCAAGCTCGCACGTGACATCGGGGTAGACCTCGTCATTCTTACCGTTACTAATCCGGTGGCACAACCTAACGCCGATGAGGTCGCACACCACCTGGAGGCGCACGGAGTAGCCGTTCTTGTCGGAGGGCCCGGAAAGACCCTCCGACAACTTACCGACTTAGCTGACTCGGCAGTCCGTCTTCGCTCTCTAGAGCAATGAGGGCGTGTGCCGCAGCAAGCCTCGCAATAGGAACTCGAAACGGAGAGCAGCTCACATAGTCCAGCCCCGCTGCGACGAAGAATTCGATCGACGCCGGATCGCCACCGTGCTCTCCACATATTCCAATCTTTAGCCCTGGTCGCGTCGACCGACCCCGAGTAACTCCGAGTCGAACTAGTTCTCCAACACCACCGATATCTATCGTCTTGAAGGGATTTGCGGGCAACAGGCCCTGATCGATATAGGTGGCCATCATCTTGCCCTCCACGTCGTCTCGAGAGAAACCGAGGGTCATCTGGGTGAGGTCGTTCGTACCGAACGAGAAGAACTCTGCATACTCAGCGATCTCGTCGGAGCGCAGAGCTGCCCTCGGAGTCTCAATCATCGTCCCTACGGTAACCGTGATACCTCGTGTATCCATGGTCTCGAGAACTCCGGTCACCCACGAGCGAGCGAGTGAGAGCTCTTCTCTCGTCACCGTCAACGGGATCATGATCTCGATGACTGGATGACCCCCACGGTCGCAACAGATCCTTGCGGCCTCCAAGAGCGCTCGTACCTGCATCTCGTACAGACCAGGCTTAATAACTCCCAAGCGGACCCCTCTTGTGCCCAGCATCGGGTTGACCTCTTTCCACGCCCGAGAGGCCTGGTAGAGCTTGTGTTCCTCGGCCGTAAGCCCTACCGATGCATCTTTGACGGCTAGCTCTTCAGTGTTCGGCAAAAACTCATGGAGCGGAGGATCGAGAAGGCGAACCGTTACCGGCAGGCCATCCATTGCGGTGAGAATTGCTAGGAAGTCATCTCGCTGAGCCACACGAAGTTCCTCGAGAGCGTCGCTCTCATCGGCTGCGGTATCAGCGAGAATCATCCGTCGAACGATCGGCAGGCGATCTTCCGCCAAGAACATGTGCTCGGTCCGACAGAGCCCAATACCCTCCGCACCAAACTCCCGTGCCACCTCAGCATCACGACCGGTGTCAGCATTCGCCCGAACCAATACTCGATCGCCTCTGAGCTCATCTGCCCACGAGAGCAGCGTCTGAAACTCCTCCGGCGGCTCCGCCGACGTGAGCGGGACCGCTCCAAGGACCACATTTCCGGTGGTCCCATCGATTGAGATGACATCACCCTCCACAACGGTCTTCGAACCGACAACAAAACTTCGTTCAGAGATTCGAATGCTGTCGGCCCCTACTACTGCAGGCTTTCCCCAGCCGCGAGCGACGACTGCGGCGTGCGAAACGAGTCCGCCCCGGGTCGTCAAGACACCCTCCGCAGCCAACATCCCATGGACATCGTCGGGTGACGTCTCCTTGCGAACCAAGATCACGCTCTCGCCCCGTCGAGCTGCCGCTACCGCCTCATCAGCATCAAAGTAGACCTTTCCAACCGCAGCACCAGGTGATGCTCCGAGGCCTCTAGCCAGCACCGCAAACTCTGCATTCGAGAACTGCGGATGAAGGACCTGATCGAGGTGGTCAGCTGAGATCCGTAGAAGTGCCTCCTCTCGAGTTAACAATATCTCAGGCTCTGTGGTCATGTCGACCGCCATCTTGAGTGCAGCGGAGCCGCCTCGCTTACCGACTCTCGTCTGAAGCATCCAGAGTTTTCCCTGTTCAATGGTGAACTCGGTATCGCACATATCGCGATAGTGGCGCTCGAGACGTTGAAAGATCTCAACGAGCTCGTCGTAAACGTCTGGGAATCTCTTTGCAATCGACGAGAGAGGATCGGTGTTACGTACGCCCGCTACCACGTCCTCTCCCTGCGCATTGACGAGGAAGTCACCGAACATGCCGCGCTCACCGGTCGAAGGATCTCGTGTAAAGCCCACACCCGTTCCAGAGTTATCGTCACGATTTCCAAAAACCATCGCCTGTACGTTGACCGCCGTGCCAAGACGGTGATCGATACCCTCTCTCTCACGATAGGCAACTGCGCGCGCACCATTCCACGAGGAGAAGACCGCTTCAATGGCTTGGCGGAGTTGGACCATTGGCTCTTGCGGAAATGGTGAACCAGTGGTCGTTTCTATGATCGTCTTATAGGCCGAGACGAGATACCGCAGAAGCTCCGCAGGTACTTGCGCGTCAGTCTCAACGTTTGCTAGCTCTTTCGCAGCATCGAAGAGCCGATCAAACTCGTCAGATGGTATGCCCAAGACGATTCGGGCATACATGTGGAGAAACCGACGATACGAGTCGTACGCAAAACGCTCGTCTGAGGTTTGATCCGCCAGACCTATCACCGATTCGTCGTTGAGTCCCAGGTTCAACACCGTGTCCATCATCCCCGGCATCGAGAATTTTGCACCTGACCGAACCGAAACAAGGAGCGGATTCTCACGATCTCCAAGCCGCTTTTCCATCCGCCTCTCGAGCTCAACAACGGCCGCCTCGAGCTCTTCATCGAGACCGCTCGGCCAACCACTGTCGAGATAGCTCCTACAGGCATCGGTGGTGATGGTAAACCCGTGAGGCACGGGAAGTCCCAACACGGATGTCATCTCAGCAAGATTCGCACCCTTGCCCCCAAGTAAGTCTCGAAGCTCCTTCGGTGCCTTCTCGTAACGGTTATCGAACGCATAGATGAAAGTCAAGAATTCCCCTCCCGTGGACCAGCGATCCTGCTCCACAACTCAACTGCACTCCTCGCCCAACGGGCGAAGAGGTAACGCTCCTTCTCAGTTACTTCCTAGAGACCCTCGAGGCGACCTCTGAGATACGCAAGTACATCCACAATTGGAACCCTCTCTTGTTGCATAGTGTCGCGATCGCGAACCGTTACAGCCGAATCATTGAGCGACTCAAAATCTACGGTCAGACAAAACGGAGTTCCAATCTCGTCCTGGCGACGATACCGACGTCCAATCGACTGTGTATCGTCATAGTCAACGCTCATCGTGGCCGAGATCTCGTGGAAGATCTGCTCGCTCAACCCCTGGAGCTCAGGCTTTTTTGACAGTGGCAGGACCGCTACGGTATAGGGAGCTAGCTTTGGGTGGAGCCGAAGAACGGTGCGGATCTCTCCAGCAACCTCTTCCTCGTCATATGCCGCAAGGAGAAAAGACATCATCGCTCTTGTGGCCCCAGCTGCAGGCTCAATCACGTACGGTACGTAACGCTCACCACTCGCTTGGTCGTAGTAGCTCAGGTCTTCACCCGAACCGGTCGCATGAGCGGAGAGATCAAAATCGGTTCTGTTTGCAATGCCCTCGAGCTCACCCCAGCCCCATGGGAAGAGGAACTCGACATCCGTCGTACCTGCACTGTAGTGAGAGAGCTCGTCGGGATCGTGTGGGCGTAACCGCAGCTTCTCCGGCGAGATTCCAAGGTTGAGGTACCACTGATATCGCTCCTGAATCCAAAATTCGTGCCAGGTCTTGGCCTCGGCCGGAGGAACGAAAAACTCAAGCTCCATCTGCTCAAACTCTCGAGTACGAAAGACGAAGTTGCCCGGCGTGATCTCGTTACGGAAAGACTTCCCGATCTGCGCAATGCCGAAAGGAGGCTTCAACCGTAATGCCTGCTGGACAAGGCGATAGTTCACGAACATACCTTGAGCGGTCTCGGGTCGCAAGTACGCCACAGATGCACTGTCCTCGGTCGGCCCGACGAACGTTTTGAACATCAAGTTGAAGGCACGAGACTCCGTCAGATCAGTTGAGCCACAGTTCGGACATCGCCCATCAATTTGATCTTCTCGCCATCGCTCCTTGCACGACCGGCAATCAACCAGCGGATCGGTAAAGGTCTTCAAGTGACCGGACGACTCCCAGATCTTCGGCATCGACAGAATCGCTGCATCGATACCAACCACATCGCGACGCCGCTGGACGACCGAGGTCCACCACGCATTCTTGACATTGCGCAGCATGGCTACTCCGAGAGGACCGTAATCGTAGGTAGATCGAAAACCCCCATAGATCTCGGCTGAAGGAAAGATAAAACCCCGACGCTTGCACATCGATACCAGCTTGTCCATAAGGTCAACATCGGCCATAGGAGCACGATAGTGTCTCCGTACTCTGAGACCCTCCCCTTCGGTGCCGAGCCTATCGGCCGTAGAGACTCCCGACAGTGTTCACAAGATGACCCCACGCAAGCTCCGAAGCTCAACGGCGAAGCTCTGCTGAGCATAGCGAGCAGCGATTGTTTCAAAGACTCTGCTGTCGTCGGGGTCCTGCTCCCCTAACAGCTCTCGAGTCCGACCTGCTCGGGCTCTTCGCAAAAGGTCCAGCACCGAACGCGAGAGCTCAAAGCCACCAGCGTGCGCACTACAGGCTACCTCACCCGTTTCGATGTCAAAATATGCAATATCCTCGCTCGAGCCACAGATACCGCAGCAATCGAGCTGCGGTGCAAAACCTTCCAGCTCCAAGAGTCGCAAGAGGAATACGCCGAGAAAGAGCGGCGAGTCTCCTTCGTTGAGCGTACCGAGCGCTCGCGTGACGAGTCGAAAGAGCACCGAAGAGTCCATCTCCTCGAGGGCTATCCTGTCGACAATCTCCATGATGGCCGAGGCCTTCGAGAGGCGTAGAAAATCACTGTGCAGCGCGCTGTGACCATGGACAAGATCGACCTGAGCTATGCGCTGGAGCTCCCCGGTTCCTTTCCAGAGTCGCACGTCAATGATCGAGAAGGGCTCGAGTCTTCCGCCAATTCGCGAGGTCGACTTACGCACACCTTTTGCAACCGCTCTCACCTTTCCATGAGTCTCAGTGAGGAGTGAAAGGATGCGGTCGGCCTCGCCAAGCTTCCAGGTTCGTAAGACAACTGCCTTCTCGGCATACAAACTCATTTTGAAGGTGGCCTGCGAGCCATCCTGCGACGACCACCAAGAGCAATCAGGGCCGGTAGAAGGAGCAAGGGTACGAGCACGCTCGTAAATTGATGCGCACCGACCGCTACCAAGATCACCATGAGCACAACAGCAACGACTAGTCCCAGTAACGCCAAGGTTCTCATAGGATCTCGCTTTCGCTCACTAATACCGCCTCAGATCACACTCTGCCATAACGTCGATTCCGTCCCTGGTACTCTCGGACCGCGTCGTAGAGGTCACTTCTCCGGAAGTCGGGCCAGAGGGTGTCAAGGAAGACGAGCTCAGAGTAGGCGAGCTGCCAGAGTAGGAAGTTGGAGATTCGATACTCGCCCGAGGTTCGAATAACGAGATCTGGGTCCGGCATGTCGGGCAAGTACAAGTGCTCCGCTAACGACTTCTCCGTGATCTCTTTTGGACTGACCCCCTTGGCCACCATGGAACGAACTGCGTCCACAATCTCGGCTCGCCCTCCATAATTAAATGCCATTGTGAGGGTTAGGGTTCGATTCGACACCGTCATCGCGGCAGACTCTTGCATCTCTCGTGTTACCGATCGAGGAACTCTCCAGTCGCTACGTCCAGCAAAGCGGATGCGTACTCCTAGATCGTTGAGCTCATCTCGGCGACGCCGGAGGAGTCCTCGATTAAATCCCATAAGGAATCGAACCTCGTCCTGAGGACGCCGCCAGTTCTCCGTCGAGAACGCGAAGACCGTAAGCCACTGAATCCCAAGATCGAGAGCACCAAGGACCGTATCGAAGAGAGCCTCTTCCCCTGCGGCATGGCCCTCAGTTCTCTGCATACCGCGTCGCTGGGCCCATCGACCGTTGCCATCCATGACACATCCGACATGGGTCGGAACCCGTGAAGGATCGATCCCTTCAATAGCGGTACTCATCGACTCACGCCCTCATCCCCACCCAGCGTCGCCGACCTTCCCTGTCCAACACACCCATACCCAGTTCGAAACCTCTGCTGCGTCTCATCATGTTTAAACGCAACACTATCGTACACAGCCAGCCAACAAACCCTCGTCGATCCCTCCATCGCCGCAACGATCTCCTGAGACCCAACGAGGCTCGCACCGAGCAGTACCGACACCGTCAACCTAGCTCAGCGACAGAGACTACCTACAGTCCTAACTCGTCCAAGACATCCTCATGACTTTGCCAGTTCGATTCCACTCTCACGAAGAGCTCCAAGAAGACCCCTTCGCCCAACATCGTTCGAACCCGTGAACCAACACGTTTTAGGTTCTCACCCTTACGACCGATCACGATCGGCTTTTGAGACTCGCGCTCGACCAGTATCTCGACTTTAACTCGTCGATCGTCCATCTCTACGACCCGACATGCAACGGAGTGAGGGAGTTCATCGTCGAGAAGAGCCAGGAGCTGTTCACGAACGAGGTCGGCGACCCACGCTGACTCGGATTGATCTGAGAGCGCATCACCTGGATAGTACTGAATCGGATCGACCAACTTTGCGCGCACGGAGGCGAGTAGTTCAGGGATACCACGCTTCGTACGTGCCGAAACAGGGAAGTACTCTTGCTTGTCAAACACTGATAGCCGAGCGAGTTGACGAGCGATCTGGTCCGGTGTAGCGATATCGCACTTGTTCAAAACCACAAAGGCGCTCTTGGGTGCAGACTCTAGCACTCGTCTATCCCCAGGTCCCACATCAGCGGTCGCATCGATAACGCAGAGCTGGAGATCGACATCTTCAGCTGCCTCGACGGCCGTAGCGTTCAAACGCTCTCCGAGCATCGACTTCGGCCGATGAATACCTGGAGTGTCGACGAAGACTATCTGAGTGCTCGAGTCGGTCAAGATCCCACGGATATTTCTTCGTGTGGTATTCGGGCGACGAGAAACGATTGTTACCTTCTGCCCCATAAATGCATTCAGGAGCGCCGACTTACCGACATTTGGTCGTCCAACGATGGCGACGAAGCCACTGCGAAACTCTGTCATCTCAACTCCCATCAGCGAGGGGAGCAACCCGAACCAGGTCAATGCGTCGAGAGGTCACGAGTTCAGCGACGAACCGATAACCACTCACCTCGACCTCTTCTCCTTGAGCGGGCAGTCGCCCGAGTATGCCCATGATCATTCCGGCTATCGAGTCCCAGTCGCCTTCGGGAAGTTCGACATCGAGGACCTCGGCGAGATCGGCCACTGGATAGGATCCAGCGACCTCGTAGCACCCCTCGCCGAGAGGGCGAAGATCGGGGCCCTCTTGGTCGTATTCGTCGTTGATGTCGCCGACCAACTCTTCTATCAAGTCCTCAAGCGTTACGAGACCCGAGGTCGATCCGTACTCATCGAACACAATTGCGAGGTGAAACTTACCACTCTGCATCTCTTTCAGAAGGTCGGTCACGGGCTTCGTCTCAGGTACGAAGTGCGCCGGTCGAATCAGCGTCGCAACGCTCACCTGTCGCTGACCTTGTCGTTCTGCCCCCAAGAGGTCCTTCGCGTAGACGACTCCAACGACGTTATCGACCGAACCCTCGAATGCGGGTATGCGAGAATAACCAGCGGTGAGCACGATATCGACCGCTTCCTCAACCAAAGCGGTACTTGAGACCGAGATGACGTCGGGCCGAGGAACCATAACCTCGCGCGCAACGGTGTCTCCAAAGCTGATCACTGAGTGAATCAGTGCACGCTCCTCGGTCTCAATGACCTCTCCTTCCACCGCAGCGTCGGCCATGGCCAAGAGCTCTTCTTCACTCACAACCGAGGAGGTCTCCCCTTCCCCCGGCGTAATCAAGCGCGCAATCCCCATCACCAAGCCTGATAGGGCCCGAATAGGGGGAAATCTCACGATCAACGAGACCAGGCCGGCGCTTCGAAGCGCAGCTCGATCTGGATTTCGCACCGAGAGATTTTTCGGAATCGCCTCACCGACGGTGAAGATGACTACGACCTCAAAGACCGTAGCAACTGCCACGCCGACGCCACCGAAGACGTTTGCAGCGATAACACCGACCAGCGTGGCCGCTACCAGTTGACAGACTAAGGTCACCAGCAGAACCGGATTCAAGAACCCGCCAGGGTCCTCAAGCAGTCGTCGTAGGACCACCGAACCATGTAGGCCCTTCTCCTCCATCACCGCTGCGCGTACCTTCGAAATCCTCACGAGTGCCGTCTCAGCGTAAGCCATGAACGCAGAGAAGGCAACGAGAGCAACCACAACGATACTTAAAATCGAATCCTCATTCGACCAGTGATGAGAGACGGGTCTCACTACCGCAAAAAGATCAGTAACCATGGTGAGAGCCCGGTCTAGCTACCTTCCGAGATCGCTGCATCATCGCTGAGCGTGGGACGCAGTTGCGAGAGGATCTCGTCCTCTCGTGCCTCCATGATGACAGCTTCCTCTTCGATCTCGTGATCCATTCCACGAATGTGCAAGATGCCATGGACTATGAGCAGAGCAAGCTCATCGACGAGCGTACCTCGGTGTCCCCGATCGCCTAGGTGGTCCTGACTTTGACGAGATGCGACCGCTGGTGCTATCACAACATCTCCTAAGAGATAGGGAAGTTTTGACTCTTCAGGGGAACCAACATCGGGGCCAGCACCACCTGAATCAGGACTCCTCCCAGACTCTACAGCGACCTCCGCAATCGGAAAGGATAAGACATCGGTCGGTCCTTGTTTTCCCATGTACTGATGGTTCAAGGCCGCCATCGCAGTCTCATCAACGAAGAGCAGAGATAGTTCGCCGTTGCCACGGACTCCAATGACGTCGAGGACTTCTACAGCAAAACGCTGCCACCTCTCTACCTCTATCGGAACATCGTCCTGCTCGTTCGAGACGAAGACCTCAGGTCGTGATCGTCCGCTCTCTAACATCAGGAATTCGACTCCTTTGACCCGTTGCTCTCGGCGGCCTCGTAGGCGTTGACGATCTTCGAGACAATTGGGTGACGTACAACATCACGAGCGCCGAGATGTACGAAAGAGATGTCTTCGATGTTTCCGAGAGTCCGTTCCAGTCCTACCAGTCCTGAACGACCCGATGGTACATCGATCTGCGTAGTATCTCCAGTGATGACGGCTTTCGAGCCGAAGCCGATCCGAGTTAGAAACATCTTCATCTGCTCCGGAGTCGTATTCTGCGCTTCATCCAAAATGATAAAACTCGAGTTGAGCGTTCGTCCTCGCATAAATGCCAGTGGTGCGACCTCGATCGTTCCGCGCTCCATCAAGCGCTGTGTCACCTCTGGTTCCAAAATATCGAATAATGCGTCGTAGAGAGGGCGTAGATACGGGTCCACTTTGGCCATGAGATCGCCGGGTAAGAAGCCGAGTCGTTCACCAGCTTCAACGGCAGGCCGTGTCAGAATAATTCGACTCACTGCCTTCGATTGAAGAGCTTGAATCGCAAGCGCTACCGCCAGATACGATTTTCCTGTTCCCGCAGGACCGATTCCAAATGTCACTACATTTTGAGCGATGGCCTCGGCGTAACGTTTCTGACCCGCGGTTTTCGGCCGCACTGCCTTGCCGCGTGCGGAGCGTAAGAGCTCGACGGTCACGATCTCGGAGGGACGCTCGTGTGCGCGCACCATCTCTATCGTGCGACCCAAGCTCACTGCATCGAGTCGTTCACCTCTTTGGAGTAACAAAATGAGCTCTTCGAAGAGGCGAGCAACTGAATCGCTTTCGTCGCCTGAGATCGTTATCTCGTTGCCCCTGGCAACAATCTGAGCATTCGGGAAAGATGCCTCAACTACTCGGAGATTTTGATCGCTCTGGCCCAACAGCCCAAGCATGACGTGATTCCCCGGAACCAACAACTGAATGTGCTCGCTCAAATACTGTTCAACTCCTTGATGCATTCACGATAACCCACGGGTGCGCCTATCGCTCCACGTTTCGTTCGATACCGGTCAAAATCTTCATCTTCTCTCCACTTTGGGACAAGACCTGCCGAAGAAAAACCATGGAATCGGCGAACGAATCCCCACACTCTCCACCGAGATTGAGCATTCTCAACGAGATGGAGCTGGACGCGCACGCAGAGCGACTTGCACAGGCTCGTCGCAGCTCCCTTCGTTCTCGGGAGGCCGATCTCGCTGAGCTCTCACACCGTGAGTATCTTGGCGCCGCGCTCACGAAGAATCCACTCTGCACCGTTATGATGTGGTCTGGTCTCAGACACCACGGTGAGGTCGTACTCCTCGGCCATGACTTCTTGAGGATTGAGACCGGTCGGTTCGGTAACACCATTATCAACCTCGCCTTCGTAGCGGGTGTGGCCGAGAACGAGGCTCCGTCCACAAGTCCGGCATCATCACAACTCACCCAGGGCCAGAGCTTCGCCGCAGAGATCGCAACGCTCATCGAGCACCCCCGAGAGGTTATGTGCCGCATCGGCGCCGACCCTAACGCCCTCACGGTCAAGATCGTCGCTGTCGCACAGGACTTCCTACGCTGCACCAGCTCGACCTTTGATGCCACAGTCACGATTCCCATCTCTGCCATTGCGGAATGTGAGCTTCTCACCTCGGATCGATAACTCTTCGCCCTGCGTCAGGACTCTTGAACGAGACCACTGCTCTCGTGAAGGTGCCGGAGATCTCCCGGTGTAATTCTGGCAGACGCAAGGTAGGTAGCAAGATCATCACTACGCACTCGGATCACGCGTCCGATCTGATACGCAGGGATCTCCCCATCATCGATCAGTCGGTAGAGCGTTCTCAAGGTCACACCAAGCTGTTCCGCTGCCTCTCGAGTACCAAGCCAAACCTTATCTTTCGTCAACACCAAACCCCCTCTTCCACATCCAGTCGTGATCAAGGGCTCGCCACATAGCCGCAGCCAAAAATTGCGAGCAGTACTAGACCGCCTAGACCCTCTAGCGTAGGCACAGTTCACGCGAATTTATGTGGCATTCTAAGAAAATCGATAGCATTTCAGTACTTGACCAATGACGGGAATCGAGCTAATGTACACGGTGCAAGGATGCAATAGTGGAAGGCACATGGAATGTTCGCCCTCAAGAACCGAGACCCTAACACGGCCCACCGTGAAACGTATCGACCTCAAGACTCATCGAAGCAGTTGGCTCGAAGGGATCGACTCGTCAATCTTCGTGTCGCACTTGGTGCGCTCATCCTCCTCAGCGGAGTTGCACTCCTCACACACGCTCTGAGTACCCGATCCCTCCCGAAGACGACCTCGGTCCTGGTCGCCGCTGAACCACTTCATCGAGGCGAGATCTTGGTGGCGGCGGATCTGCGAGAGACTACGGTCGCCTTCTCGTCGCCCGCAGTCGCAGCGACACAAGAGGTGCCGCAACACGTTCTTGGACGTCGACTCATCGTGAACGTTCCGGCCGATGAGGTCATCACACGGTCAATGCTGTCAGGTGCCACCGAAAAGGGCCCCTATCGTCAGGCAGTCATCTCCGTTAGCCCCTCACTCTTGATGGGAGTCACACTCGTCCCAGGAGACCGTGTCGATGTACTTGCGACCTACGGGAGTGGAGCATCAGCAACGACTCAAGCAATCGCCACATCGCTCCTGGTACTGCAGGTCAACGCCACGAGTTCATCTCTGAGCAGCACTCAGAGCGATACCGTTACCGTTGCGCTCACTTCCCTTCTTCAGGGCCTCGCCATCGCACAAGCCGAGAACGTTGGCAAGATTACTCTGATCCCCTCAACTGGCCTTCACCCCCCTCGACAGCTACCGATCTATCCTCCTCTCTCAATAGCGTCCCCCAACCCAGCTTCGACTGCGGGTTGACATCAATGGCCATATCGCAACCCAAAGACTCCTCGGAGCCACGGAACCTGATTCTCTTCAATCCCTCGATTGAAGCGTGGATGATACGGGCGTTCTCCGTCCTCGTTACCCAGGACCCCACCAGAGTGGTCTTGTGGGTGACGTCTGAGTCAGAACTGCTC
>JAJYZP010000103.1 GCA_021799875.1 Actinomycetes bacterium | reverse complement strand
GCTCTTCGTGTTCGGCGTGAGGCGGTGTCTCAAGTTGCAGGGTTGAGTGACTGAGGTTGAAGTGTTCTGAGAGGCAGTTCTGAAGTAGATCAAGGGTTTGAGAGGCGTGCCCGCTTTGAAAACATGCCTCATCAAGAACGATGTGTGCTGAAATACTGGTGAGTCCACTTGCGACGACCCAGGCGTGTAGCTCATGCACCTGCTGTACGTGAGCCTCTGCGAGAAGATGAGCTCGCACAACTTCGAGATCCATCTCGGGTGGGGTGCCTTCCAAGAGAATGCGCCCAGATTTGCGTAGTAACGAGATGGCGGCCCGAAACATGAGGGCGACAACTACGAGTGAAGCAAGCAGGTCGGCGTCGTTAAAGGAGAAGAGTTCGACCACGATCCCAGCTACCAAAGTCGCTCCGAATGCCCATAGATCGGTGACAATGTGTGCAAATGCACCGGCAAGATTGAGGCTCTGGCGATTGGTATGGTTCAAAAGAGCGGTGACGAACAGGTTGACAAAGATTCCGCCGATGGACACGCCTATCACGGACGCCCCGTCGACCGCTCGAGGATGGAGGAGACGTACAACATCGTCGGAGAGGATGAGGCTCCCGAGAATCACCAGTGCCAGACCGTTGATTGCACCTGAGATGACTTCGGCTCGTTGAAGACCAAAGCTCCAAGTCGCAGTCGGTGGACGTTCCTGGACCGTGGCAACCCAGAGGGTCATTCCCAACGCGCCGAGGTCCACGAGCATGTGACCAGCATCGCTGAGGAGTGCCATGGAGTGTCCCCAGATGGAGAAGCTCGTCTCGATGATCATAAAGAGCGTCAGTGCGACGATGGCAAGCCTGAGACGTTGTCGATCGTGATGGGAGAGGTGACCGTCGAAGTGTTGGTGATCCCCGCTCATGGTGCGATCACTAAGCAAGTATCCCGCATCGCCCCGCTGGCGATGCGGTCGGTTCGTTCACGTGCTTTGAAACTTCGCTGTCCGAGGTTCGAAAGGACACTTTGCACGTTAACCATTGTAGGTGTCTCGATGCAGGACTACGCGAGCGACTCGAGGTAGCCGCCTGGCAGGAGCTGTGAGCGAGCGCATGGGAGACCGTAGCGGCTGTCTACTAACCGTGTTTGGGACCGTGTCACTTCCAGGGCGTGTGGTAGGAGCGCCGGTCGATCGAACGGAACGAAGCCGATGTGACACGAGAAGACGGATCGGATTCTTCGGGGTTATGTTTCAGTGTGAGTGAGTATTCCGGCTATCCACCGATCCGCCGACCGGTGGGAGTGGAGCTGGAGGATCGGCAGCGATGGATGCCTCGCGAGTGCTTGATGGACGAGCTCCTTTGCGAGGTGGCGCGTCGACCAAGACCAACGTATCACGTGCTCGTGGTTCCAGAAGATGGTGTGAAGCGGGGGCTCGAAATTTCCGTTCCAGAGCTCTTGATGGCGTAGACGTCGACTTACCGTTCTCACCGTGATCTGCCATGCGGTCAGTAGATGCGGAAGGTCGAGCCAGACGATGAGGTCGCAACGGTCGAGTAGCAAGGACCGCACCAGGTCGTACTGCCATTCCATGACCCATGAGTCGTCCTGAAGGATAGTAACTACATCGGCGAAGAATGTAGGGCGTGGAGTCCAGTTAGGGCCATGGTAGAGCGCATCGAGTTCCGTAGTTGGAAGCGAAAGTGCGGTGCCAATGTGTTGAGCGAGCGTCGTTTTTCCACACCCTGAGGTTCCGCAGACCAAGACCCGCTTTGGCCGCAATGCAAGCTTGGCAAACTCGCTCAGGATGGGCATGAATCTGAGGTTAGCTCTTGCGAGACGAGCAGTGGAGGTTCACGTGTAGTTTGAATCTGCTCCTCCTATCAGAACGCGCTACTCGAGACCGAGCTTCCCGTCCGTTTACTACGAGGGTTGGGATCCCGCCGAGACTGGAGATGTGGCGTTTCGGGCGACTGCGTACAAGTCTTACTGCATCGTTCTCAGGTGCTGCCGAGTTTGCACCTTGATCCTCGTGTGATGAGCGAGAGGTGCGAGATTCTGCGATTCGGTATCGGGAGCTACGAGATCCAGAACGAGACTGCGAGGCCGATGCCTAAGAGTGCAATGAGAATTCGAAGTAGTGTCGCTGGTAGTACACGTGTGAGCTTGGGGCCGAGGAGACCACCCACGAACAGTCCGAGAGAGAGCGGAGCGATCGCTCCCCAAGCGACCGGTCTGAGTGTAACGAGCGTCGCCGCACTCCCCAAGGTCGCGGCTCCAATCAAGATGTTTTTTCGAGCATTGGAGTATGCCACCTCATCGCCACTGGTGACTTGGTCCAAGGTGAGGAGCATGATCCCAGCACCAGCTCCGAAGTATCCGTTGTAGACCGTGATGAGGATGAGGCCGATACCGAAGATTCTTCGCTTGGCACCATTGATGGTTTCGCTGAAACGATTGTGGATGAGGGGCTGAGTGATGAGCGTGACTGAAGCTAAGGTGAGCAAGAACGGCACCAACTCGGTGAAGTAGGTATTGGGAGTCTCGATAAGGAGGACGGCGCCAACGACCCCGCTGAGGAGGCTTACGATGACCGAAACTCCTATGGAAGGGGGTCGGGCTTTGAGTTCCGGGCGAGATGCAAGCGTAGAGCTCGGCCAGCATGCAACGAGTGCGACAATATTGCCGATGTTCGCTTGCAGCGGCGAGAGACCTAGGAGGAGCAGCGCTGGATACGATACGAGAGACGTGATGCCACCTGCAGTACCGACCGTTCCTGCGAGGATGCCGGCGATCACTTCGAGTATGCCCCTCACGACACGAACTCGACGTGGCTATCCATCCGCTTACCTCGATATCTCTGTGGCACATGGGATGTTTGGCTGCAGGGTTCTTGACTCGTAGTACAGAGCTTATCGTCGACGTTCGTGAGCGTATCGGTGGAGCCCTTGTGGCCCATGTGGTGTGCAGAGTTCCCTGGTGGCCATCGTTGCTCGTTTGAGAGGTTGTAGAGTCTCGTTGGCTCGAGGTGCGGGTCACTGTAAGAGTGTCTACAACTTTGTCGACGCGCGAGAGCTCTGGATACAGGGGGACCTCGTGGTTCCGTGGCACGTTCGATGTTGGCGGAAGGTCGAGAGCTCTCGTATCTCGACTCCTCGCTCTTGAAATGAGTATGGTCGTAGTTCTGGGGGGATCTACAGAGTCAGGGAATTGAGAGTTGGGCCGCCACTAAGCACCGGTCCGTGCAGTGGTAGGCGGTGCCCATGGTGCTCACTGAAGTCGACGTGAGCTCGCGCACCAGCGTCGCTTCTTTTCAGTAGCGATTGGTAACGATGTTCGATTGTTTGGGCACGGAGGTGAGGGAGCTGAGTTTGAGGTGAGCTAGTTCTTGGTGGTCGGGAAACGAGAACCTCGTGATGGGCGGGGTTGCGGGCGTACGGTGGGGCCCCGATCGTAGGGCTCGGTGGCTGTGGTAGGAGCGATGGTCGAGCTCTTACTCCCTGGAGGACGCTCCTGCGTTGTATATGAAGCTTGGTAAGCGATCGGTGTTCTCCGTACTACGTTCGCTAGGGTTAAAGCTGAGACGGTCGCTATCTTGCTCGCCCGTGATGCGTGCGAGCCTCTAGGCAAGGCTGTTGGGGTGTGGGGCGAGACCGCCCGGCCACTGAGCTAGGAGCGAATACCGGTCGCCTCGTATCAGGGTTCTGCGCCACTCGAGAGGCGTCTGCTCGACGAACGCTTCTCTTTCGATGGAGAATGCTGCGACTTGAGGCGCTAACTGGAGCAGCTTGCGCTCTGGCGCGCTTGGGACAACCGGTCGAATTCGCTCTGATCCGCCGGTGATGCGAACAGAGCAGCGAAGAGCGAGCAGGTCGTAGAGACTTCCGGAGGATAGATCAGCGCCGATGAGCCCACTCGCGAGATCCATCCGCAACCATGATCTATCCCACGCAATTGGTTCGCCTCCGGCAAATCGGAGTCGTTCGACATAGACAGCGACTCTCTCGTCGCCTAAGTCGAGTCGACGTGCGACTTCGGAGTCAACAGATCGAGACTCGAAGGCCAGTACCTCGCTCCGTTCCTCGATACCGCCTGCGCGAACAGTCGAGGCGAGACTGTAAAAGGAGTGGAGTGGTTGTTCAAGGACCGGTGGACTGACGGTACTACCGCGCCCCCGTTGGCGTACAACTAAGCCATCTAGGGTCAGTTGACGGACTGCCTCCCGGACCGTTTGGCGACTGACATCGTAGGTCTCGTGAAGCTCTTCATCGGTGGGAAAACGGTCCTTGAACTCGCCTTCGAGGAGACGGCGCCGGAGATCGACAGCAAGCTGAGCCCACAGGGGCAGTGGGCTGGAGCGATCGAGGCTTGCCATGAACTAGGCCCCGGCGAGGAAGAAGGAACCGATGAGTACCACGAGGACGTAGAGAGTGATAAGCGCCATGGGGGTGTCTTTCTCGTAGAGAAATGAGAGGACTCCGACGGCAACGCGCAGTACGGGCGTGAGAATCAAGATAAGTACCCCAAGGACGATGATACCCTGCCCTCGTGCGTGTGCAATGGAGCGCCCGAGTGATGAAAAGGAGTGGGGGAAAAGTGTTGCAGGAGATGTGAGGTTGTGGTACGAGTAGCCCCCGTTGATAGGTGTATAGGAGCTGTGGTGTACAAACATAAGTACGAGCCCAGCGGTTATGACGCCAACGCTCAGAATTACCCCAATGCGAAGGACCAGGCTAATAGCAATCTCAACATTGCGGATTTTCGCCTCCATCGCAAGAAGCTCTTCGGGACTCAGTGGCTTGCGATGACCTGAACGCTGCATTGCTTCCGGTGGTGATGCGCTCGATGGAGCGTTAGCGCTTGGATCTTGGGAGTCGGTCACGCGAAGATTCCTTTCTGGAGCATCTCGAGGGAGATGATGACCAAGACGATGATAAAGACGATGCGGACCGTCTTGCTGGCAACTCGACCCAGAATGCGAGCCCCGAAGGTGGCTCCAAGGAGCACCCCGATCGCTACCGGTGCTGCGATAATGGGATCGATCTGACCTCGAATGAAGTAGACGCCCGCACTCGCCGCCGCTGTCACCCCGATCATGAAGTTACTTGTCGCTGATGACACCTTCATAGGCAGATGCATAGCGCTGTCCATGGCCGGTACTTTGAGTGCGCCGGATCCGATGCCGAGGAGAGCGCTCACTAATCCGGCGACGTACATAAGTGCGAGACCGAGCTTCGTCCCGACCACCTTGTAGGAGATCTCCCTCTTCTCTGCGGGATCAAAGTAGGAGCCGTGCAAGTTGAAGTAGTTGGCTATTCGATCCTTCGATACGGTGAGAGGTGTGTCGGAGTTCCTACGACGAAATGTAGCGAAGGAGGAGTATCCAAGCACGATGCCGAAGAAGACGAAAAGGAATCGAGTCGGGAGCAGCGTGGTCAGGTAGGCTCCGCTCACCGCTCCTGTCGTAGTTGCGATCTCGAGAAACATACCTGCCCTGAGGTTTGTCATTCGTTCTCTGACGTAGGCCGCAGCCGCCCCACTAGAGGTGGCGATAACCGAGACGATGCTAGCGCCGATCGCTAGGCGGATATCAACGTGGTAGAGCAGTGTGAGGGTCGGCACGATGACGACACCTCCACCCAAGCCAATCAGCGACCCGAGGATGCCGGCGGCAATTGAAATGAGCGCTAAGGAGATCACAAAATCGAGCGGTGTCATTACCCCTATTATACGTACAAACGTACCTACAGTGCAATCAAATTGTTAACTAATCGCCTATTGCCCCACTCCGTAAGGGCACGAGCTCCCAGTTTCGATCCAGTAGCACGAGTCCTTCTCGTTCCGCTCTCAGGTCCACCGACGCCTCCTCACTCGGCGCATGCGTTGGATTCATCCTCGCACGAGCTTCTCATGCACGTTGTAGGCCAGGAGCTTCTTGCGTAGTAGTTCGGTGAACCTCCGAATGGAGTCACCCTCGACGAAGTGGCATGAGCCAGTTCGT
>JAJYZP010000028.1 GCA_021799875.1 Actinomycetes bacterium | reverse complement strand
TTTGAAGAGCTCAGTGATATCTCTGATGGCGATATGACCGTGACCTATGATGATCTGGTCTTCGTTGTGCCCAGTGGCTCGGTCACACGCTTGCAAGGTGCAACATTAGATCTCGATCCGGGCGCTGGTCTTGTTCTTTTGAATCCGAATGTTCCGGAGCGACCGAAGGTCCAGGAGTTTCCTCCTGAGGCCCTGTCGAGTGAGCTTGCACAGCGAGTGATTGAGATTCTGGCGGATGAGGTCAATCCGTCGATAGCGGCGCACGGGGGCCGGGCAGATCTTATGGGAGTGGTAGACGGCGTTGCGTACCTGGCTCTGAGCGGTGGATGCCAAGGGTGCGGACTCGCTTCGGTAACGCTATCTCAGGGCATTGCTCTAGCCATTCAAGATGCTCTTCCCGAGATTACCAACGTGGTAGATGTTACGGATCACGCGTCTGGATCGAATCCGTTCTACGCAGGTTCGAAGAAGTAGAGCCTTTATCGATCGGCCCTTTGAGGAGCCCTGCTTGGAGAGACTGATACCGGCGAAAGCGGTTGTGCTCACAATTGGCTCCCGACGGTGTGGTGAGTGATAGTAGAAGAACGATGAGAACGACGAAAGGTGGGGACCAAAGGGTCCGCCACCTTTCGCTTTTGCTAAGAAACTCAGCTTTCGTTTTTTGATTAAGCCTTGGTGAGCTCGACCTCAAGATGGATGGTGGCCTCATCGCTGACGACGGCTCCACCTGTTTCAAGGAGTGCATTCCAGGTCAGTCCGAACTCCTTGCGCGAGATCTTGGTCGAGGCCGAAAATCCTGCACGGACGCCACCGTAAGGGTCTGGACCGGTACCGTTGAACTCGAGATCGAAGCTCACCGGTTTTGTGACGTCTTTGACGGTGAGATTACCGGTCAAGGTGTAGTCACTACCTTTGGAGGTAAGGGAGGTGGAGACAAACTTCATTGTCGGGAAGGTCTCTGCGTCAAAGAAGTCTGCGGACTTGAGGTGACCGTCGCGATTCTCGTCTCGGGTGTCGACTGAACCGGTTTCGATCGTTGCTGTAACGGTAGAGTCAGCGATGTTCTCTGCTATCTCTACCTCTCCCGAGAAGGTATTGAACCGGCCACGTACCTTCGATACCATCATGTGCCTAACCACGAACTCAACGTTTGAGTGGCTTGGATCTACGACCCACTTGCCAGGTGTAAGTCCTAGCTCTGTGGCTGTTGTTGCCGCCATAGTTGCTCCTTTGCTTCGAGAACGATTTGAATTGTTCAAGTTTAAACTAACTATTTTTCGAATCTAAGATTCCCGAATCTAAGATATTGCTATGGATTCCGATTTGCTATGGCTCACCGACTCAGAGCTGCGCCTATGGCGCCACTACCTTGAGTGCTATCGAGAGATAGTGGGTCAGCTAGATCTCGATCTCTCGGAGAACGCGGGATTGAGCCTCGCAGAGTATGAGGTCCTGGTGCACCTCTCGGAGTCGACCGACGGCAGGAGTCGGATGTCGCAGCTCGCAGATGCAATGCTGATCTCTCGCAGTGGCCTGACGCGCCGCGTTGATCGTATGGTTAGAGACGGATTGGTTGTGAAGGAGGTTTGTCTGGAAGATCGCCGTGGGACCTTTGCGACTCTGACTCCTGATGGCTGGGATCTGCTGAAGCGAGTTGCTCCGATGCATGTCGCTGCGGTACGTAGTCGATTTGTTGGGCGACTCAACCAAGGACAACAGGAAGCTTTGATGGACGCCCTGATTGCGCTCAAGGGCCAGCTCGAAGATCGATAGATCCCACTGCCTCTATCTTCCAGAAGAGACTTAGCCAGCCGGAGCACTCGTCGTCGTTGTCGATACGGGTGCCGTCGTCGTGGTCGAGGTGGTGCTTGAGGTCGTCGTTGTCGATACGGGTGCCGTCGTCGTGGTCGAGGTGGTGCTTGAGGTCGTCGTTGTCGATACGGGTGCCGTCGTCGTAGGTGTAGTTGGAATGAGTGGTCCGTAGGGGGGGTGCGCTGCTACCTCGGCGGCGTTTGGGTGCGCAGGATGGGTGGGTCCAGCAGGCCCGGTACCGAATGCAATCAGGACATTTTTCGTGATAGTGACGACCGGAGAGATAGGACAGCCCGACAGTGGCGGCGGACACTGCGTACCGTTGGCCGCCACCCACAGGTTGGTGCCGGTCGCAAAGACGCCGGCTCCTGATGAAGCGGTGTAGTACGACATGTCAGCGAAGTACGGTACGTTCCTACACAGAACTGGGGAGTTGGCGAGGAGCTGGAGTGATGCTGGGGGCGAATAGTTCGACCCGTATCCATCAAACTCTGACCCAACGAGGTTTGGTATCTCCGAGCCCATGGTGAGTCCGGTTCCATGGAATACCCAGGCTGTGGGGTCGGTGATAATCATGGGATATCGAACAGGGTTGCACTGATACTGAACGCCTATGAGATCTCCCTCGGGCTGGGGGTCCGGGGGGCTTGGCCAGTTCGTCGTGACCAGCGCATTGTTCTTCCCGTACTCGGGATCGAGTGAGGCTATGCGATAGTTAATTTCAAGTCTGTCTCGACCCAGTGGTGACGAGGCGAAGCGAATTCTGCGAAAGATAGCGTTTGCGCCTAGGAACGCAAGGTTTACCCCGATATTTCGGGCGCTGGTGATGGCGGCCCGCATCTTTGGTGACCAATATTCATCGTGACCGAGCGAGACGATCTCGGAGTGGTTTTTAAGGAGTTGCGGATACTCATTGATATCAATGGAGGTCAAGTAGGAAACGTTTAGACCCATCTCTTCGGTAAGGGCCACCATGGGGAGTTCGTTGCCTATGAAGTCTGCTGCGCCTTGTCCAAAGGCGTAAGAGTACGGACGATCGAAGCTTACGATTGTTGATCGTGCGCCTTGGTACGGACCGAAGTAGAGGTCCCAGCCACCCCACAAATTGTAAGCTTGCCAGGTGGTGACGGCATTGATCAGGAGTACGGCTGAGTTGGAGTGGAGATCGATAACCGTTATCGGAACGTAACTCTCTTGACCGGTGTTGCTCACGAGCTTCAAGATGTAGTCCCCGGGGAACCACGATGAGTTCGTTGTGATCTGTAGCGACGGTTGCCAGTTGCAACTTACGGTGTGAGACGTTTGCGATGGGGGGCATGCTGGCTGAACCACACCGGTAATCGTCGGCGACGTCCAGACTAAATGGCCATAGAGTCCCTGGTAGTAACCCATGCGATACGCCTGAACTACAAAGGTAGGGGAGTTATCCGAGACGAAGAGCTGGAAGCTCTTTCCCATGACGACACTTGTTGCGGACGCATAGCCCATGATTGAAGTGCCTGATTGAGGCCCGGTGATGCGCCAGGCTGAGGTCCCCGGAAGCTTATTTTGGGCCTCGATCGCCGCAGAGTAAAGAGGTCCTGGGGAGAGTCGATGCTTTGGGACCTCGTTGGCGAGTGCTAGGGCCGTCGGTTGCGTCGTGCTTGGCGATGAAGGGCGGGTCTGGGTTGTTGTCGTTGGCTTGGTTGGAGCGGTTCGTGCCTTGCTGGATACGAGCTTGTTAGCGAATAATGCCCCAGTACCGACAAGGAGCACTGCGATCACGATAGCTATGCGCAGGGGTGTCACGAGGGAAGATCTCTGCCGACGATGCATTGGCTTAGATCCAGATCTACTCCGATGCTTGTTCGTCTGCGAAGGGTCGGGTTGCTCATCCGACATCGTTCCCGCTCCCCTCTCGTTAGCAGTGATACCCGCTCGGTCGACTGGAGTTCAGAGTCTCAGCGGTTCTGTTGATTCGAACGATGATAGCGGGCCATTCTGCAGGGGTATGACATCGCACCTGAGACATTTTTCAGCTTGCTGATCGCTGGCTGATGGCGAGATCGAGCTACGTTGCGATAGCTGATTCATGTTCCGTCTGGATCTGTCATGAGGTGGTTCTCTATCTCTGCAGTTGGATCGCTCTTGATAGAAGTCAGGTCGTGTAAACGCTCTCTCGGGGACGGTGCAGGAAGAACTGTAAGTCGAGCTACCGCTTAAGGCGAGAGCTGGAGATTTCGTCGTTGGTTTCTTAGTCATTGACGAACGGTGGCGCCAGCGTGACCCGAGTCGGAGTACTAATCAAGGAGTCGGCGGCGTAGCTCGCTGACCTCTCGTTGTGTGATGCCGATAAATCCGGCGTAGCTCTCAAAACTTCCGAAGGTCTGTCGTAGCCATTGCAAGGTAGCTTGCATCGTCTGCGGCTCTGAGCTGATGAGGACCTGTGGAATAGCTTCGACAGAGGCTGCTAGTTCAGGGTGGTTGGCTCGTAGCCACGAGAGCATGGTGGCTGTAGCAACGGTTGTGAGTGAATAGTCAGCAACGATATCTGCGTCGTTGACGCCTAAGAGTCCGAGGATGAGCATGGCTAACAGTCCGGTGCGGTCTTTGCCCACAGCACAGTGGAAGACCGCAGGTAGAGCGTCCTCTTGCAAGATTCGAGCGATAATGTGTGCGAACTGAGGCCCGGCATCGAGCAGAATCTCGCGATATCGGTCCTCTAAATAAGACTCGGGAAGGTCCGAAGCTTCGGTCCGCACCGAGATGTCCATGAGAGGAATGCGTAGGTATTGAGCGACGTGGTCGTGCTGTGCAAAACTGCCTCGTCGAGCAGCCTCCTCGTTGGTTCGTAGGTCGATGACGAGTCGAAGCTGGCGAAGCTCTAGCTCGATAAGGTCGGAGCGAGAGAGACGAAAGAGGTCATCGGCTCGATAGAGTTGTCCCGTTCGAACCCGTCGGCCCGATTGTGTTGGATACCCTCCCAGATCGCGGAAGTTAAAGGCGCCCTCAAGGGGTACGTGTTGCTTCGAGAACGCTGCCGGGATGGTTTGAGTAGCACGCTGCACATTTGCACGTTATGGGTTCGAAGTGACGAGGAGGTAACCGTTACCTTTCTTAGAAGATTTTTCTCATGACTTCGTCGGCCAATCTCACAAGTGGTGATATTTTTCACTCTTAGTGCTTAAGTTTCTCGCCACTCGTTACGAAGTTGGTAGGAGCCGGAGATTCACCGTGGTGGATTGCATGGCTGTTTCGGTAAACGGTTGAGTCTTCGTAGGAGAGTGTGCAAAACTATGCGAGAAATAATAGAGAAGAAGCGTGCGCAGCGCGAGGGTGAAGACGGCTTTACCCTCATTGAGCTGATGGTCGTCGTCTTGATTATCGGTATTCTGATGGCGATCGCAATTCCAACCTACCTTGGTGCCCAGCGCTCCGCTCAAGATAGGGCCGCGCAGAGCGATCTGCGGAACTTGGTAACGTCGGAGGTTTCGTACTACACCCAGGGACAGACCTTTGCCACTGCGGCGCAGCTTGCGAAGCAAGACCCAACGTACGCAAATGCGCTAACAGGAACGACCCCGTCCATCACGGCGACGGTCGATACGGCAGGAGATGCAGCTTGCTTGAGCGAGAAGTCGAACAGCGGAACCTGGTGGGCCATCGAAGCGACTCAAGCAAATGGAACCTTTTATTACCAGGGGACATCTGATCCTTGTTCTACCTTCACGACAGCGATCACCACGTCGAGCGTGACCAATGGAACTGGCTGGTCGAATACGGCCTCGGCGGTCGGCTGGTAGGAGCCGATCCACAGGGAGCGAGTTTCAACTTGCTCTCTCGGAGACGGTAGCTACTGGCTCAAGTCCATGCCCAAGTGGGCACTGGCGAAGGGGAGTGCGAGCGAACATCACGGCGCTCGCACTCCTCCTCCGTTTTAGTCGATTTTTTATCTGTCGAGAAGTGGTGGAAACATGGAGATTGGTGAGGTAGGCGAGAACAACCTGGGTTTTCGCAGTAGAAGGTTCGACGAGGACGGCTTTACCCTCATTGAGCTGATGGTCGTCGTCTTGGTTATCGGTATTTTGATGGCGATCGCCATTCCAACGTATCTCGGTGCTCAAAATACGTCAGAGAATCGAGCTGCGCAGTCCGATCTTCATGTGGTGCTGACCACAGAGTTGAGTTACTTTAGTGCCCACGGGGTCTACGTTAGCTCTGCCTCGGGAGCGGATCGAACTGCTTTAAGCGCCGCAGAACCGGCTCTAGCTTCGAGATTCACTTCGACGGTGCCAACTGCACCGGCCACTGTGAACGGTATCTACGTTGAAACTGGCTCGGCAAACGGTAACCCCAACCAAGCGGTCTGTGCCTTTGAATTTTCGTCGAGTGGTGATGTCTTTGGCATCGAGTCGGTCTCGTCGGGCTCCGGTGAGGGAACCTACTTCTACAGCAACCTCTCGGGGAGTCCGTCGATACCTGCGAGCTGTACGTCGAGCCCATCGCTCACCATGTCGAGCAGTGGTGGTTGGTCAACGAGTGCATCGGCGGCCGGATTTTGAACTCTACGACGCAGCAGGGCCTCGGAGAGCGAGGTCGACCGTGAGTTCACTTGCCTTGACGCATGTGCTCGTCGGCACGGTAGGTGGAGCACTTCTGGGATCAACTTCGACGGCCCTGTCGTATCGCCTACCACGTTCGCTCGCAGTTGTCTGGGATCGTTCGATCTGTCCGCACTGCGGTACGCAGCTGCGAGCGATTGAGAACGTACCCGTTGTCTCGTATCTGCTTCTTCATGGTCGATGTGGACACTGTCATACGAAGATCTCGAGTCGCTATGTGATCACTGAGATCAGCTTCGCAGTGGTCTACGCGATGGTAACCCTGCGGCACGGACTTACTTTGGTAACCCTCGAACTGTGGATCACCTTGTTCGTTGCTCTTACGAGCGCAGTGATTGATCTTGAGTGGAAGAAGATTCCCAATCGATTGACCTATCCAGCCTCGGTGCTGCTACTGCTACTCGCCGTTGTTCAAAGTTTTCGCAGTGGCGTTCACGTCTTGATCGGCACCGTAGTTGTAGGCGTCGCTGTGTTTGCTGCGTTTTACTGCGTCAACCGAGTAACTCATGGTGGATTTGGACTTGGCGATGCCAAGCTCGCTGCAGTCGTTGCGATGGCCTTGATCTCCTTTGGATTGGTCGTAGTTTTGGACTTCCTCATGGTGGCCTTTGTACTTGGAGGTGGTGTTGGTGTTGGGCTACTGCTCTCTGGGCGCAAAGGTCGCAAGGAGACGATGCCGTTCGGTCCATTTCTTGCGGCTGGCTTCGTGCTCGTTGCCCTGGTGGTCTAGGTATGAGTATTCAAGTTTTTGATCAGGAGTCCGAAGAGTTCTACGACATGAATGAGTGGAGGCCGATCTCATGTGCAGCAACCTCAGCAGGCTTTCCCCAAGGAGGGCGCCGTGGCTGAACGACTAGTCGGTATCGATGTTGGTACGTTTTCGATCAAAGCGGTGGAGGTTGAACTGCGTCCTAGCGGCCCAGCGGTGACGCGTCTCGGCCAGCGAACGCTCCCGCCATTTGCTGTTGTAGCCGGTGAGATTCGTTCGGTCGATGAGGTGTCGAAGGCAATCCGAGCCCTCTTGTCAACGGCCGCAATCCGGACTAAGAAGTGTGTTGTTTCCGTTAGCGGAACTCAGGTCGTTGTTCGATCTGCAGAGTTTCCTGCACTGAAAGACTCTGAACTTCGAGATGCGTTAGCTTTTCAGGTTGTAGAAAATCTCCCGATCCCAGAATCCGAACTTGTCAGTGACTACTATCGCCTAAACCATGGCGAGCACAGAGAGAAGCTCGAGACTATTGAAGTCTTGATGGCCGGCGCTCATGAGAGCGTGATTAATTCAGTCGTCAGTGCCGTGCAGCGCGCAGGTCTTGATCTTGTGGCGGTCGACACGGCATCGCTCGCCGCAGCGCGAGGTTTGAACGCGCACTTGTCTGAGCGTTCTGAACAGGTGCCTGAGGGGAGTGGATCGATAGCGCTCGTAGACGTGGGCGCGGGACTTACCACACTGACTGTGCTGCGATCGGGGACGGTCTCTTTTGTTCGAACCCTACCGATCGGCGGGGACGCCGTTACGGAGCAGATCGTCCGTACCTTAGGCGTCGACTCATCCCGTGCTGAATGGTTGAAACGGTCAGGCGTCGATGATGACGACACGGCTGATCTCAATGGTCCGACGGCTGAAATCGTTTCCGCCGCCGTCGCTGAGCTGGTGTCGGAGGTTGCGAGCTCCCTCGAGTACTATCTACTGCAGGCTTCTGACCCGAGTCTCGAATCCCTCTGGCTTACCGGAGGAGGGGCTCTGCTGCTCGGACTTCGCTCTTCGTTGGAAGACCGTTTAGGGGTCAAGGTCCAGTCGGTCGATCTCGATACGGTATTCAATCAGCTCGAGGTCAAAGATATCGGTGAGCAAGAGAGCCGACTTCTCAGTAGCAGCGCTCTCGTTGCGTACGGGCTTGCTCTCACTAGTACTGCGAAGGATCGTCACGCTAAACCGTCGATCAATCTTCTTCCGAGGAAGGCACGAGAGAAGAGTGCGGTTCGTCGAGAATCTGCGGTCTTGGCGCTTGGCTTAGCGGTCATAGCGGCCGGATTGGGCTCACTGTACTACCAGAAACAGTCGGAAGTCCCGACTCTCTCTAGTGAGGTCGTGACCGCAAACGCACAGCTGACCACACTGCAGGGTCAGTTGCACAAACTGAGCTATGTTGGAGCCCTCGAAGCAACGTCGCAGACTCTCTCGTCTCAGGTCGTAAGCGATACAGCTGGCACCTTCTCTTGGGCTCAACTCCTAGCAAAGATTGCCCAAAAGACCCCGTCCGACTCATGGATAACGCAGTTCACTGGGACCTCCGCTACTCCTGGTGCGGCTGCAACACTGACATTCTCTCTGTCAGGCTGTTCGCAGGTCGCTCCCAAACACTGGCTCTCAGCGCTCTCCACGCTGCCCTATCTCACTAATCCATGGGTTTCGAACTCAACGCTTTCACCCCAGTCCGTGACCGGCGTTGGGTGTCGTAATTACACTGCTGCTGGTCCATACGGACCTCAATTTGGCGTTACTACCTTTTCTGGTTCTGCAACGGTCGCGTCGAACTTCACAACGGATCAGGCTTTGAACTACGTGACCGAGGCGGTTCACTCCCGATGAACACTCGTACGATACGAAGGGTGCTCGCCGGCGTTGTTGGACTGGCAATCGTCGTTGGTTGGTACTTTGCTCTTTGGAGTCCAACTCACAATAGAGTCATCCAACTTACCTCAAATTTGGCTTCGGCTAACGCATCGGTCGCCCAGGCAACGACACAGCTCGCCACGCTAGAGCACGAGAAGCTCGGTATCAAAGGAGTTCAGTCGGAGGTTGCGAAACTACGAGTAGCCTTACCCTCGAGCCCCGACCTCGTTGGATTTTTACAGGCGCTCGATGTTGCTGCGTCGCGTGTCGGTCTGTCGTTGATCAACATCACCCCAACGCAGCCGGCAACTGTCGGCACTGGTGTGACTTCGTCGACGGTGAGTGGTGTCGCTGGTTCCACGACCCAGGCGCAGGCTGGACCATCGGTTGGATTCTCTGTGCAAACGGAAGGGGGGTACTACCAAATTGAGAAGCTGCTCGATGCTATGGATCACCTCCCTCGGCTGGTAGTGATCACCTCTGTCTCGCTCTCTGCGGTGGGTCCTTCGGTAGCGGGTTACCCGCAGTCAGACGGCGAAATACTGACTGCCACGATTAAAGGGTCAGCGTTTGAGAGTAAGAAGGGCGCGTGATGAAAAGGTCTTTGAAGTTTGCGCGTGCGGGCGTTCCCGAAGCGACAATCCCTGATGGTGATAGCAAGGCCGAGAGTGAGGATCAAGGTCCCGATTCACAACTTGGGTCTCAGTCGTTTCGTAGGCAGCGAGTTCGACTCGCCGTGATCAGTGTCGGTGCGGTCGTTATCCTGCTCGGCGGAGCGGGAGTGCTCTACTTTCAGAGTCAGAACTCAACTGCGATAGCAGCCAATCAGTTGCCGAAGAATCTGCCGATTCTGAAGAGGGTGCCGCCTGTCGTAGGAGGCTCTGCGACGACTACCGTGACTGGGAACGTTGGCGCTACAGTCCCGACGACGGCTTCGAGCGGTACTGCGGGATCGGTAACGACCACAACGCTGAGTCCGGCGCAACTAGTAGCGACCAAGAACCCCTTTACCCCACTGGCATCTTCCGGATCCTCCAACAGCCTTCCTGGTTAACGAGACGGCCTTGCGCTGCGTGCTGCAGGTACGATGGGCTCTGAGGGCTCACGGAATACGCTAGCCGCAGCGAGATATTCGGTTTCACGAACCACCGGCAAGGAGAGTGGGGTATTCCGGTTCGAGGTGCTCCCGGACCCCTGTCTCTACATGAGTGCCGTGATGAGCGACTCGGTATGCTGATGAGATGATCCGATTCCTAACCGCAGGTGAGTCTCATGGTAAGGCCCTGGTCGTGATCGTGGAAGGTCTTCCTGCAGGTCTCCCGATAGTGATTGAAGAGATTCAAGGTGAGTTAGCTCGCAGGCGTCTTGGTTTTGGACGTGGACCAAGGATGCGTTTCGAAGCAGATGAGGTGACGATCCTGTCCGGAGTTCGCCACGGTCGTACCCTTGGCTCTCCCGTGGCTGTGGAGATCGGTAATTCGGAGTGGGAGCGAAAATGGACCGAGGAGATGTCGACGGCTCCAGGATCGCCGTCAAAGATCTTGACCCAGCCGAGGCCGGGTCACGCCGACTTAGCGGGAATGCTGAAGTATGAGTTCGACGATGCACGGGACGTACTAGAGCGAGCATCGGCTCGAGAGACTGCTGCGCGCGTCGTTGCTGGATGTCTTGCGAAGGCGCTTCTCGCTTCGGTAGGGGTCGGAGTTTTGAGCCATGTTGTCCAGCTCGGTCCTGTAGTGTCTAAGGCAACTCGTCTCCCTGAGCTCTCAGAACTGGAGACGATCGATCTCTCTGAGGTTCGCTGTCTCGATGAGAACGTTGCGCAAGCGATGATGGATGAGATTCGCGCAGCGGCGAAGGTGGGCGACTCCCTCGGCGGTGCGGCGGAGGTCATTGCTTACGGCGTTCCAGTTGGATTAGGTAGTCACGTACATTGGGATCGTAAGATAGATGCCCTGCTTGCTCAGGCAATTATGTCCATTCAAGCCGTCAAAGCAGTTTCGATTGGCGATGGTGTCGAGGTGGCAGGAGTTCGTGGCTCGATGGCACACGATGCTATTTTCTGGAGTGAGTCGAAGAAAGAGTACTACCGCGAGACGTCTCGCTCGGGCGGGATCGAAGGTGGCATGACCACCGGTGAGCCGATAAAGGTGACTGCGTGGATGAAACCTCTTGCCACCCTGAATCGGCCGACATTGCAGACTGTAGACGTTCAGACTAAGGACTCTACGGTCTCTTTCAAAGAGCGAACAGATGTCACGGCCGTTCCGGCCATGGGTGTCGTTGCAGAGACCATGGTGGCTCTGGTTTTGGCACAGGAGCTCGCGCGGAAGTTTGGTGGTGATTCCGTTGCGGAGCTTGCGAGAAACGTAGAGAGTTTTCGGCGTCATCTCGGTGCTACCTCGTCAGCTACGCATCCGTAGTCAGATCTGATTTCGGCGAGGAAGGTCAACGGTGATATCCCTGCAACGACATCTCGCATTGGTGGGAATGATGGGCTGTGGGAAGTCAACAGTGGGGAATATATTGGCGAGAGAGATTGAGGTTCGCTGTCTTGACCTGGACTCCCTTATCGTTGAGGAGCGCCAATCGTCAATCTCCGATATCTTCGCCCGTGAAGGTGAGGATCGATTCCGACACTACGAGGAAGTGATGCTTCGACGCGTATTGGCGATTAGGAGTCCGGTGATCCTTGCGTTAGGTGGGGGAACGTTGCTCGCAGAGCAGAATCAGGAACTCGTTAGGTCCTCGGCTGACTCTTTCTGGCTACAGGCATCGCCAGCTACCTTGCTTCGGAGACTACGAGGAGACCAAAGCCGACCGGTACTGGGCTCCCAATATTGTCGAGAGGATCTTGAGCTGGCACTAGCGCTACGCGAGCCAGGATATAGGGCGGTTGCTCCAACGTTACAGGTGACCGATGGGCTGAGTTGTGAGACTGTGGTTGAGCGCATCCTTACTGTCTTGCGGGAACGGTCTTGTGGGTCGAGAGGAGACGGATCGATATGAGCTCTGTGAGCGATGTGCGCGCCGAGTTATTGCGTCGTTCTGTTCCATCATCACAGCCAGTCGAGATAGAGCTAGCTCTCGGCGAGCGAAGCTATCCGATTGTGGTTGGTCGTGGGACAAGCGCGCGTGTTGAGGAGTTCGTGGGGAGCTCTAGTTCGAAGGTTGCCGTAGTGACCCAAGCGGGGATTCCTCATACGTTGCAGTTGGAGCGTGAGGTGCTACTCATCCAGATAGATGATGGCGAGAGCGCCAAGTCCTTGGCCACAGTTCAATCCGTGAGCTCCCAGCTCTCGCGTCACGAGTTTGGCCGTCACGATACCATTGTTGCGCTCGGCGGAGGGGTTGTGACCGACGTAGCCGGCTTCGTTGCTGCGACATATCATCGAGGAGTTCGCTACATCAATGTCGCAAGTTCGCTACTTGCAATGGTGGATGCGGCGATCGGAGGCAAGACTGGGGTGAATCTTCCGGAGGGCAAGAATCTCGTCGGTGCATTTTGGCAGCCCTCGGCGGTCATCTGCGACCTCGATCTCCTCGATACGCTCCCGATACGCGAGTGGGCCTGTGGTTTTGGAGAGATTGCAAAGTACCGTTTTCTCGGGGTCGATGACTTAGTTGAGCTTGGGCTACAGGAACAGGTCGAGCGTAGTGTACGAACAAAGGTCGAAGTGGTGGCACGTGATGAACGAGAAGGATCGGCCCGGGCACTTCTGAACTACGGACATACGCTTGCGCATGCACTAGAGACACAGAGCCGTCTTAATAACGTGGACCACGACATCCGACATGGAGAAGCCGTGGCGGTGGGTCTTGTCTTTGCTGCTCGGTTGGCATATAGGTTGGGACGGATTCCACTTGAACGAGTGGCAGAGCATCAACGTATCGTTGATAGTTTCGGACTTTCGTACACGTTGCCGAGTTGGGCAGATCGTGCGGTCCTACTCCATCTCATGCGACGCGATAAGAAGGCGGACGGTGATCTGACTTTTGTGCTCGACGGCAGTGGAGGGCTCGAAGTGGTTCGAAACGTACCCGAGCGAATCGTTGTCGAAGTCTTAGAGGAGTCCTGAGATGTCAAAGATCCTGCTTCTTAATGGACCGAACCTGAACTCACTCGGTATTCGGTACGGGTATGGGAGCTTTACTTTGGAGGAAGCCGTTGAGCGAGCGGATCGCGTCGCAACGATTCATGGCCGTGCTCTCTCACACGCTCAGTCCAACAGCGAGTCCTCGCTGGTGACCTCCGTCCAAGAGGCCCGAATTGAGTTCGACGGTATCGTGATCAATGCCGGTGCGTTGACTCATTACTCTTGGGCACTAGCCGATGCGCTCAAGGACTTTGCTCGACCAGTTGTGGAACTCCACATAACCAATACCATGGCTCGGGAGCCTTGGAGACATGTATCGGTACTCTCTCCAGTGGTCTCTGGAACGATCCAGGGATTTGGATTACTCGGGTATGAGCTTGCTGTGAACGCTCTTTGCGCATTGTTAGCCTCGGGGACGTAGGCTTATGAGATAAGTTTGTGACCGCCTTTTGCGGAAGATCTAGAGACTTGGAGAGTTATGGCTGTCGCTCAGCGTTATGGTCGGAGAGATCCTATGAACGATCCCCTCTTGGCCGAAGAGGCTCGGAAGCGAAAAACCATTCGTAGCTGGGGCGTTGTCGTCATCGTGATATTTGTGGCCGGTATTATCTTCACGAATATTCCGCGGGCAACGACAAACGCTGATCGTAGGGTGCAGCTACGCTCTGAGGCCACGCAGATTAATAACGACCTATTGGGGTGTAATACGGCGATTCGGGACGCTTTCGATGCTCTTCAAGCCATTGAACGTAACCCGGTTAAAAACGCGAAGATTGGAGCTACCTTACTGTCCCAAGATCAGGCAGAGTGTACCGTAGTGAATTCAGATATTTTGTCCCTCGTAGAGACAACTCCACCGAATGCAATGATCAAGCTGAATATCTCGTCGGTAATCAATGACTACTATCGGTGGGCGTTCCCGAATGCAGATGCCTTGATCGCATATGTGACCTCTTTCGCGAAAGATCGAACGAGCGTCAAACTGCGAAATGATATTCTCGGTCGGTTTGCTGCGATGCAAAAGAACTTAAACCTTGGGAACGCAGGAATTGAGAAGATCGCAAAATCGATTGGCATGAACGTCGCTCCGCTCCACTACTACAACCTCTCGAACGTTCCGAAGGGGATTCTTACTATTAAGAAGTAGCCCCTCCCTGTCGTTGCAGAACGAGTAGAGGCGTTTACGGTTCATGGGCCGGAGCTTTTATCGGTCTCAGTTATCCGTCACTCATCTGTTTCCGTCACTGAAGTTGAGATTGAGCAGGGATGTAACGCGCAGTGTGGTAGTTGTCCATCTGGAGGGTTGAGATCCCCGTTCTCGACACCGGCGCTAGGGGATAGAGAACTGTGAGCTTCCATCGATGTAGCTCGGACTACTCAGCGAGGTTGATCGTAGTTGAGAGTCCTTCCTAAAATGCGAGTTGAGGGTCTGGACTGAGGTGCCGGGCGGTCGTTCAAAGTAACGGTAGGCAAGAACCGTTGTCGTGCTGCACGAGTCACTACTTGCTCCTTTACCGTTGAGACTTTGAGTGTTGGTCGATGCCGAGGGGTTGAGATTATGGTCGTTGTACGTCTGAGACGGAGAGGGCCGTTACTCGTCTGCTCGAAGTTACCTGCGTACGAGTTCGCGATGCCACTTGGGAACCACGAGATAGAGATGCCGAGAATGTTTTGTTTCTCTAACCCTGGCGACCGTCTCGTTTCACAGAGTGGCGTCCCCTTCGGGGTCAGGCCCTCCTTGGTGGAGGCTGCTTAAGATCCTAGGATAATGGTGACCGATGGGCCCGAGGTGGAGATCGGTCGGCCTGTCCTTGGACAAGGAGATTGGCCGATGCGTTGTAGTGCGTTCGAGTCCGTGTGCGGCGATGAGTTGGACGGGGAGTGGCGACCTTTAGGGTTGGCGAACACCCCGAATTCCTCGGTGTATTCGAGAGTCTGGTATCGCTTAAGCTCCTGTCAGATGCTGAAGCTACCTGTGGACGGTTGCAGCGGTCGAGTGCAACGGAGCAAGGTGGCTCATGTGGTGAGATCACATTCTGATGCACGAACTCAACAGATGCTCCAAAACCCTCTCCTGCAGTCTTGCGGAGATGGTGAGCGGATCGTTCGCTACGTGCCTTCTGGATCGGCGTATATCTATGTAGCTGCCCCACCACGAGCGGTTGGGATCGAAAGTGAGCTTGCAAGCTGGAACAATCTCTCAATCCCTTGCGTCTTTGGCGTGTAGTTCCTTGACGTTCTCTTGTGTCTCAGAGAGCCGAAGGAAGTTTGCGGCCTCTCTTCGCTGTGCTGCAGTCTCGCAGCGGCAAGGAACGGAGCTCGTTCGACCATGGTCGCTTGGCTTAATCGCAAGTCCGGTGTGTCGGAACTCTATGAGAGTTGGGTGGCGGTCGAACCTGATTCCTGGATACGTGGTGCGAGACTTGTAAGAACGCCTCCGAGGACGCCATTGATGAATGAGGGTGATTGTTCTGAGCAATACTGTTTGGCTAGCTCTACGGCCTCCGAGATAGCTACTGCTGCTGATAGATCTTGAGCATAGAGGAGCTCGTAGACGGCAAAACGCATGACGAGCAAGTCGAGGAGGGGCATGCGAGAGAGCTCCCATCCATGGCTGTTGTCGGCCAGGACTCGATCGATCTCGGAAATGTGAGCATAGATTCCCTCAATTCGCGTCTTGACGTACGTGCTCTCCGGGCTGTCCAGGGACTCGAGAATCTCGGTGCCTGATCGGTCGAAAACGTTTGCCTGATAGAGAAGCGCCAGGACCCTCTCGCGTTCGATTCTGCGAACCTCTTGGCTGGTCATTCTTGTGAATCATGCACGAGTAAGGTACTCGCCAGTTCGTGTATCCACTTTGATCTTTTCACCTACATTTACGAAGAGTGGGACTTGCAAGACGAGGCCAGTTTCGACCGTCGCAGGCTTTCGGGCTCCTGAAACCCGATCACCTTGGAGTCCGGGTTCAGTCTCCGTTACAGTGAGTTCCACTGCAGCGGGGAGTTCCGAGGCGACTACCTCACCCTCGTAGGTCGAGAGTGTAATGGAGTCTCCTTCCTTCATGAAGTTCGTAGCGCTTCCGAGTGCGGCTGGGCCGACGTTGAGCTGGTCGTAGGAGGTCATGTCCATGAATACATACTGTTCACCATCTCGATAGAGGAACTGCATCTCTCTTTTTTCGACGATGGCCTGTTCTACTTTCTCGTCCGCTCGATAGGTGCGTTCTAGTACTTGGCCGGTTCGGACGCTTTTGATCTTCGTTCGAACAAACGCTCCACCTTTACCGGGCTTGACATGTTGGAACTCGACGATGGTGTAGAGCCCATCAGGTAGGACTAAGGTCATGCCGTTTTTGAAGTCGTTTGATGATGTCGTCGTGGCCATTGAAGTCTCCGGATTCGATGTGGCTGACAAGGCTGCGATGCGAAGCTGCAGCGATGCCTCCGATTGAACTATGAAGAGCATAGTTGCCTTCTGCGGCCATCATGGGATTCATATCAATCGATGATCCAATCTTTTGGCGCCTTCGTGAGTACTTCATATCCAGTTTCGGTCACAACGAGAGAGTCTTCGATTCGTACACCACAGTCGCCAGGTAGGTAGACTCCGGGCTCGATGGTGACGACCATTGAGGGCTCGAGTACATCGCCGGACCGACCATGAAGCCACGGTGCCTCGTGAATTTCGAGGCCGATACCGTGGCCGAGGCCGTGAGTAAAGTACGATCCCAAGCCGTTCTCGTTGAGAGCTTCTCGTACCGATCTGTCGATCGTTGCGCACGAAATGGTCGGAGCGAGTAGCGATACCCCAAGCCGTTGTGCCTCAACAACGGCTTTGAGCACAGCTGCATGAGATTCGTTTGGCGTACCGATTGCAAAGGTTCGGGTGCAGTCTGAGTGGTAACCGTTGACTGTCGCTCCGAAATCAATGACGACGAGATCGCCCCGGGTGATGGTGCGATCTGACGGTCTGGCGTGGGGCATAGCAGCTCGTGGGCCTGATGCGACGATGGTCTCGAAGGAGGGAGCGTCAGCTCCCAGGTCAAGCATGGTGTTGTCGAGGAGTCGAGCGATGGTTCGTTCTGAGTGTCCTTGAGGCAACTGCTCGATAACGGCAGCGAGAGCAAGGTCGCCTATTGTCGCTGCGCGTCTTAGCTGGGCGATCTCCTCTGGCTTCTTGCGCTTTCGTAGTTCCTCAACCGAGTGAGAAGCAGATTTGATCTCGATCTTCGCCCCGACAGCCTGGCGGACCATCTCGAGCTCCGACCAAGTAATCGATCTCTCCTCCACCCCGAGAGTTGGCTGAGAAAGCGTAGTGACGAGGCTACTCAGTCGTTCGGGTAGCTCGTTGAGTGAGCCTTTTGGATCGATACGTACTCTTTCCGCTCCATACTCTCTGAGCTGGGTAGTTGCTTGGTCTCGGTAGCGACCATCGGTGAAGAGGATCGGATCAGAGTCTTTTGAGGTTGGTACGAAGAGGCGAGCGTAGGAACCTGTGAATCCGGTGAGATAGCGAATATTTACCGGGTTTGAGAGGTAAAGACCGCCAAGGGTTGCTCGATCGAGGCTTGCAGTCAGAGCCCTGATCAGGGATCCCGTTGTTGATGCGGGTGCACCGTTGCCTGTAACCGAGCTATCAAGATTGGAATTGCCTGAGAAATTTTCCACGCTATTACGTCTTAACCCTTCCTTAACTTTTCGGACAGGGTAAGGTTAGTTCATACAGTTCAACAGAGTTTCGTGATGTATCGATGGTGAGTTAAGAAAGAGCTGGTTGTATGGAGTCCTACGTAGCACCGGTGCGTTCTGTTCCGATGATGAGACAGGTTCGGGGTTATGTTGCCCTAACCAAACCGCGCATTATTGAGCTCCTGCTCATCGCAACGGTCCCTGCGATGGTCGTAGCGAAGGGTGGTCTTCCCTCGATCTCCAAGATCGTTCTCACCGTCGTCGGTGGAACCCTTGCCGCCGGCGGAGCGAACGCCGTCAATATGTGGTTTGATCGCGATATCGATGCGATGATGAAGAGAACGCAAGGTCGGCCGCTCGTAACCGGGGATGTGACTCCGCAAGCCGCCTTGATCTTCGCAGTAGCACTCGAGGTCGTTGCATTCGCAATTCTCGATCTAGGCGACAATCTTCTCTCAGCTGTTCTTGCACTTTCGGCTGCTGCCTTCTACATCTTCATTTATACGATCTGGTTGAAGCGTTCGACGTCGCAAAATATCGTCATTGGGGGTGCGGCCGGTGCCGTGCCTGTGCTCGTTGGATGGGCTGCGGTGCAAGACCATGTTTCGGCCGCCGCGATCTTAATGTTCGCAATAATTTTCCTCTGGACGCCTCCGCACTTCTGGGCGCTCGCGTACCGCTATCGAGACGACTATTCATCGGCAAACGTTCCAATGCTGCCCTCCGTGGCGACGCTCCGCCACACCGCTCAGCAAATCATTGTCTACACCGTTGCTTTGGTAGCGGCGACCTTAGCGTTAGGTCCGATCGCTCATCTGGGGCTTGTCTACGATGGCGCTGCGTCTCTTCTAGGGATCGTGTTTCTTTGGTACGGGGTTCGGCTCTACCGTACTCAGAGTCCCAAGGTAGCGATGAGGGTGTTCTCCTACTCGATTACCTACCTAACGCTGCTCTTCGTTTTCATGGGGGTGGACGTCCTTGTCCGTCATGGCTGAGCAGAAGCTCAATCAAGATGGTCAGCCCGTAGCGGGGAGACCTCGAACAAGCGGTGGAGGCCGCCGAGTAGCGGTGCTGTTGTTGTTGACGGCCGCAGTTGTGCTCATCGTTTATGCGGTCTACGCGTCCATTGGCGTAACCAAGGCTGCGAGTGCTGGGAATCTCTCCACCTTATATTCGACCGGTTCGGGACCACTGGTCGGTAAGCGGTTACCAAACTTCTCGCTCGGATCCGTGGCAAATTCGAGCGTCACTGTGAACTCGAGCGCTCTCCAGGGTCATCCTGCAATCGTCAACTTCTTTGCTTCGTGGTGTATCCCATGTCAAAAAGAGACGCCCATGCTCGCCAAAGAGGCTGCTGCAGAGGGTTCCAAGGTCAAGTTCGTGGGTGTCGATGAGGGTAGCGTGCGGTCCTCAGAGATCAAGTTTCTCCAGGCAAAAGGCGTCACGTATCCAGTAGCCTTCGACAGTACGCAGTCATTGCGATCGACCTTCGAACTAGTCGGCCTTCCAACGACGGTCTTTGTTAGTCCGTCCGGCCGAGTGGTCTCCGAAGTCATTGGTCAGCTCTCTCAGAGCTCACTTCGTCGTAACGTTTCGCTACTCCTGCGGAAGAGTGCGCAATGATGTATCGTGCTCCGTGGTCGAACGGTTTGGCGCTGTCGGTTGCCTGCAGAACGCGACAGGCTGTTTCGATCTCGGTCGTAGACGACAAGTCCGCTTCAGTGACGCTGAGTATCGGGAAGCGGGAGTTGCATGAGTTTGGTGACTCGACAAGGAGGCACTCTACCGAGTGTCCGGTCGTGTCGAAGATTTTTGGTGGTCCGGATCGGACCATGACAGGGATTCGTCTTGCGGATCGTTCGGGGATCGTGAAATCCCCGTCTGCGTCTGTGGGCCGAAATGACGGAAGGGAGTCGTTGATCCATCCTTATGGATTTGGACTGTCTTCCGCCTTGGACTGCGCAAGCAGTCTGCATCGAGCAGTAAGCATGGTTAGCTGAATCTCTCAGCGTTTTTAGGCAAAGAAAAGGGGGTTATGTTGTCGAAAGGAGCACGGGCAGGGTTTGTGTTCGTAGGTTTTGCCATTGCGATTGGTGTCATACTTTTCGCAGTCTTCGGCTACCTTCGTTCCAGCCCGCCAGCAATTGCGGCCACGGCGGCATCATCGCAACCTAACACGGTGAATGTGGTGATGCAGGTCGATGGTGCCGTTGGTGTTGGCCCTCATCCGACTTGGGTTGGATACTGGGTTCGTGATGCACAGGGTGTGTATCATCAGACGACAATATTCAAGGTCCCAGAGCGTACTCACGTCCATATGACGATCTATGAGTACGATAGCGGTGGTCCGCTCCGCAATGAGGTCTGGGGTAAGGTGCAAGGCGTTCAAGGTGGGGCAGTGAGTTTGAACGGCACGCCAGTGTCGCTCATCAATAGCTCGGCCGGAAACGGTGTAGCGCACACGTTTGTGGTCCCTCAGTTGGGGGTAACGGTTCCACTCTATGGAGTCAACGGCAATGCCAAAAACTTCTGTAACGTGGGTCCATGTAACCTCTCGGAGGCTCACAACACGATTCAGTTCACGTTCTACTCGGGAAACACTACGCATAACTATCGTTGGCAGTGCTTCGTACCTTGTGGCCTCGGTTTTCTGACGGGTAATGGTGGCCCGATGCAGAATCTTGGATACATGGCTGGATTTGTGCAGGTGGTGAAGTAATGGCGATTAAGTCAGATGAAGTAGGTTCGCCAGCGGCGGAAGCGCGCAAGCATGGTGGGCGAATTTTCGCCCTCTGGTTTGTGGCCTCTGTCATCGTTGATCTCGTGGTGTGGTTCGTTTGGGGTCCGCATATGGCTCCGGGCTTTATGACCACGACCGCTGCCGGTCAGGTCTTCGACTTCAAGGTCTTGACGGTGCTGTCGGCTCCGGTCTTGCTGATGGTCTGGATCTACGGTGGATACTCACTCATCATGTTCCGAGACAAGGGAACCCATGAAGATGGCTACTACGTCAAGGGGAATCGAAAGATCCAGGCAACGTGGTATACGCTGACCGGCATCTTGGTTATTGGCCTGGCTGCGTTCGGCACCTATGAGCTGATTGCTCCCGCAGGTGCCGGTGTGGGTGAAGGTCCTTCGCCGATCTGGAAGCCGAACAACGCTGGACATACCCTGATAGTTCAGGTTATTGCTCAGCAGTGGCGCTTTACCTATCGGTGGCCACAGTTCGGTGGCATGGAGACGACCTCGATTAATCTTCCTGTCAATACGGAGATTCAGTTCGATGTGACCTCCTTGGACGTTATCCACGACTTTTGGGCCTATCAGCTCGGAGTTAAGGCCGACGCCAATCCGGAAGTTAACAACGTTGCTTATACCAAGACGCTGCAGACCGGAAGGTTTGTGGTCCGGTGTGACGAGCTCTGTGGTATCTGGCACGGTGCCATGTACAACTACGGACACGTGGTCTCTCAGAGTAGCTTCTACAGTTGGGCGCACTCGATGGAGGCCCAGAACGCCTCTTTGACGAAGTTGTTGCCGAAGTTCTCGACGAGCTATTTGCCTAAGGATAATGTTGTTGGTGGACAGTACTTCAACTCATCGCAGGCCTAGTCGCTTTCGATGCTGAGACGTACTGTTAACAAATTGCTGTTGAACCTTATGGAAGGAATGAACTATGGCGATTGACATGTCGCAATCGACCGGCGTAGGTCGGTCGGGCGACGCTGGTGGGGCTTCTGCCGCACCGAGCAGTCGGTATCGGCTCAACTTCATCACAGGTACGATCGCTGCTGCGATTGGCTATCTCTTTGGACACTGGCTCGGTAATGCTATTGCCGGCCACTATCCCTCGATAGTCAATAGCGGCTCGAACGATCCTGCGATGTTGTTGGGATTTATATTTGGAACGGTTGGATGGTTTGCGGGACTTGGTGCCCTGAACTATCCAATAGCGAAGCTCTGGGGGCGCGAAGTTCCGCTAGCTGAGAAGAAGGACAAGTATCCCTTCATGGAGTACTTCTCTTACTCGACCGACCATAAGGTCGTCGGTAAGCAGTACCTGGTTGGCATGTTGTTCTACTTCTTCATCGGTGGACTGCTTGCTCTGGCTATTCGAACGGAGCTTTTGTCGCCGACCTATCATATCTGGGGACCTGCAACCTACATCGAAGTGGTGGGTGAACATGGAACCATGATGATGATGATGATGACATCGATCGTGATGGGTCCTTTCGGAAACTTCTTGATCCCGTTGATGATCGGTTCGAAGAAGATGGCTTTCCCTCGCCTTGAGGCTGCCTCTTTCTGGTTTACGATCCCTGCCTTCTTTGCGTTGTTGTCTGCGCTTTGGGAAGGCGGCTTCCAGACTGGATGGACCGGCTATGCGCCACTATCTATTCAGGGTGGTGTAGGCCAGGACGGCTATCTCTACGGCTTTGCGATGATGGGTTTCTCGATGATTCTTGCTTCCATCAACATGGTGGCAACGATTATCAACTATCGGGCTCCAGGAATGCGCTGGAGTCGGATGCCGGTCTTTGCTTGGGGTATGATCACGACTGCGTTCACCATGCTTCTTTCGGTGCCAGTGTTGATCGACGGTCTGTACGTTCTCGGCCTCGATCGTGCCGTTCAGACCTCGATGCTCTACGGAGAGCACGGGGGTAGTCCGTTCCTTTGGGAGAACCTCTTCTGGTTCTTCGGTCACCCTGAGGTGTACCTGCTAGCTCTGCCAGGATTTGCTTTGACGACGGAGATTCTTCCGGTCTTCTGTCGTAAGCCGATCTTCGCGTACAAGACATCGGCTGCAGGGATGATCGGTGTTGCTGTTCTGAGCTTCTTCGTTTGGCAGCACCACCTTTTCAACTCGGGTATCAATCCTGATATGCGTCCGCTCTTCATGCTCTCGACCGAGCTGATCTCTATCCCGACGGGGTTCCTCTACCTGGTAGGCATGGGAACTATCTGGCGTGCTCGGGTTCGGTTCACGGTTCCGATGCTGTTCATGCTGGCGGTCTTCTTCAACTTCCTTTGGGGTGGAATTACCGGTGTCTATAACTCTGACGTTCCTGTGGACGCATTGATCCACGGAAGCTTCTTCGTTATGGCTCACTTCCACTTCACCATCATGGGTCAGTTGATGTTTGCAGTCATGGGCGCTGTGTACTACTACACGCCGCTTCTCTTCGGTATAAAGCTTTCGGAGAAGCTTGGCAAGATTCACTTCTGGTCAATGTTCATAGCTTTCAACTCGACGTTTATTCCGCTCTTCATCGTTGGCTTCCTCGGCCAGCCACGACGAGTATTTGAGTACGCGACGAGGTTGCAGGGCTTGAACCAGTGGGTGACTATATCTTCGTACGTTCTTGGGCTTTCCTTGGCGTTCTTCGTTGTCACCTTTGTTTGGCAGTTGGTCGTCTCCCGCCCAGCGAGTCCCAAGAATCCTTGGGAATCGCGCGGCATGGAGTGGCAGGTCAACATTCCGATTCCGGCGGAGAACTTCGAGCGGATCCCGGTGGTGTTGTCAGGTCCGTATGAGTACGGTAACCCAAATGCCGGTCCAATTGCGGATCTTGATCCCGTCGTAGTGGGAAGTGAGAGTTAAATGGCTGCAAACTTAGATGAGAAGCCAGTTATCGATGAAGAGGCTTACTATCACGATGCGTCGTTAGGTGGTTTGTGGACGGCCTCTCGTTCTGCGGTTGCTGTTACAGCTACTGCTTACGGTGGTATTGCCTTTGCTTACTTCTACCTCCGGTCGTTGAATTCGAACAATGCTTGGGATCCAGGTGGCGTTACTGCGTCAGCGATCCTGGGTACGCTGATCGTAGTAATGGCTATCGTTGCGGCGGTGTCGAACTCCCTTGGAGCTCGTCGGCTACGCAAGGGTGGTGTGGTGGACTGGCAAGTTTCGGCTGTCTTCTCGCTATTTCTGATCTTGCTCTCTGCAGGATTCCAGATTTGGTCTTTGACGAGACTTCCGTTCACACCGTCTACGAGTGGATATGCAGGGGTGTACATTGCATTCGCGCCAGTGAATGCGGTGGTCCTGGTCTTGATTGCGTACTGGATTGAGACGCTGCTTGTGAAATCAATTCGAGCGAAGCGTGAGTTTGCGCAAGACGGTGGTCTAGGACTTTCGAGTCTTCCGGCTGCCGAGAGCTTTAGAGCTAATCTTGAGGGACTCGGGTTCTACATGAACTTCTTCGCTCTCTTGAGTATTGTGTTCTTTGTGATCTACTACGTGATCGCTTAGGAACTCAAGTCGTGCCTGCAGTGTGTGAGAGCTCACTGCAGGCACTTGTATTCTCACTGTATTTCAGGAGCGGAAGGAGGAGATTGTTTTGTTCGGTACCATCGTTCATACGCAATCCGGCGCAGATCTAACCTATCTGATATTGATCCCTATTTTTGTGGGATCGGTTCTGTACGGTTTCTTCGTTCGGAAGCGTCCTATCAATAGATAACGGGCAGCGCTTCGCTGGAATGGGCGGCACCTAGTGCCGCCCATTTGTTTTGTGTAGCCTTAAATATGTGAGCTTGGGGAGTACGGAGACGGTGATTGCTAATCGGGGCGTATTGCTCTCGCTGATCTGAGTAGCGGTCGGTTGCTTTCTAGATTTCGTGCTATCGAGCGTGGAGGCATTCGCTGTCGTGGTTGGCGGCTCCTCGTGGTGGGGCGCGAGGATGTCTCTTCTTGCGGCTATCTTCTGAGGTGACCTTGGTAGTGCCGAGCGAGTTTCAATCTGGCGTATTGTAAGGTGCTCGTACGGTTTAGCTTGAGAGACTTACTATCAGTGAACGCTTTTCGTGGTCGACGCTTGCGGTAGCGTGTGCCGCGACGTCTGGAGGGGTAGCGCCGATGGTGGATGGTTTGGTTTTAGTTGATGCCACTTTGGTCAGCGAGCCCTCGAGAGGTCCGGTGAACGTCGTGATCGTCGACGATCGGATCGAGGCCGTAGGAGCGGAGGTGAAGGGACCTCCGTCGTTGAGGAAGTTCGACTGCAGCGGGCTTTGGATTGGGCCTTCCTTCGTCGATCTCCACACGCACACGCGACTGCCGGGAGCTGGGCTCGACGAGAGTCCTGAGAGTCTTACTCGGAGTGCCCTTCTCGGTGGCTTTACGACCATGGTGGCGTTAGCCAATACCAATCCTCCGGTTGATCGGATGGAGCGAGTACTCCAAGCTCGGCAGCTCTTTCGTACGCTGCCGGTTGAGGTGGTTCAGGCGGCGTGTGTGACTATGGAGCGTGAAGGAGAGCGGCTCGTTGATTTTCGTTCGCTTTGGGACTGTGGTGTTGAGGTCTTTAGCGATGACGGATCAGTTGTTCCCTCTGCGCTGTTGATGAGGGATGCGCTGAGTTGGAGCCATCGGCTCGGAGTGATCGTGGCTGAGCATGCGCAGGATCCATCGTTAGGGTCGCCGGGATATGTGAACGCGGG
>JAJYZP010000102.1 GCA_021799875.1 Actinomycetes bacterium | reverse complement strand
CTGTTCGATGACCCATGGTACGACGGCGTCAGCGGTTCGGGTGGGGCGAGTACTACCAACGATGATTTGCAGTTTTGACATAGAGATCTCCCTCGTCGACTCGAAATACTTATCCCAGTGTCTAACGGACTCATCGGCACCTTTATTTCATCGGTGGCTACTGGCTACAGTGACGCGTAGCGAGACCGACCAAGGAGCTAGGTGTAGCGGTGCAGACAACACTTGAGCGTCGGGGCTCGATGCACCGCAGGATCGAACCCTCTGATTTGAAACCCGAGCAACAGCGGTCTCAGAGAACGAGACTTGCGTTGTTCGATCACAGAACTGGAGCCACGTGCTCGTGGCGAGCGTTGTTGATGAAGACGGTTCTTGTGAGGGAGCGTTGATTTGGTTTCGCATGAGTGAATCGCGGTGGCAAGGTGGGTGAGCGGGTAGAGCTCGGCTGCGGCGCCAAAGTGATCAATGGTTTGTGGTAGTAACGCAAGCAGTCGAAGTACAAGAGAGCGCGCATTGCACGTTTGTCAGAGCACGGGTGATGCGCAAGATCAGATGATGAGGCTTGGGGTTCCTTCAGTTTGGGACCGTATCGTGGAGGGTCGTGACGGAGGAGAAGGATTGCATCGGTTGCACGACACTGGTTACTTCCGGGTTCTTCGATGCCTGGGTCGTCGTTGCACAGAGATGAAGGGTTGGTTTGGCCCGTCTCTCCGATTTGCAGCGCTGCTGGTTTTGGCGGTTCAGTTCATACTTACCCTCACTCCAACCGCTGCAGGGGCCACGTCGCTCCCGCTTCAGGGAAGCTATCTGGCTCTCGGTGACTCCATAGCCTTCGGATACGTCCCGCTGCAGGCTCTCCCAACCTATCCAAGTACCTCGTGGTACGATGATCCGGCTCACTTTCGGAGCTACGCGAACGACGTGGCCAATGCCCTGCATCTGAAGCTCGTGAACGCGTCCTGCCCAGGCGAGACAAGTGCATCGATGATCGATCCTCGGGCTCCGAGTAACCGGTGCGAGAACTTCATGGGTCACGGCGGTGGGTACCGGAGCTTTTGGCCGCTTCACGTGCACTACACAGGTTCCCAGCTTGGCTTCGCAGTGAACTATCTTCGATCGCACCCCCAGACCCAGCTCGTTACTATCGATATCGGTGCGAACGACCTGCGACTCTGTCAGCTAACGACTCGAGCACAGTGTTCCAGTGCCGCTGAACGGGAACGGCTTGCCACGTCGCTACACAAAAATCTCGATATCATTTTTCATGAGATTCGAGCCGTCGCCGGATATCGAGGTCCGATCGTTGCGCTGGACTACTATCCGCTCCTTATCAACGGCCGGCTCGCTACCCGCAGTACCGAAGAGATCAATACTGTGATCGATCAAGCGGTGCGCTCGGTTGGAGGTTGGACCGCCGACGGCTTTGGTGCATTTGTTTCGGCGTCGGCACCCTATGGCGGTGACCAATGCGCAGCCGGCCTCCAGATTCGCTACCGTGCTAACAGCTCCGATGGCCGTTTCATCTGTAATATTCATCCATCGCCCCTTGGAGATCGACTGATTGCTCGGGCAATACTTGCCACGCTTGCACACCACTCTCAAAGCTGACGAGGGACGTTAACGCTCGGAGTCCTCGAAGGGCACGCTACATTCAGATCGAGATTTGAGCGAAGAGTAACAACCTCACAGTGCCACGAGTCTGCGGCGCTTCCTATTTCGTCGTTCAGATGCTGAGTGAGAGATCTCGTTCGAAAGCAGAGATGTCCTATGTTTGCCAACTCAGTGGGCGTTCGAGGATTCCAGAGGCTCCAGCCCTCAACGCTTCATCTGTGCGTACCTTGCGGGATGAGCTACGGTAGGGGGAGCGGTAACTCGGTCGAGATAGGAGGTCCCTGTATGTCTCTCAGGTCTGCCGTGATGCCGGTTTCTGGATGCCGATAGGCCAACGAGGCGCTCAGCATGGTTGCTCAGTGGTGGTGAAGGAAGTAGGACATCGCTGGAAGGAGGAGTTGGTGATGCTGGTAACTGTGATGGGGCGTTGGTGCAGGGATCGATGATGAGGTTCTCCCGACGTGCTTCCGTTCTCGGGATCGTTGCACTGATCGGCTTAGGAGTCCTTGGAGCACAGACGAGCACCGAAGCGTACCGTGTGCAGGGGGCCAGAGCGATCTCATCTGAGGGTGCGCGAGGACATCAAACTGAAGGCTCGATCGTCGCCGCAACGTCGTTCGATGCAACCTCCCTGTCGATGCGGACCAGTACTGGAGCCGAATCGATGTCCACTCGTGTGCCATTCACTCGCTCCAAGGTGCTCCGAAGAAAGCTGCGAGCGAAAACGTCTCAGCATTTGACACCGTCCGCCAACTGGCTTGTGTATCACGGTGCACTCTCCGGCAACGGCCTTCGTTCGTCAGCGAGACCGTGGCCTGCGCAGCTAAAGGTTGCATGGCGTTCGAACGCTCTTCGAGGTCAGATCTACGGTGAGCCATTGGTTGATCAGGGGGTGATCTACGTTGCGACCGAGGAAGATTATCTCTATGCCTTCGATCTTCACTCAGGGACCATGCTCTGGTCGCGCCAGTTAGCACAACCGGTCTCGGTCGTTGGAGATGGGATCTGTGGCGACATCTCTCCCTATCTGGGTATTACCTCTACTCCAGTGATCGATATTAAGCGAAACGAAATCTTCGTTGTAGCGGCGACACGAGCCAACGGCTTCTTGAGCCACCACTTGATTGGCGTCAACTTAAAGACTCGGCGCGTTGAGCTTGAGGTGACCCTCGATCCTCCTTATGGAACTCCAGGCTTCTCCAAGGTCTCCTTCGATGGATTTGAACTGCAGCGGGCGGCGTTGACGATCGACCAAGGTGAGATCGTGGTCTCCTTCGGTGGAAACTGGGGAGATTGTGGAACGTACCATGGTTTTGTCGAGGCGGTTCAAGCTGCGAGCGGTCGTCACACCATGTATGTCATGAACCATGGTGCGGGCAATCAAGACGCTCTGTGGATGGGGGGTGCTGCCCCGATCGTCGATCGATCTGGCGCACTGTGGGTTACCTCAGGTAATGGATCATCGACGACGGTCTACGACCAATCGAATACCGTGCTACGGCTCTCTCCGAAACTTGCCGTCTTGGGAAGTTTTTACCCCGCAGATTTCGCTGAGCTGTCGCGCAGGGACTTAGATCTCGGTTCTGGCGCTCCTATTCTTCTCCCAGACGTGGGTAGGGGCGGCTCTGTGTTACAGGTAGGGAAAGAGGGCACTGGATATCTGGTTCCTATCGATCTCAACAATCGGCTGCACAATGGTTCGAGCGTCGCTCGTGAGGTCACGCGCACTGGAGAGCTCTGCGGTGACTATGGCGGAGCGGCCGTTATCAGCGGAAAAGACCAGAGCGTGGTCTTTCTTCCCTGTGCCTCCAAGGGTCTGCTTCGGGTCGACATCTCCTCAACCGGAGAGATCCGGCCAACGTGGACGCAGGCGATCGCTGGTGGCCCGCCAATCGTGGCTGGCGGCTTCGTTTGGTCGATATCGAGGAGCTTGGGGGCTCTGTTTCAGATCGATCCGGCGAACGGGACCGTGGTGCACAGCTATGCGCTTGGAGCGATTGCCAACTCCTTCCCGACGCCTTCGGTCAGCGGTTCGTCACTCATCGCAACCTCGGCGCAGACGGTAACTGTACTGGTTCCCGACTAGGGCAAGCTTTTTGTAGGTCGTGGATACTCGAGGTTGAGGTGGAGTGCCGTATTGAATACCACTCGCTGGCTGACAAAAGGTCGAATTCTTTGATACAGTGCAAGCAACCCTAAATCAAAGAGAGAAGGTTGGGTTTGACCATGAAGAGAAAGAGAAGCTCTCGCCGATTTCGAAATGCGGCGTTGACGCTTACTGCGACTTCAACGCTACTGTTGGCAGCTGCTGCCGGTACTGCGTCCGCATCGCCGTCCACCTCGTCGGTTGCACCGGGTCGTGTGAGCGTTCCTCAAGGAATCTCCGCCGGAGTGATTGCCAACTCCACGTCCGTTTCGATCACGGCCTCACAGACGCCGGTAACGGTCTCCTTTATTCTGAAATCTCCGAACTTGGCAACCTTGGAAGCCGACGTTACCGGGGGCTGGGGAGGTCTCTACCTCAACACACAGCAGTTCGCTCAACAGTTTGGGCAACCGGTCAGCTTTATTCAAGAGCTCACGAGCTTTCTCTCGAGTTATCACATCCACGTGACGAACGTCGATGCGGATAATTTAGATGTGACGACAACGGGGACAGCCGCTGCATACGACCAAGCGCTCGGGGTACAGCTCAAGAACTACGTCGTGACTAGTCCAACTCCTGGGCTAGGTGGTTCGAAGCAACAGACGCAGACCGTGTATGGTAGTGCCACGAATCCACTTCTCCCTGCGGCTCTCGCTCAGAACGTCGTGGCTATTCTTGGGCTCAGTAACTACCAGCCCTTCGTCTCGGACTCGATACCTGCCCTTGGCAATCCAGCCGTGGCAGCCCCGTCTAGTTCAAGCTCAAGCTCAGTGTTGCAGACGCCGTTCCTGCCCTCGTTCTTTGAGAGTCACTATAACTTGTCCCCGCTCTATGGCTTAGGGGCGAGTGGACAGAACCAGACGATCGGCATTATTACTCTCGCAAGTGTCGATCCAACGGTGCCACAGTACTTTTGGAACAATACCCTTGGTTTGGCGACGAAGCAGAATCGAATCGCCCTTATGAACGTTGATGGCGGCGCCGGTCCGGTGAGCCTGAATGCGGGCTCAGACGAGACCACGCTGGATGTCGAGCAGTCAGGCGCAATTGCACCACAGGCCAATATCGAGGTCTACCAGGCCCCGAACACCGACTACGGGTTCGTCGATGCCTTCTTTGCGGCTGCGTCGGCGAATACCGCCTCATCGCTCTCGGCGAGTTGGGGTGAGAGCGAAACTGCCATTCAAGAAGCGGTCAATAACTTCACCGAGTCGTCGGGCTACGCTGCGGCCTTCAACGAGGCCTTCCTCGAGGCTGCAGCTCAGGGCCAATCGGCCTTTGTCTCCTCAGGAGACCAGGCTGCCTATGACGCAACCGGGGACGCTACCTCGACGAACCTTGCCGTCGACAATCCGGGAGATAGCCCCTATGTCACGGCCGCCGGAGGCACGACGGTAGCCGGAACGCAGCCCGCCTACCCCGTGACGAATGCAAAGGGCACTCCGACCGGTTCGATTCAGGTTACGATCCCCGAGGAGATGACCTGGAACTGGAGCTACTTGGTGCCGGCATATCAGGCATTTGGTTTCACCTCTGAGCAGAAAACGGTGACTCCCTCGAACGGTATCGTCACGGGTTCAGGCGGTGGCTTCTCGAGCGTGTTCTCTGAGCCGAGCTACCAAAAGCAGTTAGTGAGTTCGACCTATCAAGCTCGACAGTTCCTCACCTCGACGCAGTTCAAGACGGTTGACGGACTGCGGTTGCCGTTCGGTTTTCACTACACCGCACAACCCCTGCTTACCGTAGGGACAGCGCCGACGCTTGCGAGCGGATCGATCGGGCGAGCCATGCCGGATCTTGCCGTCAATGCAGATCCACAGACCGGATACGTGGTCTATGACCCGCAGTTCCAAAGCGTCTTCGGCTCTTCATATGTGCAGTTAGGTGGAACGAGCTTTGCGGCACCACAGCTCAACGGCGCGACCGTTCTGATCGATAGTTTGTTGAATACGAGAGTTGGTTTTTGGAATCCGAGTATCTACTCCTTCGCTGCGGGTAGTAACTCTCCATTTACCCCGCTCGACTCGAATGCGCTCTTTGGTCGCCAGTACTACAAGGTCACTGGTACGGCCACGGTACCGAACGACGCTGCTTTCTCTAATGGCAACTTCTTCTACACCGGTTCGTCTGGCGCAAAGTTCAATCCGGGAAGCGGTCTCGGTACGCCGAACCTCACGAGCCTGGCCGAAGACTTCTGTTCACAAATGAGAGGGGTCTGTCCGATATTCAACCGACTCAGTAACGGTTCGAGCGGCGGGTCCTCTCATGGGTGGTGAGTGCGGACTCTTCTAAGTAGGAGTTCGATCCTGAGGTATCAAACCTGA
>JAJYZP010000027.1 GCA_021799875.1 Actinomycetes bacterium | reverse complement strand
GATCCGCAAGTGCCTCCCTGACGGTGTTGACGGGTCCGCACGGCACCTGAGCCTCACGAAGCATCGCGAGCCAATACGAAGTCGGGCGCTGAACGAAGGTATCAGAGAGTATCTGCAAGACCTCGCCGGCGTTCTCACGCCTCCCAGCAAAGCCATCGAATCTCGGATCTTCTGCTAGTTCTGACCGCCCAATCGCCACGACCAATCTACGCCAGAACTTCTCTTTCGGACACGCAACGACAAACCAACCATCCATGGACTCAAAGGCCTGAAACGGAACGACTGATGGATGAGCGGAGTGATGCGTACGTTCCGGCACAAACTCTCCATTCAACGCCCAAGCTGCAGGATAGGTCAACATGGAGATCGCAGTATCGAAGAGACTGACATCACAGTCACTACCAACTCCATCACGACGAGCGGCGTGCAGAGCCGCCAAGATCGAGATAGCTGCGACTAATCCACCGGAGTAGTCCACGAGTGAGAGCCCCGACTTCGTTGGTGGACCATCAGGCTCACCGGTCAGGTCCATCCACCCCGAGTGGCCCTGAACTACGTAGTCGTAGCCCGGTTCTTCGCACCGAGGTCCGGTCATTCCATACCCAGTCAACGAACAACAGACGATCGCTGGGTTGAGGTGGCGAAGATCGTCGTATCGGATGCGAAGCTGCGCAGGGACGTCGCCTCTGAGATTAGAGAAGACCACATCACTCACGCGAACGAGATCCTCGAAGACCTCTCGACCCACATGAGATGAGAGATCAAGACTTAAACTCTTCTTGTTTCGATTGAACGACTCGAAGAAAATACTGTCTTCGTCATTCTGCTGCGGAACGACGTAACGACCGATATCGCCCCCTGAACGAGGGTCCTCGACCTTAATGACCTCGGCGCCAAGATCAGCGAGCTGCAGTGAACCAAATGGTCCCGCACCGTACTGCTCAATCGCAAGGATTCGAACGTCGTCGAGCGGACGGCGGCTCATCGCTTCGCCTCGTCCGCCAACGTCTTCGTTCGCTTCACAAGTGCAAGCGTCCGTAGCATCTCGTTTCGTACGATCATCACACCTTCGTCGACCCCCATACCCGGCTTCGCAAGCATCTGATCGGCGTGGCAAGCCATCGCAACATGAGTACTTACCCGTGAAGAGAGGTCGGTCTCATTACAGGTTCCGCCGCAGTACGTACGTAGTCCACGTTGTCGAACCATCAAGAGGGCCTCAACGGTCTTATTGATTCCGCCGAGGTCGGGCGTCTTGACGTGGATGACGTCGGCTGCGTCGGCAGCCGTAAATAGGTCGATGTCCTCGAGCGTGTTACACCATTCGTCAACCACAAGAGCGACCTCTACCCCACTCTTGCGAAGCCGATTCCGAAGCGCGACGTAGGTCTCTACTTGCGCATCTCGAGAGCCTGCATCAATAGGATGCTCGATCCAGAGCTCGTGTGCACCTGCTGCAACTTTCAGCTCGCACAAGTAATCCGCAATGCGCGCAAGATCACTGTCAAACGCAAGACCGATCGTGCCGTAGGTATCGAGATGAAGCCTCGGCAGATACGTCTCATCTTGACGAAGTGAGCTAATTCGACCAGTTACCCAGCGAACGTAGTCAAGCAGGATTCCCCCATCTCGACCGAGCTTGGAGTCCACCTCATTGATCAATCCGTGTGGGAGAGCATCGACCTCCTTCACGATCATCTTGTCAACGTTGAGATAGCGGTCATCACCTGTTTGCGCAAAGATCGGGACAGCCGTAATCTCACCCTCAATGCCGTACTCTCTCTGTACCACCTCAGCCATAGTGGTACGCGCCGCAAGCGAAGCTCCGTGCAGGATCGCCTGTGAGACACCGTATCGTAACGCGGTAAGGAGAGGCTCAGATTGGATACGGAGTCCTTCCACCCACTCCGCAAGCTCTCGAAATCTGTCTACTTCACGACCGATCAGTTCAGGGAGAACAACCCCTTCAAGCTGATCGAGGACCAACCCTCTAGAGAGCAGCGCTGCTCGACCGCCCGTTCCGGCATACTGAACCTCCGCACAGTCCCCCACTGCAATCTGGCCATCATCGAGAATCAAAAGGATCGAAAACGCTACTCCGGCCTCTCGAATCTTGGAGAATCCGGGGGTAGTCGGAGTGCCAGAGTAGAGAAAGCCATCGTGACCAGCACCGAGTCGAATCGCCTGCTGATCATCGCGAAAAAATCCCGATGATACTTGCGTACAGAACGCGTCGACGATTCTCATAGCATCACGTCTCCACCATTTGGACCGAGAGTCGCTCCGATGTAGTACGAACCGTCCTCAGAAGCGAGCAACACTGCTGTCGGAGTGACCTCATCGACACGCCCAAACCTTCCAATGGGTAGCTCCGCAAGCTTCGCACTTCGCCACGCCTCCGACTCCGCCTCGAGCAGCCGCGTTTCAACTGGTCCCGGAGCGATCGCATTGACGCGCACGCCGCGATGAGCAACCTCTCGTGCTAGCGACTTTGTGAGACCGATCATCCCGGCCTTACTCGCTACGTAGTGAGACGCCGAGACTCCCCCGATGTACGCTAACTGCGACGCAATATTAATGACGCAACCATCTCCACGATCAAGCATCTGTCCAATCAACGCCCGAGTACACAAAAATACGCTCCGAAGATTCGTCCTCAGGACGTGATCCCAGACCTCTACGCTCATCTCTTCCAAGAGATCCTCGGAGAAAATACCGGCATTGTTGACAAGTACATCGACCCGACCGAACTCACTGAGAGCCATTTCAGCCATGGCGGCCACACTCTTTTCCTCACCTACATCTGCCTGGATGAAGAGCGATCGCCTACCGCAAGCTTGGATTCGGTCCAAGGTCTCCTGGGCATAAAGCTCCTCCATGCGATCGACCACTGCAATATCGGCTCCCTCTCGCGCAAACGCAACCGCAATTCCCTGTCCGATTCCTGACGAGGCGCCGGTAACGAGGGCGATTCTTCCATCTAGTTTCCCCATCTTCCCCTCCCTTCCTCTGAAGCGTACGGCTCAATCCCTCGACGATCACACGTCAAGTGACGTGATTGTAAGTGAGGGCACTACTCACCACACGATGCGATGTCGATCTCTGTTTAATCGACCAACCCATCGCAACTCTTCGACGCTACTACCCCCTCGACCTCAAAACTCAGATACTGGGAATCTCGGGAAGGATCACAACCATCACAAAACCTTTAGAACGGAGCGTTCAGGGCACCGCTGGCATGAGTATTGCGATCTTATGCCGTCTTGTCTCGACGAGAACACCAATCTTCACGAACCTCTCGGAACCAATGAGCGTCTCTCCAAGGCTCCAAAGAGCATTGATCCAATGCGGTAGCCACATCGTCAACTCATTACGCAACCCTACGTTGTTGACCCTGTGCATCGAAGATCGCATCCATCCATGCCGGCTGTAACAGCAGTCCCGTCAGGCCCAAGCGCGTACCTAGCGCCCACGGCTCGCTCTGTGTCTATTTGGCAAAGGTGCTCGCGGTCTTCTCGCGCCGAGACAGTAACAGAGCGAACAAGTGCAGCACGTTGCGACCTCACTTCGAAGCTACTGTGCCATCGATCGCCGAACTCTTCTCAGAGACCAAGGTCTATCTCCAATGGCGGCACCAAAGCCTCGGGTCGATCCGAGTCTTTGGGTGACCAAAGCATCAAGGTCAAAGGATTACAAGCGCCACTCACTTCGCCAGCGTGCTCCAAGTACCGACCCGAGGGCGAACCATACTCGCTCGTGTTGCATCAAAGCCTCGGCCCATGCCCCACGCGTTCAGGTCCCACCTGAACCCAAAGAGCACTTCAGTGTCGTGACATGAGGTATCCGACGAGACGGTTGAGAGTTCGAACGTTCAAAGATCAGGTCCTCTACTTACAAAGGCTACTGTGCCCCGGGCGGCACGTGCCTCCTTTGCTACACGAGCACGTTTCACAGCTGCGACCGTGCGTCAGACACTCCACGATGAGGTCCCGAGCGATCCGATCGATAGGAGGAGACCCGGCGAGGCATTGCTCCTCAGCGGTACGCGTCCAATCTGCTCTGTCGCTGCGCAAAAAGGCACCCGTGAGTCCCTACGCTGACGAGTACTGCACTACCAAAGGAGGACGCGTGACAGAGGTAGCAGGGTGGACTGGTCGCTATTTCGAGGACTTCAAGGTCGGTGACATCTACCGACATCCACTCGGCCGCACGATCACAGCGACCGACAACTCATGGTTCACACTCCTCACACAGAACACAGCACCACTTCATTTCGATCGGTACTACGCTTCGCAGACCGAATTCGGACGACCGCTCGTCAACTCGACGCTAACCCTGGCGCTCGTGACAGGTCAATCCGTAACCGACGTCTCCCAAAACGTCATGGCTAACCTCGGATGGGACAGAGTAAAACTTCCAAACCCGGTCTTCGAAGAGGACACCATCTACTCCGAGTCAGAGGTGCTCAGCGTGCGTGCCTCAGCGAGTAGACCCACGGTCGGCGTAGTCACCGTACACACCACTGGATTCAAACAAGATGGTTCGATCGTCATTGAGTTCGATCGATCGATGCTCATCTACCGACGCGGTAACGGTCCACAGAAACCGAAACTGCCCGAGTCACTCCCTCAAGTGGGGGAGTAGTGCGAGCTCACAGGTTTAGAGAGGGCGAGTGACGCTCGACCCTCACGAACCGATCCGGCCAGAGCCGATTCGAAGCACGTGGCATCGTAAGCGATCAGCGTATGGAAGGTCGCGCTTGATGGTTGACCTTTCGTGGTGGAGCGTACTCTCACAGCTACTCTCCGTGACAAGCACTGCGTTGATCGCCCACGTGCGGTCTACGGAAGCAGACCATCACTACTCACGCTGTCCAGCTAACGTTCTGTCACAGAGAACGATCACTGCTTGCTTCCCACATACGCAGCAGACCCTACAACGTACTCTCGGTGAAACCCACCAGCGAATCATTCAAGGCTCAAGGGCCGCTGAAGCAAGAGACCACGATCACGCTGTGACGACTTCGATTGCACCGCATCCATCCTCTGATCGAAACGAAGCCCAACCACAAAGGGGTGTGCTGTCGCACCGTACGTACGCCATCGCCGTAGGGATCAAGTCCACATCTTTGAACTCGACGATCGACCAACTACCTCCGACACGTCTTCGATCCACCACCGTCCCTGCCTCCGCACTTGTATGCACTAGAACTGGGCAACTGCCTCGACGATCGCAGCGACGGCCGGGGTACAGGGATTCCTGACGCCATGTCCTAATCTGAGTACGCAGCTCGCTCAATCACTCAACGTAGCGTGATCGTCCCACCGGCACAAGCTCACCAGCGGAACCAGTACGAAAGCCTCATCGATCAGGGTTCATAAAGTCAACGGTCACGAGCTGGGCCTTCTGCATACGATACAAGCGGAGCGGAGATCGCAAGGGTAAGAGTCAGCGAGAGCCATGTCGTGGCGTCGACGCGCCCGCGGGAGAGCTCACCTCGAGCGAATCTGCACGTACTTGGTTCGTTTCGCCATTGCATTGCAAACCCGACGGTCGTGATACCACCGACAGCTGTGAAGCGACTACCTCGAGCTACGCAAGACAACCTCAAAGCGCTGGGCGCTCTCCTGCAAGACGACCGTCACGGATCCGGTACATTGGTACCATGCTTGATCCAACTTTGAAAGAGCTTGCGCAGGGAAAAAACTTCGCAGCATTCACTACCATGATGGCAAGCGGCTATCCCCAGACATCAATCATGTGGATCGACGCAGATGACGAGTTCCTTCTCATCAATACCGAGATTCACCGTGCCAAGTACTCCAACGTGACGCGTGACCCGCACGTTAATGTCGTGATCTGGGACGGAAACAATCCGTATCGCTACATCGAAGCGCGCGGCGATGTCGTCGGCTTCGTAACTGGAGAAGATGCACGACGTCACATCGATAACGTGTCAAACAAGTACGTTGGAACCGACTACGCAGCGACGATTGAGAGCGAGCGGGTGGTGCTTCAGATCCTACCTCGCCGCGTACGCCTCAACGGATAGAGAGCGAGCAACGCCTGTCTAGCCCAGGCCACATAGACCTTATCCCCGCTCGCCTTGAAACCGTACTCTTTGAAAGATTGCTCCATGTCTGAGACGTCCGAGACCGCACCGACAGGTGAAGCCAGCATCGATACCGGTGATGTCTCCTACGAAGCTAACCGGCGGAGAACCTTCGCGATCATCAGCCACCCCGATGCCGGCAAAACGACCTTGACGGAGAAGTTCCTCCTCTATGCCGGCGCTGTCGGTGAGGCAGGGGCAGTCAAAGCGCGCGAGGGTCGTCGGCGTTCCCGTTCCGATTGGATGGAGCTCGAGCAACAGAGGGGAATCTCTGTCACTTCAACTGCGCTCAAATTCGACTACCGAGACCACGTCATCAACCTCCTCGATACCCCGGGACACCGAGACTTTTCCGAAGATACCTACCGTGTTCTCACCGCAGCTGACGCTGCGGTGATGGTCCTCGACGCCGCCAAAGGAATCGAACCTCAGACCCTCAAGCTCTTTGAGGTATGCCGCGCTCAGCAACTCCCAATCCTGACCTTTCTCAACAAGTTCGATCGACCCGGACGCGACCCTCTCGAACTGCTCGACGAGATCGAAGATCAGATCGGGCTTCGCCCCACACCCGTCACCTGGCCGGTCGGCATCCCCGGTTCCTTCAAGGGGGTGATCGATCGTCGAGACGGATCGTTCGTGCGCTATAGCAGAAGCGTGCGCGGAGCCACTGAGGCAGGCGAAGAGATCGTACCTCCAAAGATCGCCGAGCTTGAAGAAGGTGAAGACTGGCGAGCAGCGATAGAGGGGTGCGCTCTACTCGATGAGGTCGGGGCAAATCTCGATCTCGATTCTTTCTACGCTGGCGAGTCGAGTCCACTCTTCGTTGGATCAGCGCTCACCAACTTCGGCGTTCGACACATACTGGACGCCATCGTAGATCTCGCGCCGCCACCACACCCTCACCTCGATGTCAGCGGCAAACTACGAGCCATCACTACCTCGTTCTCGGGCTTCGTCTTCAAGGTGCAGGCGAATATGAATCCTGCCCACCGCGACCACATTGCCTTTTTACGAGTGTGCTCGGGTCGATTTGAACGAGGCATCACCGTCGTTGCTTCATCGACAGGGAAGCCATTCACCACCAAGTACGCAACCTCGCTCTTTGGGGCCGATAGGTCGACCATCGACGATGCGTACCCCGGAGACGTCGTAGGATTGGTCAATGCCAGCGAGCTCAAGATTGGAGAGACGCTCTATCTCGGAGAGCCGGTTCGATATCCGCCCATTCCGTCGTTTGCTCCAGAGCTCTTCGCTACCGTTCGAAATCTCGACACCTCTCGACATAAACAGTTTCGCCGAGGCCTCGAACAGCTTACATACGAAGGCGTGATCCAGACCTTCGTAGACCCACTCCTCGAGGGGCAACCCGTTCTCGGAGCGGTCGGTCAGCTGCAGCTCGAAGTCGCTGAGCATCGCATGGCCAACGAGTTCAAAGCGCCGATAGAGATGAGAATCTCGCAGTATCAGGCGGTGAGGAAGACCGATGCGCCTACCGTCTCTGCCCTGCCCCGTTCCTCAGGTATTCGCATTATCGAACGCGGGCAAGAGCTAATCCTTGCACTCTTTGAGAGCGAGTATTGGCTGCAGAGACTGCAGAGAGACCACCCGGAGTGGACGCTCGAGCCAATCGTGACGCTCGATCGTTAGATCCCGCTGCCTCTAGAAGTGGAGTGGACGACCCACAACCACATCTTCCAACACGGTCGACAACTCCATATTCACTCAAGCGGAGCAACGAGACTCTGCGCGACGACTCTCTGGCCCAGCACAACGGTATCGAGGTGCTCTCCACGCACTCAAGATAGAGCCCGAGGGGCCTCTATCCCCGGACCTCACTGTGCACAAGCTGAACGTCTCCTACAATCCGCCACTCTCACCGATCGTCTGTGCTACCGTGACGTCATGACCGATGCCGAACAAGAGTTACGTGCCTCCGATTCCGATCGCATTGCAATGGAGATTGAACTCTCCCTCGCATATCAAGAGGGTCGGCTCGAACTTTTCGAACTCGATCAACGTGTTGAACGGATCCGACAGGCACAGACATACCGAGACTTGAGTGAGGTTATCGTTGGGCTTGCCGCAGCGCAACGTAGACTTGAGCACCTCCTCCGCGAGGCACGCCACAGTCCACGTACAGGCTGTGAGTCACCAACTCCACGGAGTATATCCTCACCCGATCTCGCCTTCTTCGCACGACATCCCCGAGCTCGAGTCGTCTTGGCCGCCCTCAGCGTCCCACTACTACTTGGCATGGTTCATATCGCAGTCGCCGTTCCAGTTATCGCCGTCGTGCTCTACGCCCTCGTGATCTGCAGTGTCTTTTTCACGCTCACGGCTCTGACCGCCAATCGCCGACCTGCGAATAAGGAACATTAGCTGCAGATCCACCATCGATCCTTCGCTCCATGTGCAGAGAAACGAACAGGTAAATCTCTGTAGATAGCGGTCGAGGGACTAACGAGGTCTCGTCGAACCTCTTCTACCCCGATCTCTCAAGCGCTCGCAAGGCCGTCGCATCTTGTGTAGTCCCGGTCCGACCGACCCGTTCCGTAGCGAAGTGCGAGCCTCGCAGTCGCCGAAGACTCCCAACAGCCCCGGTTCAACTCACTACCGCTCAGTGTGCAACTCGAGCGAAGTAACGAGCGACTCGAGATGCTCCGCATCGTAGAGCTCCGACCTCTCAGTCCTTCCTCCGCGCATTGAGCTGCCGCCCTCTCCTACCGTTAACCCGCAGCTGAGTCAAGCGCGCAATACCAACGATCGCAACCAGCAATGCTCCCCCCAGAGCAGCAACGAGGAGCGCAACCCCAAGGGGTATCTCGCCCGAAGCGCCCAGATACCTGACTTGTACAGCATGGTTATTTTGAACAATGAAGATTAACAGAAGGACCAGCACAACGATGGCGACCATAAATCCCACCCAGGTTGCACTGATTCGAGTACGCCCCATCTTCGCCTGAGTCTCAAGTCGTTCGACCCGGGTGCCACCCTCAACTCGTTGCATATCGTTCGGCGGAACGACGACCGATGGACTGTCTTCAATCCCAGGATCGTCATCACCATCATCAAAAGCATCCGGACTTTCCGCCGGATCTTCGTCTGCCAGGTTATTACCGTTGTCAGACATGCCCGTAGCTTACAGTACAACTCGCCCATTCCACCGTTCAGCTCGGTCAGTTCGTTCCGCCGTCTCGATCCTCAGACCCCATTGGTCGAGCGAGCAGCGCGATGATCGCACCCCAACGACGTGCACTAGCATCCTTTGTCGGATGGTGTTCAAGAGCACACGTCCCGTCATTCGGCACGAAGAAGCTCACGTGGTCCAACCTTTTAACTGACACCACAACGATCGAGCTCAGAGGCGATCTAACTCCGTACCTACACCTTCACGCTACGAAAGACCTGCATAACAGTGCCGTAGCGCGCACCACCGCTCATGGTCAGCGCACTCCCCGACCCGAGAGGCGTCAAAGCTCTTCGTTCTTCAAGGTCCTCTGACGAACTCGACGCTCCTAACCCTCAGCATCATGGGAATGCGTTTTCAACACGACCGAAGGAGGATTCGACCCGAGATCGCAGATGGATGGTGATCGCAGGCCGACATGAATTCAGATCCACACCCGTAGCCGAACTCTCCGACCATCTCGGTAACCACCTGAGCGGGAGATTCAACATCGAAAGCGGAGCCTCGTTCAACGCAACTCCTACCTCTACCAAAAAAGCTACGCGATCTCTTCCAAGACCGAGCCCAGATCTCCTCAACCTAAGTAGCTTCTTCCTCAATCGCTCATCGCAGGGTCACTCACAGATCCGAGCGACGCAGTAGGTTACTGGGTCGTCGGCTCTTCAAGCAGTAGTGCGGCAGCCCACTGATTCAGGAGTCGAACAAGTGTCAAGACAGAATGACAGAACTCACTAATCCACCGCCGAGGTTAAGAGTTGAAGAGCGGTACAACGTAGAATTACCCTACTTGGTGTCCCTTCCGCCAGATAGTTCGACGACAGAATCGCCCGTGAAATCGTTCAAAACCCAACCTCTTGAATGGTTATTTTTCAGAAATGTTGAGGCACCTTAAATGCAACAATGATCCAGAGCACTCGCTTTTTGATCGTGACTCAGGTTTCATCGAAGAGAGGAACTTACGCAGCCTACAAAGATTGCGAACTATCTAGGGATGAATCACATTAAAAGAGAAGCGCTCGGTTCGTTGAGTGTTATCCTTGGTTTTATGAATAAGAAAATTTTAATCGGGATGCCAGCCTTGGCCCTTTCACTTGCTGCATGTGGATCCGCATCTAGCCCCTCTGCCTCGTCGAATTCAACCAACTCTTCGCACTCGTCTACCTCCTCAAATTCGTCAAACTCGTCGGCAACGAAAACGACCTCTGCTCCAAAAACAACCAGTGCACCAAGTTCTGCACTCCTACTCGCGGCCGCAAAAAAGGTGTATCTCAGCGCCGCTACTTCAGCAACCACGGCAATTGAAGCCTTCAGTGCACAGTCGCAATCGTGGAGTAACTCGACCTCTACTGCTCAACTATCCGCAGGGGTAGCTCCGCTTATTTCGGCACTCGGCACGTTTCAAAACACATTGACCAGTAATAAGTGGCCAGCGAATGCAGTGCCGGACATTCACAGTCTCAACAGTGCTGTGGGCGCATTCGTCGGAGGCCTCAAAGCGGAGGCAAATCTGGGTAGCTCCAATGTAACGACATGGGAGATCGGTCTCGCCCAAGATGAGTCAGCGCTGTCGACTGCGGTAGGGCGCGTCGCAGCGGATCTCGGAATATCTCAAAACGGATAGACGGATCTCGGTAAGGACCGAGCGTCTCAGCTAAGAAAGAAACAGACCGCTCTGTACAAAGGAAAGCGAAAAGGTTCGCTTAACCTCGGCTCGTTCCGTCTCGTTATAAGATGCTGCGACCTCTCATCAGCTTGCAGCCTCGGAGTTGCTGCTACTCAAGGCTTCTCGTTCCTGTTGCGTCCTTGCAGTGATCTCCTGCCTCAACCTGTTGCCAGATCAAGGTTTTGGAGTTGGTGTTCCAGTGCTCAAAGAGGAGCTCTCGAGGGTTCCTCAACGACGCAACGGAGCTACAGGCTCCAGAGCGTGGTATTGACTCGGCAACCTTCCACAAAGACCACGCTCTGTCGGCCTCATTGATCGATAACGTGTCTCACACCTGCCGAGGTGAGACACGTTAGACAGCGCCTGCTGAAAAGGCGTGCTACTGCGCGATCTCCGTCAGAGCGCCCCGTTGTTAGTCGTTCTCGGTCGGTACCCGTTCGAACCAACGAGTGCATAACCGATACCGCTAAGGTCGACCAGCTGAGGCCGCAGAGTCGGAGTTTTTGTGTTCCTCGTAGTTGAAGACGCCGCCGGTGCCTCTATCTCCAAGCCCGATTGCCCGGGGCTGACTCAGAGCACCGGTGCCCGCCAGAGCGGGAGGACAGACCAGGTTCGATCATGATTATCGTTGCGAGTTCACGATCTATCAGAAATAGGCGAGGTCATCGAAACTGCACCACCTTGGACAGCCGACGAGACCATTCTTTTGCTAGCGACGAAAACGTGGCAGCCCCAACGGGATTCGAACCCGTGCCTCCACCTTGAGAGGGTGATGTCCTAGGCCTCTAGACGATGGGGCCAAAGGCATAATCAGCATAGTGGCCGAGAGGCGACCTAGAGCTCGTCCTTCGAAAAACTGTGCGCATCGGGGAAGATTTGCCACCGGCCTCTCGGACGAATCCAGAGAGGCACAGGGCTACGCTCGGGGGGGAGGACTCGAACCCCCAATGACAGGGCCAGAACCTGTTGTGTTGCCGATTACACCACCCCCGAAAGGCTGACTCAAATCCTATCGGCTTGTCCTAAGTGCCATGCCGAATCTCACTCTCTTCCTCGTATCCAATGATTCTCGCCCCCGACACAGCTACGGTCTCACGAAGCAGATACGTCAACTCAAGCCACCCGTGAATCGGAGACCCAAGGTCAGCATAACCACGGACCTGGAGACCCAAAGAGGACGCTATCGACATGGAGCGGTAGAGGTGAAATCCATCAGAGACGATCGTGACCCGTTGAATCCCGTGAGCCCGCAGATACGGAACGAGCGAAGCCAAGGAGTCATAGGTATCATTCCCAACCGCATGGGCGTAAAGGTCATCGGTCGGCACGCCCAGCTTTGCAAGCACCGACACACCGACGCCCGCCTCACTGTAGTGATCACCACGTTCAGAACCACCTACGACGATCACACGCGGGGCTACTCCTCGGCGATACAGATCATCGGCTGTCTTCAGCCGTGCCTCCAAAACGCTTGAAGGTACTCCGTTAAACTCTGCCGCACCCATCACGATGATCGCTTGAGTAGGCGCCGTCGATCGCTCAAAGGAGCGCTGGAACACCAGCAGGAAGTTCACCAGTCCAAACGCAAACGCCAAGACCGTGAGAACTAGAACGAGCCTCACCACCTTGACGAGCGGTCTCCATCGACGAGCTGACACTAGCCCTCTGGGATCGGTTGATCAAGAACTGCCAGGAGTCGAGCTCGCGTCTCCTCTTTGCCCAAGAGTGCGATTGATTCGAAAAGTGGTGGACCAATTCGTCGTCCCGTGAGCGCTATGCGAATCGGAGCTTGAAGCTTGCGCAGCGAGGTCTCCCGCTCCGCCGCGAGCTCTCGTAGTTTATTCTCGATCTCCAGCGGTTCCCAGGGTTCAACATCGCTCAAGAGCCCGAGCGTCATCTCCACAGACGTACGATCTTGAGCGGTAAGCGGCTGTGCTGAGAGGGTCTCGAGCGATGGTGCCCGAAAGAGGAACTCGGTCATCTCTACAACCTCGGCCATCAACGAGATCCGTTCTTGGACGAGCGGTGCTATTGCGCCGAGAGTCCGCACGTTCTCCTCGGTCGGCTCCCACCAGGTCGTTCCCTCAAGGACTCGAATCGCTCGTTCGACAAAACGAGCGGGATCCATAACCGAGATGTAGTGCTTGTTGAAGTGAGTCATTTTCACGACATCGAAGAAGGCGGGCGAGTGTCCTACCCGATCGAAGCTAAAGCTCTCCAACATCTCCAATCTCGTAAAGAACTCTCGGTTCCCACCTGGACTCCACCCAAGCAACGCAAGGTAGTTGCACATCGCCTCTGGAAGAAATCCTTGATCACGAAAGTCCTCGACTGCTACTCGATCACGACGCTTGGAGAGCTTGAGGCGACTCTCGTTAACGAGAACCGGAAGATGAGCGAAGACAGGAACCTGCTCTCCCCGAGCGAGATAGAGCATGACCGCCTTTGGTGTAGTCGGCAAGTGCTCCTCAGCGCGAACGACATGAGTGATATGAAAGTCCACGTCATCGACGAAGTTCGCCAGTACGTACAGAGGGGCTCCGTTCCCCTTGACGAGCACAAAATCTTCAATCGAAGAGTTCTCGAAACGAACCTCTCCCCGTACGAGGTCTGAAACCGTCGTAACTTCCTCACGGTCAACCTTGAACCGCAGTGCGCGCCCGGCCCCTTGGCTCAGGCCGAGCTCTCGGCAAAAGCCATCGTACCCCGGTGGACCGTTTCGCTCTTTTACCCGCTGATCGATCTCTTCTCGGGTGCACTGACAGTAGTAGGCGCGTCCAGCTTCGACAAGCTCCTGAGCACAGAGGTCGTAACGCTCTCGCCGCTGGGATTGGAATACGGGTCCCTCATCGAAATCGATCTCAAGCCAGGAAAGTGCTTCGATGATTCCGTCAGTCCACTCAGGTCGGTTTCTCGCCTCGTCGGTATCATCGATCCTCAGAAGGAGGCTGCCTCCCTGCGCACGTGCATAGAGCCAGTTGTACAGAGCGGTGCGAGCACCACCGACGTGAAAATACCCAGTTGGCGAAGGAGCAAACCGCAGTCTCGGATGTAGATCAGTCACAATCGCTCCAGCCTACTCTGACCTAGGCTCGTGCATCCGGATGGAGCGTTACGCGTAGGAGTAGAATCCGCGTGAACTCTTTCGACCCAGTAGCCCAGCTTCACACATTCTCGAGAGCAGCGGTGGCGGAGCGTAGAGCGGCTCTTTAAACTCTTCGTAGAGTGACTCTGCAACTGCCAAGGTTGTATCGAGGCCGATCAAGTCGGTCAGAGCGAGAGGACCCATTGGGTGAGCACAGCCTTCAACCATTCCGCGATCGATATCTTCTGCGGTAGCAAATCCCGACTCAAACATTCTGATTGCAGAGAGCAGATAGGGAATCAACAGTGCATTGACGATAAAGCCCGCTCGGTCTTTGGAGTGAATCACATGTTTGCCGAGCACCGATTCCACGAACTTCGTCACGGAGTCCACGACATCATCGGCTGTGAGGAGGGATCGAACCACCTCAACGAGCGGTAAGACCGGCACCGGGTTGAAGAAGTGGATGCCGATCACTCGTTCCGGTCGACTCGTGGCCATAGCGAGCTTCATGATCGGAATCGACGAGGTATTCGAGGCTAGAATCACATCGCTCTGACCGACCACCTCATCTAGCTGGCGAAAAAGTTCGAGTTTCAGCTCTTCATTCTCAACGATCGCCTCGATGATCACGTCTCGATCGGCCAACATGGCAAGATCCGTAGAGAATTGAATGCGATCGAATACGGAGTCAAAGAGCTCTTGAGAGATCTTTCCTGACTTGACAGCTCGAGTCAGCGACCTCCGAACCCTCTCGCCCCCCCTCTCGAGCGCGGCCGGATCGGTTTCGACCACCACCACCTCGAGGCCGGACCGAGCCGCAACCTCTGCGATACCCGATCCCATGAGGCCACATCCCACGACTCCCACCTTGTGAAACATCGCCGCTCCTACCTCCGTCTCCGAAAACCAAACTCTCCAACCCACCTACGCTAGGACCCAAAGAGTCCACCACTGCCGTGCTCCACCGAAGCTCACACGAGCAAGGTTTAAGAAGAACTCTGCACGACCGATCGACCGACAACCATGCGTTGGATCTGGTTTGTTCCCTCGTAGATCTGGGTGATCTTCACATCACGCATCATCCGCTCGAGCGGAAAATCCTTCGTATAACCGTAACCACCAAGAAGCTGCAGCGCATCGATGACGACGGACATCGCTGAGTCCGAGGCAAAATACTTCGCCATAGCCCCGAATCGCCCAAGTTCGCCGTCGGGATCGTCGTCGATGAGGGTACAGGCTCGATAGACCAGACCTCGAGCGGCCTCAATCTTGGTCGCCATGTCAGCGACCATAAACTGAATTGCTTGGTTATCCGCTATCGCTCGACCAAACTGATGACGCTGGCGAATGTAGTTCACCGCAAAGTCCAGAGCTCCCTGAGCAATTCCGACCGCCTGCGCGCCGATCATGGGTCGGGATCGATCCAAGGTACCCATTGCGATGTAAAAACCCCGATTCTCCTCGCCGATCAGATTCGACTTCGGTACTCGAACGTTCTCAAGCAGTATCTCCCCGGTCGGCGAACCTTTGATACCCAATTTGGACTCGAGCTTGGTGACCTTGACGCCCCAATCCGCCTCCACGACAAAGGCGGAGATTCCTCGATGACCCGCCTTTGGATCTGTCTTAGCGAAGACGGTGTACGTATCTGAAATGCCAGCATTGGTGATCCAGCACTTCGTACCATTGAGAATGTAGTCATCACCATCTCGCACAGCAGTGGTCGTCATCGCCGCCACATCTGAGCCTGCGTCAGGTTCAGACAAGCAGTACGAGGCCTGAGCCTCACCCCTAGCAATTGCTGGCAGGTATCGCTCCTTAAGCGCATCGGATCCGTAGTAGATAACCGGTATCATCCCGAGCTTTGAGATCAGCATCGTAAGCGAGGTCGAAGCACAGACTCGGGCCAACTCTTCGACCATGATTGCCTGTGTAACGTGATCAGCGCCGCTACCTCCAAAGGCTTGCGGCAGACCGAGAGCGGGCAACTCCATAGCAACACAGGCGCGGAAGGAGTCCCAAGGGAAGCTCGCCTCTTCGTCGGTTCTTGCGGCATTTGGCCCGATCTTGTCCTCAGCGAACGCTCGGAGTACGGCGCGATAGTCTTTCTGTTCGGGCGAGAGCGAAAATTCATTCATAGCTCTAGTGTTCCAGGATTTCGGAGTCGACTCCAAATCGCGAATCGTCAATCAGCTGCCTCCCATTGCAGGGCGAACTTCCAACGCACGCATAGATTGCCCGACGTGCACTCTGGGACGAGGCTTGCTACTGTTGACGCAGAGTAAGAGGCCAACCAGAGTTCTCGGGACCGTCATCTGTCGCCAACAAGGTGCGAGAGATGAGGTCGTATACGAGCGCTCGGCAGACTTCAACCGACCTTATCGAGTAGGAAGCACCTGGAGAGAGCAATGGCAGCAGAGAGCGCAACTACGGCACCTCACATCGAGAGCACTGACGAGCACCTCGTGAACGAGCGGATCGAGAAGCTTCTCAAGGAGTTTCCTCCGAAAGAGGTCGCTGCCACCGAGTTCTGGGGAGCGCAGTTCGATCTCGGCCTTGCCTACGTTCATTTTCCGATCGGGCTCGGTGGACTCGGGGTCTCGCCCGGGCTGCAAGAGCTCGTCTCGCGACGGCTACGCTCCGCCTCGGCTCCTATCAACTTCACTCGCAATCCGATCGGAGTCGGTATGGCTGCGCCAACGCTCCTTACACACGCCCGTCGAGAGGTCTCGGAGAAGCTCCTGCGCCCCTGTTTCACCGCAGAGGAGATCTGGTGTCAACTCTTCTCCGAACCCGGCGCCGGCTCAGATGTGGCCGCTCTTGCCACCCGAGCGGTCCGCGACGGCGACGAGTGGATTGTCAACGGGCAGAAGGTGTGGACAACGCTCGCTCACGTCTCTCGATGGGGCATGCTCGTGGCGAGAACCGATCCGCAACTCGAAAAACACAAAGGTCTCACCTACTTCATCGTCGACATGAAGGCACCCGGCGTTGAAGTCCGACCACTACGTCAGATGACCGGTGAAGCCGAGTTCAACGAAGTCTACTTCACCGACGTCCGCATCCCAGATACGTACCGTCTCGGCGAAGTCGGCCAAGGCTGGTCCGTAGCGATCACTACGCTAATGAACGAGCGCGTCTCGATCGGCGGTAACGTCATGCCACGAGGCGGGGGTGCGATCTCCGATGCCGTTCGCATCGCACAGACACGAGAGAAGTTGTCACCCGTCAAGAGGGACGAACTCATGAAACTCTGGACCCAGGCAGAGGCGGGCAGGCTCTTGAACATCCGAGCGGCACAGATGCGGACTGCCGGCAATCCCGGTCCCGAAGGCTCGGTGGCAAAACTGCTCTATGCCGAGTTGAACAAGAAGATCTACGCATTCTGTGTAGACCTCATGGGTGCTGAGGCACTCCTACACCCCAGCTACGAGATGATTCGGCCCGACTACACCAAGGTCTCCCCTGAGCGCGGTTCGGTTCGAGAGATCACTCGCACCTTCCTCAGATCTCGAGCAAACTCGATCGAAGGTGGTACCTCAGAGATCATGCGCAACATCCTTGGCGAGCGAGTGCTGGGACTACCAGGAGATCCAAGGGTCGACAAAGGCAAGCCCTGGATCGACGTGCCCCGAAGCTAGCCTATCTACGGAGTTTCCACGATCTCACGACGAGTCTGTGGGCCTAGATCACTTGCGAAACAGTTCGCAGATAAGACAGCCTCAACCACTGCTATGCCAACCCATCAGATCGGCATTTGCACGCACCGCTTTCTTCGGAGCCCTGATCCTGATGGGATCGTCGTCGAGTAGACTCTCACCGATCGAACCCTCGGTGTGGAGAGTAATGTCGCCGTAATTTCCGAGGCTCATCCCTCATGAAGGCTGGAGCATGATGCGAATGCGAGCGAAGCGATCGTCACAACACAATACAAGTCAGCACACGTCGACTCGACGCAAGGTCGTGGTCGTTGGAGCCGGGTTTGCCGGACTGGCTGCCGTAGAACGCCTCTCATCGTCAGAGTTTGAAGTTCTCCTCATCGATCGACATAACTTCGCCACTTTTCAACCACTGCTCTACCAAGTTGCGACGGCAGGCCTCAACCCCGGTGACGTCTCGTTCCCTATCCGAACCCTGCTTCGCAAGCATCCGACGGTTCGATTCCGCCAAGGCGAACTGGTCTCCATCGACCGCGTATCGAACGAGATCGAACTAGAGGATGGCTCTCGAGTACCCTACGACTTTCTTGTCCTCGCCTTTGGAGCAACCTCCAACTACTTTGGTGTCCCGGGCGCCTCTGACTATACCCACGCTATCTACACCCTCGATGACGCTCTCGAGGTCAGAAATCTCATCTTTCAACGATTCGAGAAGGCTGCCGCCCATGGTGGACCTCTTAGTACTCTCACCTTCGCAGTCGTTGGCGGCGGTGCCACTGGAGTTGAAATGGCAGGTGCCGTTGCGGAACTCTGTGAGAAGGCTCTCCACACCGACTACACCACCATCAAGGCGAGCGAGGTCAGAGTACTGCTCATTGAGCAGCGCCCCCGGATTCTTGAAGCATTCGACGAGGAGCTCTCTGAGTACGCTATCTCCGAGTTGAAAAAGCGTGGCGTGGAGGTCATGCTCGAAAACGTCGTTGAAGAGATCACGCCCTCTACAATCCGGCTCCAAAACGGCAAGTCCATCGATTACGGGCTCGTTGTGTGGGCCGCTGGAGTCAAGGTTGCCGACTTTGCGAGCAACCTCGGCCTACCGCAAACTCGAGGGGCCCGAATCAAAGTCAACGAAGATCTTCGGGTCGAAGGCGAAGAGAGTATTTTTGCGATCGGAGACCTCTCGGCCGCATTGTCCCAAGGATCCGTCGTTCCTCAGCTAGCCCAACCCGCCCTCCAACAAGGAAAACATGCGGCCGACCAGATCCGCAACCTGACTACTGGAAAACCGACCGTCGCCTTCCGCTACCGCGACCGTGGGACCATGGCGACGATCGGACGCCATGCAGCCGTCGCACAGCTACGCGGAGGCATCGACCTAACGGGCGGGCCTGCATGGCTTGCATGGCTACTGCTCCACGTCTTGACGCTCATCGGTGCTCGCAACAAGCTTTCAGTGCTCTTGAACTGGGCCTGGCACTACGTTTCCTGGGGCAAAGGGCCCCGAGTCATCCTCGGAGGATGAGGCGCAACGCTCGCGCTAAAAGTGCGATGAGATCTTCTGTCTGATCCGCACTGAGCTGGGCCACAATTCCTCACCTCGCCATCGTTGCAGATGCAACCCCCCAAGACCGGCCGATCGGTCATGAGCTATCGACACCGCAACGTCGCTCGACGCTCACTTGCCCCAAGTTCTCAGGAGCGTCGCCAGGACCTCCTGATGTGACGTACAGATGAGGTCGGCCTGATACAGGGTATCTCTGTCAGTACGTGCGGCGAACCCAATAACAAACATCCCTGCTGCACGTGCTGCGCTGACTCCGGCCGGACTGTCCTCGATGACGACACACCGCTGCGGCTCAACGTTCATCCGCTCGCTCGCATAGAGAAAGAGGTCTGGCGCCGGTTTGCCTCGAGCAACATCTTGCGCCGAGAAGATTCGGCCCTCAAAACACCCAAGAAGTCCAACGATCTCAAGGGCTCGGCGTATTCTGACGTGATCACCCGAGGACGCTACGCAGAACGGCACGGAGAGACGGTGAAGGGTCTCAACCGTTACATCGCTCCCAGGCACCGTGCGCAGCTGCGATGAAAACGCACGAAAAAGCAGTTCGTGATAGCGCTCCTCAAATTCTCGAGGAAGCGCCTTTCCCGTCATACCACAGATCGACTGACGAACTGACTCGAGTGAGCTTCCAAGGTACCGCTGCATGCTCTCCTCGACTGTGAGGACGACACCGAAGCTCCCAAGAGACTCGACGAGAGCCGTATTCGCTAGGAGTTCACTATCGACCAAGACGCCGTCATTATCAAAGATGACCAGTCCCCAATCCAACATCGGCACGATCTCTCTGTTCTGGCTCGCTCGTCTCTGCAGGGCCGATTCATCACTCATAGCTGCGCGATCGCAAGGCTCTGAGCAACACGCTACCCTAGCGTAGAGATCGATGACTCCGTCGGCCCGCTATCGCAGTTCCAAGCCGACGCCACCTGCACCAACTCGAAGCATGCGACCGTCAACCAACGGCTCTGACCTGTGTGCTCAGGACGCTCGATAAAGACGGCACCAGAGAGAACCTGAGCACGCGCTCGAGCCCTGTGACCACAGACTCTTCACACCGAGAACCGGGGCCTTCGATCTCGTGAGACGCTAGCTTGCACCGCTCCATCGACACCGACTCCTCCACGGCCCCAACCCCATCGTGCAGCACCACTTCGTGGGTTACTTGCACTCCTTTACGATCAACGCTCGACGAGCCATCATGGAATGGCGATCGGCCATTGTTCTGTACTGCACCATCATCGAGTTGCAGTGCTCGTGCACCGAACCTCTTTCGGGTAGTCCAGACTCAGAGTTAGAGAGCCTCTCCCCCACCACATCAAAACTACAACGCCATCACGTACCTACACGCTCGGCCACGGCCTCGCAGCGAGGCTCAGAGTTGGCCACCATGGTTGATGAGGTGGATCGTTAGGGCAGCGGTTCGACCGAAGCGCGAGTACCCCTCTTTGCTGCCATCGCACCGAGCAGCCGAGAGAGTCGCGCGCTCTTCGGAGCGAGGTCATAGGCCACAGCAACGGCGCTTACCAGCGCAGCCTCCTCACACTCCCAACCCGTGCTTGCGCCACCTACCAGATAGATACCGTTTTCACCTTGCAGCTCCCCAAGGCGCGAGAGCGCTTGCAGGCCGACAGGAGTCGGTAATAGGTGCCGACGCTGCTCTACCAGCAGCGTCACTCCTCGAATCGAAGTCTCCGGCACGGACCACGAGCGCCACAGGTCCGAAGCAGGGTTGCTGACGACCCGTGTCTCAAGTCTCGCCGAGGCCTCACCTCTGATCACAAAAGTTGAAGGCGTCGACCACAGATCTGTAGGAGGTAACAGCGGCCGTTGCGCCAGCGCAACCTGCGACTCAGTGCTCTCGACCTCTCGCAGGAGGGATCCACGGACTCCTCCTAAGATCCGAGCGGCCAACCACGGAGGGACCGCAAGAACGACCGCGTCAAACTCCTCCTCACCTCCGCTGTGGGTCACGACGACCCGGTCCCCAAATGGGGCCACCTCAGAGACTGAAACCCGATACCGGATACGAGTGGATTGCAACGATGCTTCGAGCTGCTCAAGCCACCGACCGACCCCACGCTCTACGATGCGCGGAGCGCTATACCCCTGACGCAGAGTTGGAAGCGATCGAACGAGGTTCTCCAATGCCATGGAGGCGCTGACACGCTCCATCGTCTCATAGTCAATGCCCAACAGCGAGGCCGCTACTGGAGTAGCAACTGTGCGGACGAACTCCGACGAGAGCGAGAGGCCGGTGACAAAGTCTCTCCACATCACCTCGTACGCTCCCGAAGTACGAAGCCGTCTTAAACTCTTGAGCAGGTAACGCCAGTCACTCGCTAGGGCTGGCACCGCAGGTGCAACCCTCCGAAGTGGATTCGACAGCGGTTGCGCCGAAGTTTGAAACGTGACAGCATCTGATTCATCGAGAACCACGAGTCTGGTCGGCGCCTTCACGGTGGGAACCCCAAGTAGCCGTAACATCGTCATCGTCAGCGGTTGGTCTGACGGTACGAGGATCTCGGGCCGCAAGGAGGTCTCGACTACCGTCCCATCAACATTAAGGAGAGAGCTCTTCCCGTTACCTCCAGCGGCTCCATCCGCCTCAAAGCACGTCACCCGAACAGAGCCTTCAAGAAGCCACGCTGTCATGAGTCCAGCAGTTCCTGCCCCGACGACGGCCACATTCACCCGAGGGAGTTTAGCTCTCGTGCTCACCACCCTTGCGGGCAGTACCTCCACCACCACAGTGAAACAGATTTCTCAACACAACACAGAACTAGAGCCGTGAACCAGGCGTGGAAGAGGAGTGCTCCGGCTCCATTGACAGAGGTGGTGAAAGAGCTTGAAACTTATCGTCAAGATGTTCGAGGGGGTTTCAGACCTAACGAGTACGCCGACCTCGCACAGGGTCGCCATGATCGAGGTTCTGTAGATTCACAACTATCGATAAGTGTTTCCTGAATGGGTCCGATAAGATGGCCCCGCAACACAACTCGTCACCTCGGCTATCAAGCAGAAGGTTTTGACTCCTCAGGAAGGACTGTGCGTTGGACACCACCATCACAACATCGGACGGACGACAGCTGACCTACACCTTGCAGGGTGCCGAAACTGGACCAGTGGTGCTCGTACAGAACGGGACACCAAACTCAAGACTCGTTCTTCCCTCTCACGTACGAGAAGCGAAAGAGCGAGGAATTCGGCTTCTGAGCTACGATCGACCTGGCTACGGTGGATCGTCTCGCAAAGAAGGGCGAAACGTAGCGGATGCCGTCGATGACATCCGAACCATCGCAGAGTACCTTGGTATCGATCGGATGGTAACGTGGGGAATCTCCGGAGGTGGGCCACACGCTCTTGCATGCGCAGCGCTTGCGCCAGATCTCTTCGCTGCTGTCGCCACGCTGGCATCGGTCGGGCCATACGGTGTTGAGGGCTTCGACTTCTTTGAGGATATGGGAACGCAAAACATCGAGAGCTTTCAGCTCACCGCCTCCGACCCTGCGGCGAGCGCTCAGAAGGCGGCCGAGGAGTGGCCCCTCCTCCTTGCGGCCACCCCTGAGAGCCTCAAGGAACAGTGGGCGACGATCCTTTCCCCCACCGATGCCGCCGCCGTTACCGGAGAGGTAGCCGACTACTTCATGGAGATGCTTCGCAGCGGCATGGCTCCCGGACCCGAAGGATACATCGACGATGGAGTCGCTTTCACGAAGCCATGGGGATTCGAGCTTTCTGAGATTACGGTACCGGTTCAGCTCTGGCAGGGTCGTCAGGACCGCTTCGTCCCCTACGGTCATGGCAAGTGGCTATCTGAGCAGATCCCTGGCGTTGAAGCCCATTTGACAGAAGACGATGGGCACCTAACCTTGTTGCAGCACGTCGATCAGATTCACGAGTGGCTTCTCAAGGCTCTCTAATAACTTCGAACTAAGGGCCCCCAAAGCAACGCCTGGCGACCAGCCAAGCGAACACACGCCTCCCGCAGAGCTCATCAATGCCTTGGAGGTAGGCCAGATCCCCAGCTTCTCTCAGCGCACCTCGAGAACTCCTTGACAAGACGATCGAATCGCTGCGACGAGAGAGCCGAGGTCGGAGTTGCTAGCCGTACCATCATGGTCCGCTAGCGGAGAACTGAGCCTCGCTCTCAGTACGCCTGTCTCACGGGCTCCGAGCTCACAAGGTTGCCAATCAGCAACGCTCGCTCTTGGGAACCCTTAGGCCCTAGACCGTCAACCCTTCGGGGCTCAGAGCTCCTCTTCCTCTCACCGTCGCAACCTCGCAGTCGTTGCCATGACTCATGGATCGCACCCCATGCCTCAGACCGATGAGACTCGAACTTCTCGCACGGAAACTCCCTAGATGAGACAGTCGTAGACACGAGCGGCTAGTTCCTGAGAGCGCGTATCCACCTCCGTGGCCGACGCCATACGGTTCATCACGTAGCCAAACCCTATCTGCGCATCGAGGTCGGCAAAACCAAGGGAACCACCGGCTCCTGGGTGACCGAACGCACTCGCAGGTAGCGTTGGAGCCAGCATCGGTGCGAGAGCAAAACCCAGGCCGAAAGCGGTATCGACACCAAGAACCTCATCGATTCCTCTAGACCTAACTACGAGAGCGTTTCGTACCGTTGCGGGCCGAAGCAGGGGCTCTCCATGACTATTGTGCACGACCGAGTGATAGAGCGTCGCTAGAGCCTCGGCCGAACAGACGGCGCTTGACGATGGCATCGCTAGCTGCCGATACGCAGGTTCATTCCAACGCTGATCGTACGCGAAGAGCTGTGACGGACCAAAGACGGCCTGAAGGAGAAGTTCCGACACCCCAGCTCGACGACCAGCTGCCACGGCTTGCTCGACATCAACTCGAGCAGGGTCGGTCACCAGATCGGCGAGTCGTCCCGAGCGAACATCATCAACGTCAAGCGAGAGATCGAGACCCAGTGGCTCTGCAAGCTCGTCACGAAGGATCCGTGCCGGCATCTTGCCGTAGACCCGTCGGAGGAGTTCACCGTGAATCCAGCCAAAGGTACGAAGATGATAGCCGTGCTTCGAGCCTGGGCGCCACATCGGCCTCTGCGCCGCCGTGGCTGCAACCACGGTCTCCCAGTCTGCAACATCTTGCAGCGAGAGAGGCCTCTCTAAGACGGCGACCCCCGAGCGATGCGACATCGTCATCTCCAACGTGATCGCCTGCTTCGAGGCGCTAGCGAACTCCGGCCATAGCTCCGATATCGCCATCTCGTAGGAGAGCAGCCCCGCCTCGACTGCCCGATGCACTAAGATCGCCGTAAAGCCCTTCGTGCAGGAGAATACTTGTACCGGAGTCTCAGTGGTAAAGGCCCGCCTCTCTAACAGATCGGCAGAACCCCCTGAGAGCGACACCACCTTCCTCGCCCCGGCATACACGACTAGTGCTGCCCCAACCTCACGCCCATCACGAAAATGGCTCTCGAATAGCTCTGCTACCGGCTCGAACCCCGACACAACAAAGTCTTCGTGCAAATGCATACCCATAGCCGCGACGATAGCCGCTCACCACAAGACAAAAATCGAACAACAACCAACCCTGCGCAACGAAAGTATGCACGCTTAACCATGTCACACCATACAGACAGCAAGCACTAGACCTCACGGAGAGCCGCAATTACCAACTCACCCAAGCTCGAGCGATGCAACTACAGAGGAACCGAACTGCCCAAAGCATTCCACATCGAGCTGAGGACTTGCCGAGAGCTCCACGCTCAGAGAGCTGCAGAACTTGGGAGCAACTTTGAGGGTGTAGAAAGAGACGCACGAGTCAGGGTCGTATGGCGACAACGAGCCCCGGACTCCAAAAACACAACTAGGACCCCGAAGGGTCCTAGTTCTCTCGAATAAACTGCGGCAGCGCCCTACTCTCCCAGGGGGCTACCCCCCAAGTACCATCGGCGCTGGCGGGCTTAACTTCCGTGTTCGGAATGGGAACGGGTGTGTCCCCGCCGCTATAGCCACCGCAGATCTCTAAGAGCTACCTTGAGCTCTCCATAGCGAGCACGAGCTAATGAAAGCTCCAAGTCCTCGGCCGATTAGTACCGGTCAGCTGAACACATTGCTGTGCTTACACATCCGGCCTATCAACGTGATCGTCTCTCACGGGCCTTACCAGGTTAACCCTGTGGGAAACCTCATCTTGAAACGAGCTTCGCGCTTATATGCTTTCAGCGCTTATCCCTTCCGCAGGTCGCTAACCAGCCGTGCCCTTGGCAGGACAACTGGCACACGAGAGCTGCGTCCATCCCGGTCCTCTCGTACTAGGGATAGCCTTTCTCAAGTTTCCTACGGCTGCATCGGATAGGGACCGAACTGTCTCACGACGTTCTAAACCCAGCTCGCGTGCCGCTTTAATGGGCGAACAGCCCAACCCTTGGGACCGGCTTCAGCCCCAGGATGCGACGAGCCGACATCGAGGTGCCAAACCTTCCCGTCGATATGGACTCTTGGGGAAGATGAGCCTGTTATCCC
>JAJYZP010000101.1 GCA_021799875.1 Actinomycetes bacterium | reverse complement strand
TCAGGCTGGTGGATCCTTCACTCGGCGGCGTCGATGAGAGCTTCGAGGTGGCCGGGCGCCAAAGCCATAACAAGGCTGTCCTTGGCTCGGAAGTGACGATGCACAGTGTCAGGGCCGAGGTTAGCGTATTGGGCTATCTCGTCTGGGGTATGTCCACTCCGGCATCGACGAACAAGGAGTCGGCGGCGGCGAGATTCCGCTGGCAATTGACGAGAGCGTCTGCACGCATGCGCCAGGGAGGGATGTCGGGGGCTGTCAGCAGGTCGAGTTCGAAGGCCACGTGCTGCCAGTGGCCAAAAAGCTTGGGTGGGGGCCTTCTCGTGAAGCCCGCTGGCCGGCGGCTGGCTCTCGGGCCGCTTTGTCCGTGGGTGCGAGAACACCACTCAACGCAAACAACGACTCCCCGCTCGTGCCGTCAGAACGAGCTGCCGCGACCTCCACGCGCCGGTCAACCAGACCAAGCTCAAGCTCATGACCGAACTCGGCAAGCTCGCCGAACAAGCCAGACTGTCAATGCATGAACTCGCCATCGGGTTCGTGCTCGAGCACTCCATCATCGGCTCGGTCATGATCGACCCCCGCACCTGCAAGCAGCTCAACAACCAGATCCAAAGTGCGGCCACCCGCCTGACCACCGACGTCCTTGACCGCATCGACGAGATCGCCTCGCCCGGCGTCGACATCAACCCAGACAACGGTGCCGGGCCGTCACCGCCACTCACTGCTCCCCGACTGCGTCACCGCTCCTCCACAGCAATTCGGCGTTCAGTCCGTTGGGCACATAAGGGCCTCGACACCGCTCCGCAGAGCTCACTGACAAGAACCATCGGTTTGCGACCCACAGAGCACGCTCCAAAACATCCTCGATCCTGGTTGACGTAGACGGTGACCAGAGAGCTTCCTTGAGGAGGACCTAGGAGGACAGTTGCTCGCCACGCTCGCCTCGGCTCTGCAGCGAGCATGAGCGCTACCGGAATCCGCCCGAAGAGTCCACATCTCATCCCGCCGGCATCGATCCCTCTTGCTGCTACACCCTTGGGTCAGCAAAGGCGGTGAGAGGGCCTGAGATCTCCCACCGCATGGACCTATTCTCAGTCGGTCAATGAAACGGTGAGCGCAGAGATCACAACGGTACGGCGAGCGTCAACGGTACGGCGAAAGACCCTTTCGCACTCTCGAAAACCACTGTCCAACACCTTGGCTGCTACCTGCCGATTCGAATCGCCGAACGTACGGTTAACTACACGTCTCTAGGGGTCCCAGGGAGAATCCGTAGATCTACCCCGACACCCCCTACCTCTAGTGGGCCAGTTTCGCAAAACTTACGACCATCAGAACCATCGCTACCACAAGGTAGCCACGCATCGTAGCGAGCACGAAGGTACGCCCTTTGGAACGAGGAAGCTGTTGAGTGAGTACCTCTGGTGGGGTGAGCCACTCTCCTCGAGCTAACAAGTTACTACCGGGTACCCGCCACTGACCAACCTTTTGTCGCTGCACGATTCCGACGGCTACGGTCGCAACGAGCACTGGAATGGCCGTCAGAACGATTAGGAGCGCAATGTTAACGGAGTTCCAAATGGTACCCACCGTGAGTACCAGCGATAACTGCAAGAGCGTCCCTACGATGAGCGTCGCCAATGTATTGAGCCATGGAGAGTTGACCCAGGGACCGAGTAGTTCCCTGTCGTTGCAGAGCAAGATAAGAAATCCGAGAGCGCTCGGAAGCAAGATCCCCGCCAGCACCTGAACTCCGAGGTTGATAAGTCCGAGCGGAAGATGCGGTACCAAGACGATCGCCGCTGCAGCAACAACACTCAGCACGTAGGAGAGGTAGAAACCCTTCGCCTCTTTGAGGCCAGAGTTCAGTGAGGCATTCACATTAAAGAGCTCGCCAATGGCGTAGGAGCTCGCCAGTGTCACGGTTGCTGCACCGATCATGGCCCCATTGAGCACAACGATCGCAAAGAGGGATCCGAGGGACGGTGTCACGAAGTGGCTCAACCCATGGGCGATGGTCAGAGCGTTCGATTGACCACCTGAGAGCTTCGTTCCTACAAAAGCGAGAGCACCTGCGATCACGAGCGCTGCGCCCGCAAGGTTGGTCACGACCGAACCAACGAAGGTATCAGCACGGGCGTAGTTCGTGAACCCGGTGCCAATCTTCTTATCGACCACGCTCCCTTGTTGGAAGAAGAGCTGCCATGGTGCGACCGTCGTCCCAACAATGCCGATAATGAAGATCATGGAGTTCGTCGAGATCCCACCCCGAATACCAGGAACGAACAGGCTATGAGTGATGCTGCCCCAATCGGCAGCGTGGCCGTGCCCTACAAAGAACGGCAGAACGAAGGTGAGCATCGATACCGCAATCATTGCGAAAACGAGTCGCTCCCACCGATAGAACCTTCTTCCAACCACGATGGCAAGCAGTGCGAGTGCCATCATCGGGACCGAGATCGTAGCCGAGACCCCGAAGTACTCGAAACCGAGCGCAATACCGATGAACTCGGTAACGAGTGTCAGAAAGTTCAAGAGCAAGAGGTCGAAGACGGAGAATGCGGCCCAGAACCGTCCAAAACGCTCCCGCAGCAACTTCCCATGGCCCACCCCGGTCACGGCACCAAGTCGACCGACCATCTCCTGCGCTACGTAGAGCACAACGAGGAGAATCGGGAAGAGCCACAGAAGGCTGTATCCAAAGGCTTGGCCGGCCTGTGCGTAGGTGGTCACTCCTCCGGCATCGTTATCTCCAACCATCGCGATCATTCCAGGCCCTACAATGACAAGGAATGCAAACACTCGCAGGTGCCAGCGTGGTGCCCGCAACGCAACTAGGTGTCGCTCACGCAGTGCACCGAGTGCACCTCGTACACGAATCTCCTCCACATCTTCTACTGCTGTTGCTACGTTCTTGAGAATCATAGGATTCACCTCCATTTGGGCCTCAACGACTAGGTATTAATTGCGCTTAGGCGCGACGAAATAAGGGGAAAGTCAGGATTGATTAAAAGCTAAAACGGCACAACTCTGTCCGCACAAGATCGAAAATGTCCGTCGATTGATTGCTCTTGAGCCGCTGTTGACAAGGGCTCTACTGCGAACTTTTCTTCAGCTCACCGGGTATCAAAGATGGCCCGCACAGTCACAACCCTGTGGGCACGATCGTGAATCCGACACACCACAGCGCAGTTGGTCACAACGTTTGCAAGGTGATCGTTTGACGGCAGTACCGTCAGGCAGCAGATCGGCAGACGCGAGGTGCTACCTCAGGAAGGCTCAGACGAGCGAACTACTAGGAGGCTCGCTACTTTGCTCATTGTTTAGATTCTTCAATCGAAACACTGCGATCACCTCCCTTATCTTCGGTCTACGTATGAGTCTGACTTCTAGACCTGACTGGCGCGGTCCAAATCAGCGGTCCATATTCTAATGTCCTATCAACTACACACTACATTTCAATCCGAAATAATCACATTTTCTCTGCGTATCACAATGTATCAATCGCCCGATAGTGACCGGGATTCTTCGATCTACTCCTCCACTATCTTGACCATCTATCACTTACTCAATGTCTCAGAGAGCCCCTTACAACCCTCCCAAGAAGACTGGGCACGCTCAACACACCAGCTGCCCGAGAAAGTATCAGACCCCGTCATCGAGAGATGCATCTCGCTCGGATTGCGCAAACGACGGCGCAATTCGGCCAAAGAAGAGGCGAGGCCTCCGATACTAGCAAGGACTCCCCAGCGTTCAAAGACGGTGAAACCTCTCAGCTTCGACGCAGTGTTCTCTGTTCCGCTTCTCTCACATCGAAAACGTCGCTCAAAGGGCCAGAAAGACCGGCTCGGAACGAAGCGGCTCGGTGACGCTCGTGACAACGAGCTCAACAAGATACTGAAACGTTCGCCAGCGGAAGGGCTTCATCACCACGTCGTAGGAACAAGATCGTGGTACCCCAGTGACCACCACGTCGTGCGGGCTCGACCAAGGCTAGGGGTAGGAGTCAGGGATCTACGCAACTCCAAACCTTGCGACTTTGAGTGTTACGAAGTTACGTGCGATGACAGAAGCATCCGAGCTACGGGAGATGAGCCTCACGGCGACGATGGGTCACTGAGACCGGAAGGCTCCGCATCGGGTCACGCGATGAGTCACTCGGCCATCGGTTCAATCTCACTTTACGAACCAAGGACTTCAACGAACAAAGTCAGCAGGAACTCGGACCACATGGAACGTCTTTCGACAACACCAATCAACGTTCCAATCACAACGCACCTCATAATGCTCTAGCTCTACCGATGACGACGAGCTACTCACCTAATCACTCCTGCAAAGAAGGCACGTAGAGCTCTAGCAGCCATTCGGATCATGGCCCGTAATCGACTCACCGTGACGCACTAGACGCCCTACCTCAACGACCACCGACCTGATCCCCAAACTCGGCGAGCATGCCTCTCACGCTTTCCTTTACAGCAGCGACCTTACCGACTCGAGCCGGAGCGTCCCAGCTTGAACTGACCGTCTCGAACTCGAGTTCGCAACGTTGCGGTAGGGTCCAAGTAGCTAGTGCAAGCAGCGCCTGAGAGTCCTCGGCCTCTCCAACGAGGGCCTCAAGGAACCTGCAGAAGATGATGGGGAGAACGAAGCACGAGAGCCTCACAGTGCTCACTCTTGAACTACTGGGTGCAAAGTCTCGGTTCGAGTGCGAAACCTGCAGGCCTAGTACTCCAGTGACAATGGGTAAGCGTTGACAATCTCGGGTTAGACCAAGCTTCGGGCAGGTTGTTTGAAGGGTAGCCTTCGAATATGTCTTCCGTCCATGACGGCCCAGCTGCGCAGTCAGAGAGCCCCTACGACAGCTTCGCAGAGGCGTACTCTGCCGAGACTGAGGTAAACCTGATCAACAGGTACTATGCACGCCCTGCAATCGTGGAGCTGGCCGGAGATATCACTGGGCGCTCTATTCTCGACGCCGGATGTGGCTCCGGGTCGTTAGCCGCAACGCTGCGCGAGCGCGGAGCCATCGTGACTGGGTTCGATTCCAGCGCTGCAATGGTAGATCTAGCCCGCCAACGACTTGGCCCAGAGGCCGACCTACACGTGGCGGACTTGGCCGAGCCACTCCCGTTCCCCGACAACGCCTTTGACGATAGTATTGCGGCCCTCGTACTGCACTACCTGCACGATTGGACGGGGCCGTTAGCGGAGTTGCGGCGCGTGCTTCGCCCCGGTGGGCGGCTGATCGCAGTCGTGGAACATCCCCATGCAATCGATCTCATGGATCGACAGACAGGTCACAAGTCCGCGTATTTCCAGACCCGAAGCCGAACGGAGATCTGGGAGTACGGCAACCACAGCGCCCCCGTGACCTTCTGGGACCGGCCACTTCACGCTATGACCGACGCATTCACCACCGCCGGTTTTCGCATAGCCGTGATCAGCGAGCCACCACCTGCGCCAGACACCCCTCCCGAGATGCTCGCCGACTTCGTCTCTGAGAGCAACCCTACGGGAAGCTTCCTCTGCTTCTTGTTCTTCGTACTCGTGGCCGACTAGCACCAACGAGGCCAATGCCCCAGAGCTGACCATCTACGGTCTCTATTTTTTCGGATTCTGCGAGAGAGTGACAACGTACAGCTAGCACCGGTCGCATCTCCGCCGGCCGACTGCAAGCCCAAACCGTCGCACCCACGCAGCCCAATCTCCCTACCCACGACCTGTCGCAGAACCGATCGACGTTCGGGCCGCCTGAGGCCGAGATCGGCACCGTCGAGAACAGCTCAGGGAGGGTCTACAAACGACATGAGCCACCGTCCCCGAACGATGCTCTTGCCCAGGGCCTGAGAGTCAACGACTCCTCTCTCGAGAGATCTCAATGGACCGATCCGCACGCCTACGTGGTGTGCCGACGACCGGTCCAGCGCCACTCAAAGAGTGAACTTACGACACACTCTTTCGTTTTGTGAGCCGCGCAGGACCCGATGCCAAGATCCTGCAATGCGAGCCTCCCCATAGTCGACCTCCTAGGGCACGAAGGCTCTGCGCACGTCGCTCTGCGGCACCCCGGGCACCGTTGACACAGGCCCCTTCCCTACCGCAGACTCACGTCAGCCTACGTATCGCTCAAGCCAAGTTTAGTTTGATTCAGTGCTTCCAAGAGATAGACGACGTA
>JAJYZP010000100.1 GCA_021799875.1 Actinomycetes bacterium | reverse complement strand
ACTTAGGGAGGTGAGCTTGGGAATCGCTGGTGACAAGCTGGGGAGAACGGGCGGAGGAGTGACGAGCGCCGCTCTCGCGGGCGGCGAGGATCACCCACTCCCTGGCTCTCGGAGGTCACGCTTGGGATCGTGCAGGCGAAGTCGAGATCGAACGCCTCTCTGTGCCCTCTCGATGCAGCGGTCACGATCGATGAGTCTCAAGACGCTGATCGGCTCGGCAGAGCTTGGCAACTGAGTTTATGTTTCAGCTGGCACAGAACGGGCCGAGCGAACTGTGCGTGGAGTTGAGCCGATGTGAGCCCTGGGACTGACGGCAGCCCGATCGGTGCTGCTCTCTGTGACCATGAAGGATCGGTCCATAAGTCTGATCCTTCATGGTCTGGCTGGTTCAAAGCCTCACTTGAGTTTCCGGAACGGGAACGCTAGAGGTTCGGGTCGAGTTCGATCTCTCTCAGTTTCGTGAGATGAAAGAGGCGAGATCGGCACACTGACGCTGTCGACTTGGCTCATGCACATACATCATGTGACCTGCTGGGTAGTAGCACATCTCGATATTGTCTCGGAGATGATCAGGTATCTGGAGGTGAGCAAAGGCGTGTTCAGCGGCGTAGTACGGGGTGGCCCCATCGTAGAAACCACACGCCACGTGAACACGTAGCTCAGGGTTGTGACGCATCGCCTCGCCGAGCATCGACGAGATGCTGACCGCCCTCCCTTCGAACTCTGCATAGCTCCAAGGCTGTACACGGTTCGTGAGGATCTCGTAGGGAAGGTCGCTCTCGTAGTTGAGCTCCTCACGGACGTAGTGATTGAACGCAGCTGAGTACGGACCGTGAATTGCGATATTGCTCGGATCGTACGTCGGTTTGTCGTCGCCGTCGGTTGGGTCGTAGCCCAAGAACCGGCCGTCGAGTCGCCCAATGATCTGGCCTCGCTCACGAAGGATCTCACGGAAGAATCGTTGGTGTTCAATGCGCAGATCGACCCGACGGACGTAGTCCTCCTTCAGACCGGTGACCGAGGCTACCTTTCGGATGATCTCTTGGCGTTCGGCTTCAGAGAGACGACTACCGCGTGCAAGTGCCCACGGATAGTCTCGTTCCGCTAGTGCCTCTGCCTCGGCCCTGACCTCATCGAGGGAGCGATCTCCGTGTAGTCCGTGGTAGTGGGCGAGCGCCGCATAGGTCGGCAAGTAGAGAGCCGTGGGTTGATCGTTGCCCTCGGTGAAACGGATCGTACCCATGTCAATGACCGATGAGATCAAGATGATCCCGTTCGCAAACCAGCCGTAACGGGTCTGGAGATGATCTGCGAGGGCACTGGCGCGAAGCGTTCCGTAGGACTCGCCTGCGAGAAATTTCGGTGAGAGCCAACGACCGTATCGGGTGGTCAGGAGGCGAATGAGAGCACCGACGGATTCGAGATCACGCTGAAACCCGTGATACTCGGCCGTCTTGCCGCCCTCGACGACTCGGGAGTAACCGGTCGTTACTGGATCGATGAAGACGAGATCGGTCTGCGCCAGGATCGTCTCAGCGTTATCGGCCAGTCCCCACGGTGGAGGTAGTGGTGAGTCGGCATCTCCCATAACAACTCGCCTGGGGCCGAGGAGTCCGAGATGAAGCCATACGCTCGATGAACCAGGTCCACCATTGAAGGCGAAGGTGATCGGTCGTTTCTGTGGGTCGGCGCTCTCCACAATGTACGAGGTGATGAACATCTCGGCCTTGGCCTTGTTTCCAAGGTAGGTTTCACCCTCAAAGCCCTCCTCTTTGAGGACGACTCTTCCTGAGGTTGCTCGGTAGCGGAGCTCTCCAGATGGGGTATTGAGGATATGGTCCGTCGTGACGAGGTCATCACTGGGTTCAGGGTTTGAGTCTTGGTTGCTCGCATCATCGCTAACTCGGTGTTCGCTCATCGTTCGATCTCCTCGTGGTTCTCTTGTACGAGTCTCACCATATACGGCGTGATCGACCATAGTTGGTTACCGTGACAACAGGCGGAGACTCTCTTCGGTCAATGGTAGTGCTGTTGTTTCCCTTCGTAACCTCACTGTTCGAAGCGAACGCTCTTGGGGTGAACATAATCGGTCGTTACATGGCAGCGAGTTGGAGATTCCCGAGCGCGCGTCGATGAGACCAGTTGTGTTGTCGATCGCTTGCATCTTCAAGCACGAGAGAGCGCACGTTGGCGTGTCACTCTCGTTCAAGCTTCGATGTCATCGCTCAGTGGCGAGGAAGATCGTGGCGTAAGAGGTCAGCTACTCTCCGGTCGCTCCGTCGATTGCCTCACGGAGGATGTCCGCGTGTCCATTGTGCCGAGCGTACTCTTCGATCATGTGCGTGAGAACCCATCGAAGCGAGACGCGATCTCGGCCCTGCCAGGCGGGGTGACTCCGTAAGAGTGCGTCGTCGTCCGTAATGCTGAGCTCAGCTTCGACGACGTTGTGAGAGCGTTGCACGCTCTCCGACCAGAGTTGTCGCAGCTCCGACCCGGGATCGAAGGCCGCACTCGACCACTCCCAGTCCTCTTGACCCTCTCCCTCGGTGGCGCTCCAGATAGCTAGTCTTGGAGCCTCGTGGACCACTTCGCTGAACCAGTAGTCTTCAACGAATGCCATGTGCTTGAGGAGGCCGCCGAGAGTGATCGCTGACGGAGTTGGCCTGGACCTGAGTTGGGCATCGTTCAACCCGTCACATTTCCACTTGAGCGTCGCTCGCTGGTACTCCAAGAACCCGAGCAGTGTTGCGGTCTCGGAGTCGACATGTGGCGGTTCCGGTCGTTGCTGATCTGACATCTCCCTCTCCAATCGATGCAGCCGGTGCTCGGCGCCTCGGAGTAGATAATAGGAACTGAAACTGCCATGACCGTGCTCATTGGGTTGGATCTTGGATAGGTACCGACTTGGCCGTGCTCTCCTCAAGCTCCCCAGACGCATGGAGTAGCTACTCTTCAGGACTGTGGGGGCTCGTTAGGGCGTGGACCGGTGGGGTTTGTAGCTGGTGGCCCAAGTGAGTCGGATCTCGAGCTTTAACCATCCATTAGGAACGGTTCTGGTAGATCTGCAGTTGTGGTGTCTCTCGAAGGCTGCGTTTGAGCTCCGCAAAGCCCTGAAATCTCGAGAGGCCCTCAACGTGATCCCAAAGCTGTACGGCATCTTCAGGGCTTGGAAGACGAGAGATCACGGGACCGAAGAGAGCGGTGCCATGTGGCGGATTGAAGTGCAGAATTGGGGTTCCGACGTCTCGTCCTGTGAGTGAGAGCGCATAGTCAGACTCTTGTTGAATCGTTGCGTCGGCGGAGGTATCTGCAGATGCGGCCTTGAGAGACGGTGAGTATCCCAACTCCTCGAGGATCGGCTCGACGAAAGTCTCCGTATTGAGAGTTAGTTCGTTGCGGCGCGACAGAGACGTCTCAAAAATATGGCGCCCAAGGGCCTCGTAGAGGCGCCCAACGCCTTCGTTGCCAGCGGTCTCACGCACGGCATGAGCTATTCGGAGGAGCTCAAGACCCGAGGTGTGTTGGCGCTCATAGCCCTCGGGGAAAGAAGTGTCGTAGTCAAGAGCTCCATTGATGTAGCGCAGTGAGATGAAGCGCCAGTCCACCTCTAGAGCTCTCTGGGATGCTACGAGTCGGACCCACTTACTGGTCATCCATGCGAACGGGCAGACAGGATCGAAGTAAAACTCGAGATCAGCCATAATTCCTCCGGAATGGATCGTGGACTCTTGGCTTATGGATCAACAAGAGCTCGGGGTATTCCATTCCGCAGACGTACCGATCTTATATCCAAAGGGGACGGGAGAGAGTCTTCGATTTTGAGACTGTAACTCGTTGGATGACAGAGGTGGCTCCACCGCAGCTCTCTGCGGAGAAGTACGGCTCGTTGTCACCGTGGTAGTGATGTGCTACCGGAGAGAGCCTGGGCCGCTTGAGCGTGAAGCTCGGTCACTTGAATCTACGGAGAAAATCCCCGATCTGGGATCGTCGTGCGGGAGCGTTCCGAACGGCGAGATCCAGCATCTGATCGAAGCGACGAATGCGCTCGCTCCATTGGTGGGCAGACCGCAGGATCGACGATGGCGTGGCAAGCCGAAGTACGAGACTTCGTTGCTGACTACTTCGTTGCAGCCTCGTCTTGAGTGTTGACCTCAGTGTTGAGTGGTCTAGTTCGCTCTTTGTTCTCGCTCTATAGAGGGTTCTGTGGTGATGTGATGAGGGTCGAGATCAGTTGGGCCATACGAGACCGAGCGATCGGTAGATATTGGCTCCCAGGACCGCTCTGATATCGTCGTCCTCGAAGCCATGTTTGACGAGCCAACCTGTGATGTTTGCAAAGTTCTCCGTGGGATTCTCCAGACCGTCAACGTAGGGAACGGGTTCGAAAGCGGGTGCACTACTCCGACCATCGATCGACAAGAGCGAGGCGAAAACCTTGTGCATCGCGACGTGATCTCCGTAGAGGGTGTCAGGTCCAAATGCGACGTGATCGATTCCGACAAGATCGATGCAGTAGAGGAGGTGGTCCATGACCGAGTCGATCGAGTGGTGTGGATGGTCCTCAGAGAGCGTGGTATGAGGAGCTGCAGAGATGCCGATAACGCCACCGGTGGCCGCCACGGCACGAAGTACAGCATCGGGCTTCATTCTCGGGGTGTTCCACACAGATCGCGCTCCAGCGTGGGTAATGAAGACAGGTGCTTCGCTGTGTGCACAGGCGTCAAGGGCGGTCTGATCAGAGGAGTGAGAGACGTCGATTGCCATTCCGACCTGATTCATACGCCGCACTGCCCTGCGCCCAAAGGCAGTAAGCCCGCCGTCAGTTGTTTCGTTGAGGCCACTTCCAAGCGCATTGGAGTCTGAGTAGGCGATGCCGAGTTGGCGAACTCCGAGTCCGAAGAGGATGTCGATGCGATCGATCTCATTCTCGATGGGCATTGCGCCTTCGAGGCCGAAGACGATGCCGATGTTGCCCGCGGCTCGAGCTCCGTCGATATCTCGAAGGGTTTTAATGTGTCGGACTCGATTCTGATGAGCGAGGTCGGCAAGTCGGTGCCCTAGATCTGCAACGATGTCGTTCCAGCGCCAAGGAGCACGTCCGGTTACGCACGCAGTACCGTCCATCATGTTGTCGAAGACGACGTCCATGTGTGAAGCGCTGAGCCCTGCGTACGCCGTGTATTGGCGTCCAGCCCGGTAGTGCTCGGGAGTCTCTTGAATTCGAAGAGGGAATCGAACAGGATGATCGTGGAAGCTGATGACCAGACTCTCGGCTAACAGTCGCTCGGCACGCTTCTGCTCCTCGGCGCTCAACTTTCCGTCATAGGGTGGCACGCGGTTAAACTCTGGAGCGAGCTCGATGGTAGAGAGGCCGGGGTCATCTCCGAGGTAGTCGTAGGCTGCATAGGTTGACGTGTCCTGGTCGACGACCACTGGTGGTTGCTCGTTGTTGGTCATGGGAGATCGGGCTCCTTGTCTCGTGGTGAGCACGTGTTGTTGCGACCTTTGAGCGATGAGCTGCCCGTCAGTCTTCTGGTTGGCTTCGTTACAGTTGAGAATAACCGACGGTCCGGTTCGAGTGTCGATCCTTACTCTGATAGCGGAGGCGATGGTGACGTCCTCCTCCTCACCGCAGCGGGTAGCAACGAGTAGCCCTTCGTACCGTTGGGTCTGTCTGTATGATCACGCGCGAGCTGCTCTGGGGACCTTCCTCTCTGAGCCTTCTGCTTCGCTCGACCAAGAGAGCGGTGCAGGTCTCGTACTTTCGGCTACGTAGATGTCGGTCTCGTACACGGTGTGTACGGAAGGTGCGAGCCTGTGTCTCACAGTCGTCGTTGATCTACTGTTGAGGCGAGCGGTCGTTCAGAGACTTCGAGAGGTCAAGGTGGAGACGAGCGACTTGGCTCCACTGCGAGCGTCGAGATTTGGAATCGAACGGGCCGACTTTGCTCGAGATGGTTGGGGAAGAAGGAGTCTTAGGATTCAGTGGCTATCTCGTGAACTTCGGAGAAGAGAGCAGAGGATGTTGCCTTGTGTCGCCCACTCTGCGCATCAGACATACTGGTTAGCGCTCCTCCTATGTCAACGAGGCCATCATCGAGCTCGTGTGGCACCCGATAGCGCTGGCTCCGAGTGCGCAGAGCACCCGTTGGCCGTGGCGCAGCTTGACTTGGGATCTGTTGCTCGATACTGCTCAGTTGATGAGACAGAGGTCATACTGGTCTGTGACGTAAGCAGCCATGG
>JAJYZP010000026.1 GCA_021799875.1 Actinomycetes bacterium | reverse complement strand
CGTTGATCCTCACCGATGCTAGAGATCACACTCGCTATCGCGGAGAGCTCGAGCCAATAGACCCACGACCAGGACATATTCCTGGAGCGTTTTCGCTACCCTCAAGCTCGTTCCTTGTAGAGCCTGGTGGTCTACACCGGCCAGGTAGCGAGCTGCAACGCACGATTACAGAGATGCTTGGATCGGAGCTTGATGAGAGTTCGCTCGTCGCGAGCTGCGGGTCGGGAGTGACTGCTTGTCATACGATCTTGGTGTTCGAGCATGTATTCAACCTTCGTCCCCGACTCTTCCCAGGCTCGTACTCGCAGTGGTCCCAGTCGGATGAACTCCCAGTCGCCGTAGGAGCTACGCCGGGTCGGCTCGACCCGTAGGCGCCACGATCAGCACTATCTCTGACATCTCTCCTCTCTGCGTCTTCGTTGCGTGGTGACCCAGAGGAGCTCCACAGCCCTAGCCACAATGTGTCCACCCCGAGTAGTAGCAATGGTCGAGACTGAGACGAGCCCGAATCAGCATCCGGAGGTCGATGTAGCTCTTGGATGCGAACGGAGCAACCGGAAGGAGGGAGAGTATGAGGAAACTGTTAGGGTTTCGTAACTTTACTCTCATAATGATCCTACGTAACGCTCAGGTTAGTTTAAGATTAGAGCTGCCATTAGATTTCGCTCACGAAGAGTCAGGTAAGGCTCTCTTCGGATAGATCGTGGTAGAGTCAGGTACGCTCGGTGGTCGAGTTGCGATGGAGGAGACGGCTAATGAAGATCATGGTTCTCGGGGGCGACGGTTTCTGTGGATGGCCGACATCGCTCCATCTATCGGAAGCCGGTCATGAGGTCCTCATTGTTGACAATCTCTCTCGTCGTCAGATAGACGTTCTCCTTGAGGTTGAGTCTCTGACACCAATCGCTCCGCTCTCTGAACGGATCGCCACATGGGCGCAGGTCTCAGGTCGTACGATCGGTTTCGAGTTACTCGACATCGCTCACGACTACGACCGGCTCTTACAGGTTTTGAAGGAGTTCGCCCCCGACACGGTCGTGCACTTTGCCGAGCAGCGGGCCGCTCCGTATTCGATGAAGTCGCCCAAGACCAAGCGTTACACCGTTGACAACAACGTGAGTGGTACGCACAACCTCATGTGTGCCATTGTGGAGGCTGGGCTCGATACTCACGTCATTCACCTCGGTACGATGGGAGTCTACGGTTACGGGTGGTCAGGAACCGCGCCAATCCCTGAAGGTTATCTCGAGGTACGGGTTGATACCCCAGAGGGAGATCTGGCTCGTGAGATCTTGCATCCAGCCAATCCCGGTTCGGTCTATCACATGACCAAGACTCTAGACCAGCTGATCTTTGCGTTCTATGCCAAAAATGACGGCGTACGAGTCACCGACCTCCATCAAGGTATCGTCTGGGGGACTCAGACTCCTCAGACCCAACGCCATCCGCGGTTGATCAATCGCTTCGACTACGACGGTGACTACGGTACTGTACTCAATCGATTCCTTATGCAGGCCGCTATTGGCTATCCGCTTACGGTTCATGGAAGCGGTGGGCAGACTCGTGCCTTTATTCACATTCGCGATACTGTGCGATGCATCGAGCTTGCTTGCCTCAATCCACCTCGGAGTGGGGATCGGCCGACGATCTTTAATCAGGTAACGGAGACCTTCCGAGTTATTGACCTTGCAAAGTTGATCGCTGATATCACCGATACTCCGATTGAACACCTGGAGAACCCAAGGGTTGAAGCCGACGAGAACGATCTCATCGTTGAAAATCGTCAGTTCTTAGAGCTTGGTCTGGAGCCGACAACCCTCTCTCAAGGTCTGCTAGAAGAGGTTCAGGAGATAGCTCGAAAGTTCGTCGAGCGTGTCGACGCGTCGAAGATACCGGCATCGTCGAAGTGGAGAGTCGCGAAGCCGTAAGCGTCCCGAGCGACACTACCTTACCTCGAGGTAGTGTCGCTTCACAAACGATCTTTGCCTACCGTAACTATCGCGTGGTTCGCGTTTTGTGGGCAGTTGCAGGGTACGGACGCGAATCGCTCTGAGAGCCGTAAGGTGCAGCCTCTCTTGTCTACCACAGGATCGATCGAGGGGTGCGACATCGTGGTGAGATGCTCCCAGATGTACCCCCATATGATGTCGTCTCGTTAGTTCACAAGTGGTGACCCGTGGCGGGAGCTTTCAAGGTCGATGAACTCTCATTGTCGAGTGCTCTGAATCGATTGGTTGCTGCGCTCGCTTGCTTCGATGCCACTTTTGTCGGCTCTGCGATAGCCGTCATGGAACTCTCAGCGAGATCTTTCACCGCTAGCGTAGAGGATGCTAACTCTTGGGCAGCGAAGGACTGTTGGTCGGAGGCCTGAGCGATCTGCGAGATCATTCCAGCGATGGCGTTGATATCTTCGTACATAGACGTGAAGGAGAGTTCGGCCTCACGGACAAGCTCCTCCCCATGCCGGACCTCAGCGGTGGCGGAGGCTATCGATGTAGAGACTGTAGCAGTTGCACGCCGTATCGAGCGAACTCGCTCAGTGATCGTCTGCGCAGACTCCGCGGAGAGCGTTGCGAGCGATCGGACCTCTTCTGCCACGACGGCGAAGCCCCTACCCGCCTCCCCCGCCCGTGCGGCCTCTATCGCTGCGTTGAGCGCGAGCAGATTCGTCTTCGCAGCGATACCGGTAATTGTGGCAATCGTTGCATCGATATCTTGTGTCTCTCGTTCGAGCTCTTCAATGATCTCTTTGACCTCCGCCATGGAGGACGTGATCACAGTGGTGGAGTGAGCTACAGCTTCGACCGACCCTCGGGCGGCCTCAGAGCGCTGCGTGAGCTCTTCGGCGTGACTCGTCGCGCCATGGGCAGAGGTCGTTATCTCTGAGACCGTAATCGACATCTCCTCCGTCGCTGACGCCAAGGTCGTTACCTGTTCCCCAAGCAAACGCGTGGTCTTCGTCAACACCTCGGCCTGATACTCCACTTGATGCTCCGAGGAGACGTTACGAAGCACGGCCATCCAGTATGCGAGCTCAGAGCGAGATTGGTCCTTCCACAGCGGTATGAGCGTGAACGAAAAGGTCATCGGCCCTACCTCGAGTGAAGTAGTGTGCTCTGCGACTCGAGCCTCTTTCAGCTTCGCTAGTACCGAGCGCTGATACGACGGATTGCGGTGGTAGCGGTGTGCAGATCCCCCAAGGGCGTCACCAACATCGGCCCCACCGAGGACCGAACGGAACTCTTCGCGAAGTGTTGCGAAGCCTTCTCGAGCAGCTTTGTTGAGGTAGACGATCGTCGCATCGTGATCCGGGTTCGCGAGCAGTATGAGCTCAGGTAGGTACTCTAGGACCCCACCGTAGGGAAGCGACTCACTCCGAGCGATGCTCTTTGTCACATTGCGAAACCGAGATGATGAGGTGGTCATGAAATCTCTATCGGTTCTTTGGTTACCGACCTGAAGATAGGACCGAAGAGGGGGCAGGGTGCGAACACCTCAATTGGGACTGTAAGAACACTCACTCTCAGGCAACCTTACGACTCGAAGGCACCGAAAGAGAGCACGAGCCAAAGAGCGCTGGTGCTCAAGGCTACCTATCGTGAAGGACAGAGGGAATAGGAGCAGCGGCTTTTCGGAGCGCGTCGAGGATCTCGGCTCTCTGCTCATCGGGAACGAAGTGCAAGAGTCGAAACGACGTGCGATCGGTCTCGTGTTCAATGCGTTGTCGTAACTCACGACCTCGTTCTGAAAGCTCACCTCCGTTGGTCAGGAGGCCATCGGCAATCAGTCGTTCAATCGCTTGGTCGATCTCGTAGTCCTCCCATCCCCGAACCGTTGTCAACATCTCCTTTGAGAGACGCTCTGACGAGCCACGGAGCAGATGGGCGGAGAGGCCGTCGATACCTCCGACCAACAAGGATGCAACGTGTCCGTCGCCACGATGTTCACGAATGGCAGTAGCTACATTCCAAAGTCGCTCTACTCGGGTTCCATCACGGCGTGCAACCAGAGCTCGATTGCCACTAAAGAGAGGAAGTCCCCCGACCTCTGCCCTGGAGACGGCCTCCTCAAGGAGTTCAAGGAGTGGCAACGGAAACTCTACGATCTCGGGATGATCGGTCGTCAGCGCATCTGCTGCAATTCGTTGCCGATGTGAGCAGAACTCGTCAGGGGTGATGACCTCCCACAGAGCGGGAACGTAGCGTGCAATCATCTCGGGCTTGAAGTTGTAGAACGTAGCCTCGACCAGCTCTGCAGAGGCCGCACCGAGCGGAGCGCTTCTCGCTCCAAAGTAGGTCATCCAGCGAGAGGTGGTTCCGATAGCCTGAAAAGCGGTTCGTACGTGGGGTGAAAAGTAGATGACGTCGTGAAGAATCTCAAGAGGACGAAATATCTCTCTGGTCCACGCCAGATCGTGTTCGGTGGGTAGCGATGGCCGATACGACATAGCTCATTTACTCCTGACTGTCAGCGACGATCCGTCAACCCTGGTAGTGATACCACCAGCGTCACATCTGCAGGCTAACACAGTACTGAGGTACGCTCGGTGCACGAAAACGCGTGTTTGTGAGCGATTCAAGATTGCACCACGAAGCTGTGATCGCATGAGAAGAAGACCGCTCGGAGATCATTGGTGACCACGACGGCGCAGAACCGCTCTTCTCGATTCTCGGCCGCGGACTTCTTGCAGCTAGATCTCGCTGTTTATCGCTGACAACCCACGCAACGATCTCAAAGAGTCGATCTCTCTCGTTGCCGTTGAACAATAGGGCCGTGATCACGAGCAATGAGTCTTCGATACGTGTGTTTGTATGGGAGATCAACACCGATAGCGTTGCAAGGTTTCGATCTCTACCAAACTCCTTGACGGCTCAGCGGGGCTTCTCCCCGTCGTTACCACATAGGTGCGCGCGCTGTACGGTCGGCTTCAAAGACGTCCATGGAAGAAGACGTCTAGGGAAGCGCCCGTTGGGGTCGCGCAAACACCGCGACGAAGTCTCGCCAGAATCCACCGAGATAGTGAGACGGAGGGAAATACATGCCGGGGAGGAGATTCGTCCCGATCGTACTAGCGCCGACGGTCTGGTAGGTAGCAAAGTTGACCCAATCGGGGTTGATGTCAAGCTGCATGCCTCGCACTGCACCGGCCCAGACGAGCGTTTGCCCGAGCGTTACCGGAGAGAGTCCAGGCCCTCCAACCCAGATGAGATCGCCATTCGCTGTGATACCCAGTCCCGAACGCCAGGTATACACGAGATTACCGAGGGAGTAGCCCCAGGTTGTCAGCGGAGTTACTGCTGCCAACGGCGTTACTGATCCGCCCTCTACGAGCGGATCGAGATTCTGTCGAACCGCGGTCACCTGCGGCGTCATGGTAACGTCACTTCCCCAGGCACCAATGTTGATCGTGCCGTTCTGATAGGTTACGATCGAGGCCGCTCCACTGCGAAGCGCAATGGCTGTCGTACCGTTTGCGTACCATCCCCCGTTCGCCACTGCGAATTGAAACCCACCCTCAAACGCTGCGAGCAGGGACGTCTGGAGCGAAGGTTGCACTCCACCTTGGTTCGGCCAAGTCCCGCCTGGCTGACTCGTCCCTGCGTAGAGCTGGAGCGAAGCGGCCCGCTGATTCATCCAGACCACCGCCACTGGAGGCTCCCCGACGGCCGGTGTGACTTGGGTCTCAAAGAGTGGATAACCTGCCCCAAGATCTCTACCGAGAGGTTGCCAGACACCTTGCGAGCTTGGAGCGCCCGATACCATCGGCGTCCTATTGAACGGAGCGTAGAGAAGCTGAGTATACGGAGCGTTGGTCGGTGGAGTCTCTGGATGCGGGCGAAAGTTGATGAAAGTGTGACCGAGGATGAAAGGAGGGGTGCCGGAGTGAACGTGAGCAGATACCACTCTCGGGAGGCCGCGCTTGTGAGAGTCACCGACCTTCGGTTGGTTTCGATGCGAAGCCCCAAGAGAGTGACGCGCGAGAAGTTCGAATGAGCTCGTGGTAGCATCGCCAGAGCCCTGAACTGAGACGATCGACCGTTGCAGGTGTGAACCCGACGACGAGATCGATAGCGGTTCGGACCCAACGGCGTCGAGTGCGAGAAGAGCGAGAGCGACGCCGAAGATCGAAGCACCGCGAACCAGACCACGGCGCCGAGAAGACCGAGAGAAGACAGTGTGCCAATCGAAGGCACGAACTTTGGCTGGCTTTGCGCCATGATGCCATAGAGACCGAGAGCGTTGCCGTCTGAACATTTCGTCAGCCGAGTGTAGTCCCCCACTTGCGGGGCCTTGGTGGGCCCAAATCTTGTCAGCTTGGTTCGTTCTCAGGTCCCAAAACATCCTCCCAGGCACTACACTTTCGATGGCACTCGGTAGACATCTGTCTACTCCGTGTTGACGTCTCACCGAGCACTCTTGGGGGATTACGTCGAACCCTAATTCGACAACGTCGACTCCAAGAGGTGGACCGGATTTGCCACCGTGCTCTGAGAGCTCTCGGTCTCTGAGGGCTATTCAGGCAGAGCAGTTTGAAGAGACACAACTGAGACAAACGCGAGCGCGAAGAAGGAAGAGGAAAAAGAATGCTCTATCGAAGACTAGGAAAATCTGGACTCAAAGTCAGCGTACTCTCACTAGGTTCGTGGGTCACCTTCGGTACCCAGGTGGATACCGGACTCGCCGTTGAGGCGATGGCCGCAGCGTACGAGGGTGGAGTGAACTTCTTCGACAACGCAGAGGCGTATGCCGGAGGAGAGTCCGAGCGCATTATGGGTGAGGCGATCAAGCGTTTGGGCTGGCCCCGTCACTCCTACGTCGTGTCATCAAAGTTCTTCTGGGGCATCCACGACGGTGTTAACTCGAAGAACACGCTGAATCGTAAGTATCTCGTTGAGGCCGTAGATGCTTCCCTGGAGCGATTTGGACTCGACACCTTAGATGTCATCTACTGCCATCGTCCCGATCCAGAGACACCGATCGAGGAGACGGTCTACGCACTCAGCGAGATTATTGCTTCGCATAAGGCCCACTACTGGGGTACCTCTGAGTGGTCTGCGGAGGAGATTCGTGCAGCCTATGAGATCGCCGAGAGACATCACCTGCACAAGCCCGTCGTCGAGCAGCCCCAGTACAACATGTTTCACCGTGATCGCGTGGAGAACGAGTACGCTCGCCTCTACGACGATTACTCCCTAGGGCTGACGATCTGGTCACCGCTCGCGTCTGGGCTCTTGAGCGGTAAGTATCTCAATGGAATCCCTGCAGGCTCACGAGCAACTCTTCCGGGTTACAGTTGGCTCAAGGACTCACTGACCGATCCCGTCCGCAATGCGAAGGTAGCCGAACTGGCCAAGATCGCAGAAGAACTCTCCTGTTCGCTCTCACAGCTTGCAATCGCTTGGTGCGCTGCTAATCCGAGAGTCTCTTCTGTTATCACTGGAGCTTCGTCGGTCGCCCAGGTAACGGAGAACCTCGGCTCGCTCGAGGTATTGGACAAGCTAGACGGCAAGCAACTCGCAGCAATCGACGCCATCCTCAACGCCTAATCTGGCCTGACTATGAGAGCTTGAACTCATTCACACCCCCAGCATTGATCTGCTGGGGGTGTGGTGGTATCTGGGTCAGTACGGGAGGTCCACTTCGACGATGTGCTCGCTGCGAGTCCGACTTTACAACTCAGCATGCGTGCGAGAGAAGGTGTGTGACCCTAACACATCCTCGGGAGGAGCTGCTTAGAACGGTAGAGCGCTCGAGATCACCACAGTAAGACCTACGGAGACCGACCTCGATGCTAACACCGACGACCGCTGCTGAGGTTACTGATGTTCAATACCTCGGGCGCCTAGAGAAGCGCGACGACGGCCTTCGTAACGAATTGAAGCGATAGTGACGAGAGCCCGTGGTCAGAGAAGAAGGAGTCAACTCGACCGCGCTCGATTGGATCGATCAGCCTCTCACTCCCGTTAGTCGTTGCTGCTACGTGTTGCAACAACGACAGAAACTCGTCTCGATCACAGTCCCACTCTCGTGCTAGGACGAATTCGTCGACCTTCGAAAACAGCGCTGAGGAGCGCAGTTCTTCGAAATCTCTCTCGCCACGACCAAGGGCGGGATCCCCCCATAGACGGTGTGCACCGCAGTCGGTCTCGAAGCAGTCCTTTTCATTCCGAAGCGTTCGATGTAGTTCGTGTCCTAGTGAGGGGTCAGTGAGGGACGCCTCCGACCAACACGCAATCAAACCTCCGCCCCATCGGAGGAGGCGGGCCGCTTTGGCGCTTCTCATGCCCTGCATCATCTGATTCCATGAGTTCAGTACCAAAATAAGGTCATAGCTCGATCCATCGAGATCGATGGTCTCGAAGTCTCCTTCGAGACATGCGACCGCTGGCTGTTCAGCGGTAGTAAAAGTCTGAGACTCACTCGATGACTCTCCGTAGGGCAAGAGGTCCACCGACAGTGAGAGCGCGGCGAGCTGGTCAACGAGCGGCTGTGGGACCTGACCAATCACGAGTGCTGCGGTAGCGGTTGCAACGTCGAGATGCTGCTCTAGCTCACCGACAATCGACGATGAGAGACTATGAACAGCGCAGAGCTCTACCGTTGGTTCTGAGCTACACAGCGTCGGGGGAGGATAGTTGTGCGAACTCCCGTCACGAGATAACTGTACTTCAGAGCCATTCGGCTCTGCCTCAATCTCATAGCCTTCATACACCACCGACACCTCCATGTTCTGTGGCTACCAGGCGAAGTAGCGTCGAGCCTTACGCTGCTCGGTCACCACCTAACCTGAAGCGCTCGAGGGCCTGCTTCTCCACCACAAAACAGACGAAAGCAAGGTCCTAACCGCTAACCACACCGTGAAAGCAGACCAAACACTCTCTTCACCATCGACCAGTGTAGTCAACGAACGTAAGAGCAGGGCAACGAGTACAAAGGCGATAAACGACACGACCATGATGGTTCGTAAGAGATCGAAGCGTTCGAGACCAGCGAGCAGTCCATCGATGACGAAGGAGACGGCGGTCAGCGGCATGACGAGAGCGAGTAGAACGATCAAAGCTCCGGTTTGATCTGCCACCACTGGGACCGATGTCAAGATCGACGGAGCGATGTGACGGAGTTCGTAGATGCCAACGCCGAGGATGACGCTGAGTGCAGCTCCGAAGCCAACAAAGCGAGGCCCGAAGTACACAATCGCATCGTGATCTCGGCGTGCCGACCACTCACCGGTAAGAACCTGTGCTGGTACGGCTATCGCATCGAACGACAACCCGATCAAGAGCCAAAGCTGCTCGGCGAGCTGGAAGCTCGAGAGGGTCGTTCCACCATAGGTCGCGGCCAGAAAGGCAGAGCCTGAGAGAGCTCCAATCAGTGCAAGAGTTCGCAGAAAGAGGTCGAGTGAGGCCCGACGGAACTCAAGTACGAACGTCTTGATTGCCCGCCATCGTTCTCTCCCCGACCAGTGTTCGCTGCTTCGGAGATAGTAGAGATAGATGAGGGCCGCTATACCTTGAGCACTATCGGTGCCAAGAGCCGAGCCGACTACGGAGAGGTGGAGGCCGAAGACGAGGACGGTTTCGAGTGTGAGATTGATTGTAACCGTAAGAGCGGTGATCGCAAAGACGGAGCCCGTTTGAGAGCGACCGGTTCGGTACGCTGCACCACCTTCAACAAAGAAGAGGGCTGGAAGGCCAAAAGCTGCGGTCAGGAGATACCGTCCTGCAAGAAGACCGATCTCGTGGTTTGGGGCAACCATGGCCACCACCAAGGTCCCACCTACTCCGAGTAGGACTCCCACCACAAGGCCAAGAAGCGCGAACGCTGAGGCCGTGGTCGCTCCGAGGCGTTGGAGCGTACGTTCATCAACATCAACACTGGAACGAGCGGCCACCGAAGTGACCGCAAGCCCGACCGATACAAGCGGGACGACCACAAGGTTTATCAGCGAGGTGGCAAGTCCTAACGCTGCGAGCGGGTCTACTCCGAGATGGCCCATGAACGCTGAGTCGGTCGATGTCAAGATCGGCTCTAACAAGACGGTCCCCAGAGCTGGTAGCCCGATTTTGAGCGATCTACGTAAGACGTGAGCACCGGTGCTGGGCCGAGATGCCCTGCTCATGGCTCGAAGCTCATCGCCATGGGCCTGACCGTTCTCTGGAGTCTGTGATCCTTAGCGTTCAGGATCGTTCGTTGGTTCCCTCTGAATATCGTCCATATAGATCCCTAGCAGGGTGCGTACAACCCCGGACTTGAGGTAGAGACCGAGCATCCAATAGATACCGGCAAAGAAAGCGAGTAGTTGAATCGGACCGAAGTTGAAGAAGATAATCCCGATCAGCGCTATTGCCGCGAGAAGACCGATCCCAACTGGAAGGGAGCGACGATAGTACCGAGTCTTCTGCTCGAGACGACGGAGATGCCACAGGTCACCTTCGGTCAACGGATAGACCTGATTTCGAACCTTAGGTTCGAGCTCATCAGGAAACATACTGTCGGCTACTGAGAAGTCACGTCCAAAGAGTCGATTGCGCAGCGGCTTGTCACTCTGGAGGACCGTCCGCGTCATGGTCGGAGATAGTGGGACTCGCTCTGAATCTTTACGGAGTGCGCTTGCATCGATGCTACGGAGACCAGGAGAACCGTCTTCTTCTCCTGGGGCGACCTCTTCAGGCTCGTGGCTATCGTCAATCGGTGAGGCACCGACGCTGCGAATACCAATGAAATCGTTGTCCTCATCGAAAGGGGCAGGCGTCTCCACCTCAGCGGAATCTCTGGGCCGAGATTCTGACGGTCGATCTGCCTCGATACGTTTTCCAAGCGACTCCTGGATTTTGCGAGATTGGTCATCATCAGATACGCTCATAAACTCGATCCTACCGTCCGAGGACTATCTTTGTCTTTCCCGGTCCAGCTAATGTCACAGGTGCGCCCTATGCAGGCGCCTCGGGTGAACGATCTGGCGTCGAAAGTGGCAACGCTACGGTAACGTTGAGGCATGCCTGAAGAACTCTCTCGCGTTGCACGTTCTCGCTTCACCGGTCTCTCCCACAGCGAACTCACCGACCTCTATCGCTCAGGAGCTGCCACGGTTGCCGAGGTCGTTGAGGCAACGATCCAAGACATCGTCCACTTCGATCACCGTACCGGCGGGGTTCACAGTGTCTTAGCCATCAACGGCGCGAGCGAGCAGTACGCCGAACGGCTCGGAGATCGAGATCAAACGGCGAGTAAGAACGATGCTGGTCCTCTGTACGGCGTGCCAGTTCTGGTGAAAGATAACACTGATACTGCTGACCAACCAACTACCGGAGGCTCACTACTGCTTGCACGGGCGCCCGCTCCGAGTTCAGATGCATTCGTTGTGGAGCGGCTACGAGCGTCCGGTGCAGTCATCGTTGGGAAAGCCAACCTCTCGGAGTGGTCGAACATGCGGTCGAGTCGATCCATTAGTGGGTGGAGCGGTGTCGGCGGGCAGACGAGAAACCCTCACGATCTCACGCGAAGTCCCGGGGGATCTTCGGGTGGATCGGCGGCAGCCGTAGCTTGTGGACTGGTCCCTATGGCGCTTGGCACCGAGACCAATGGATCTGTGATGTGCCCTGCCGCAGTGAATGGGGTCGTAGGTATCAAGCCAACGGTGGGCATCACCTCTCGGCGAGGCGTCATTCCAATCTCGTCTTCACAGGATTCCGTCGGAGTCTTCGGCCGATCCGTTCGAGACGCTCGCACCCTGCTCAGCGCAGTTGCAGGTCTCGACCTCGGTGACCCTGCATCGGTAGCCTGTGCCGACCACTTTGGCACCTTCTTAGAGCACCCAACTCGCGAGCCAGGATCGTACCGGGTTGGAATCGCACGTCACGGCTTCTTCGACTATGCACCCGAGGCGGTGCCCAGCGTAGAGGCGGCGATTCTCGCTCTTGCAGAGAGCGGCGTCGTCATCGTCGATCACTGTGACGAAGAGACGCCAGATCTACTTCGCTACGATCGCGAGGCCGAGCTGGATCTCCTGCTCTTCGAGTTGAATGCAACCCTCTCGGCCTACCTCTCGGCACGAGATGGCACGCCTTTTCAGAGTCTCGCTGATCTGATTGAAGGGAACAGAGAGTCGGCTGAACGAGAGCTCTCCTACTTCGACCAAGATCTCTTCGAGCGTGCCGCTGCGATCGGAACTCTCGACTCACCACGATACGTTGAGATCAGTACCTCGCTCAAGTCGAAGGCTCAACTAGCAATAGACGAGACCCTCCAGCGAGCCTCCCTCGATGCAATCTTCGTCCCCACGATGGGTGCAGCGTGGCAGATCGATCCGGTAGGTGGGGACAAGGTCACCGGCTCGGGCTACTCACTCTCGGCGGTTGCGGGATATCCGGTCATAACCGTTCCCGTGGGCTTTGCCGACGGCCTGCCGGTCGGCGGTCTCTTTTTTGCTTCGGCCTACTCTGAGGGGACACTCTGCGCGCTTGGAGAGATCTTGGAGACCGCGCTCGGTCTCGATATGACCCCCGCGTACCGCAACGCGCAATGATCGAACTGTTGAAGAACCGCTTCGAAGACGCCGAGTGGCCGGCTGTGAGCGCTCTCGAGTTGCGATCACGTATGAGTGACGCGCTCTGGGCGCGCTCGTACTTAAGATGGGAGCTCCCTCGAGTTGTGAGCACCCTGCTGAATAGAGCTTTGAGGGGCCCAGAGATGCTCGCAGGAGTAGTCGGGTGGATCTCAGGGATCGGTAGCTCTCTGTCAATCAGTCTTCGACGAGCCTCTCTGTGAGATCTGTTGAGTCTGCGAACTCCGATGGCGGTCTCGGTGAAGTTTCAAACTCCGAACCTACCGAACGAGGCGTTGCGGACCCGTTTCGAACCGCTTTTGAGCGCTTAGGTCGAAAAATAGCCGATCGCGACCGCATGGGTCACGGCTCCGCAAATACGACGGACTCGCAAGAGGACGGTCACAAGCATCTATCTGGAACGACGCGCGCTCAAACTAGCGCTCGTTCCCAGGCGCTACCCGAACTCGATAGCGCTCCGTTCTACGTCGGTCAGATCACCAATGAGACCTTTACTCAAGGACAAGATCCGACGGTGATCCACGGACCTTACGGGCTTCCTCAAGTACTGGAGCGGTACCTCAGCGAGAGAGATCTCTCGCTCTACTCTCATCAGGTCGAGGTACTGAACGCCCTTCGAAGCGAGACCAACGTCGTCTTGTCGACACAGACCGCATCAGGTAAGTCACTCGCCTTTAACCTTCCTACGTTCGAACGTCTCCTTGTCGACCCTGACGCGACTGCCCTTTTTCTCTATCCGACGAAGGCGTTGGCCAACGACCAACTCGACGGGTTGATAGAGTTTGATGAAGCTCTTGGCGGCACGGTTCACCCAGCCACTTACGACGGAGATACCCCAACCGCCCAGAGGCAGGAGATCCGTCAACGAAGTCGTCTGATCATCTCAAACCCCCACGCCTTACATCTCTATCTTGGATGGCCGGAGGGCTGGAAGCAGTTCCTCTCACGACTCGCTTTCGTCGTCATCGATGAGTCGCACTACTACTCTGGAACGCTCGGTGGGCACGTCGCGCTCCTACTACGTCGTCTTCGACGACTCTGTTCGAGTCTTGGCGCTCAACCCCTGTTTTTAGCCGCATCTGGCACGATTGCAAATCCAGCGGCGCACGCACAGGATCTCGTTGGACTACCATTTCACCTCATCGATCGCGACGGTTCGAGACGAAGTCCAAAGTGGACCGTGACTTGGGATGCGACCAAGGACCCATCGAACTCCTTGCAGACACAATCGGCTCTGTTGACTCGTCACCTCTTGAGGTGTCGGCGAAACGTTATCGTCTTCTCTGACTCACGAGCTAAGGCTGAAGCGATCGCGCGTCAGGCCTCTGACCGATCCAATCGGGTACTCTCCTACCGTGCTGGATATCCCAGCGCAACTCGTCGTCAGATCGAGGCCGACCTGCGCGACGGTCGGGTTCGAGGTATCTCTTCGACTTCGGCGCTCGAGATCGGAATCGACATCGGTTCTCTCGACACCGTCATCCTCTCTGGCTACCCAGGATCGCTCTCTGCTACGCTCCAGCGAGCCGGGAGAGCGGGACGCAGCGGTGGCGTCGCGGTCACGGTTCTCATGCTTGGAGACGATCCCGTGTCGCGGTACCTAGCGCAGCACTCGGAAGAGTTCTTTACCCGAGCACCGGAGTCCGCCATCGTCAACGTTGAGAACGAGGAGATCCTTCTCGCCCACCTTCGTTGCGCAAGTGCAGAACTGCCGCTACGAGAGGACGAACTCGCTACTATTTTCGGAGCTTCGGCACGCACGGTGGCTCTTCGTCTCCTTGAAAGCGGGCAGCTCTTCGTGGACGAGAGCGGAGAGTACCGTTCCTCCACGAAGGTACCCCACCGCTCTATTCAGTTCATTGCCCAAGCGTCCCGGGGATACGTTGTGAAGTTTCCTGGCGCTCGGGGACATCACGGTCACTCAGAGACTCTCTCCGCCGATCAAGCGCTCCGTGAGGCGCACGTAAAGGCCGTCTTTACCCATCAAGGAACGCCGTATCGGGTCACCTCGATCGATCACGAGCGCCGAGAGATTCAAACGAAGCCCGAGCCCGAGCGATCGTTCACGGTCGCTCAGCTCTTTCGGAGTGTTTCGAAGGGCGAGTACTACCAAAGGCGGATCATTCGAGAGGGCGTAGAGCTCTCGGCCGCTTCGTATCGCATTGTGGAGCAGATTGTAGGCTATCGAGAGTTCAGTCCGACGGAGCGAGGTCAGACGGTGCACAAAGTATCGTCTCCCGCGTCGTCGTACCAGAGCGCTGGCCTTGCGCTCTCCTTCGACAGCGACCTCTCCGTCGGGGTCGATCTCACTTCCGACAGCGCGTACGAGGCCCTCCACGCTCTCGAACACGCCATGCTGAAGAGTCTTCCTCTCCTGGCTCTCGCAACACCTCGCGACTTCTCTGGTTTGACGATCAAAGGAGAAGGGTCGCCCACACTGCTGCTCTATGAACGGGCGCACGGTGGCTCGGGCTTGACTCGACTACTCTATGGCCGATTCGACGACCTCTTGAACTTGACGAGAGACCTCATCACCTCTTGCCGCTGTCTCGATGGGTGTCCGCTTTGCATATTGGATCCATCTTGTCGAGATGAGGAGCTCTCAAAACCGGGTGCAGTACTTGCAGCGTCTTCACTGAGCACCAACGGCGCAAACGCCTTCCGCTAAGTGGCTCGAGCGAAGAGTGTGAGACGCTATCGGAGAACTCCTTGTCACGACTGCGCAAGTACACGACGACTAGTGGTGAAGGAGACTCTCCTTTCGAAGCGCTCTCCCCCAGTGCAACCTGTTTCGGGCGCACCGGTACCTGTTGCACACGGCTCATGTTAGACTCGGTCTTTCGCCTTCTTAGATTGCGAGCAGCTTGCGACCGGTCAAAGGTACTCGTGGCGTTGCAAAATTCAACGTTCGTACGCTTGCGTGAGAGTGGTGCGATTGAGACTTCCCGCTGGTCTGGACACAACGAGTGCAAGTATGCCCGGTAACTATGATCCAGATGAGAGCACGTCGCGTGACCCATGCATTCTTGGGCCACCACGTGCCGATCCTTTCTGACACCTCATCCAAGTGGACGCATCGTTCGAGCAGAACCCACAAAGAGGCCAACTGCGACCAACGTTAGAAAGCGATATAGTAGTGCCAGCACGAACCAAGGAGGCTCCCGGCGTGGGTAGTAGAAGGATCGAGCGTCAAGGTGCTCTTCTTGCACTCCAACTAGGTATGGTTGCGGCGCTCCTAGCGGGAAGCGCTTCCCCGGCGTTTGCTTCTAGTCCGAGCGGTCATAGCCGTGGCGGGACGTCAATACCGACCGGCATCGATATCTCCTATCCACAGTGTGGAAGCACTTTTCCCACCACCCAAGCATTTGGCATCGTCGGTGTTACGGGCGGACTAGCAAACAAACTCAATCGGTGCCTCGGGCCATCACCGTCTTACCCCGAATATACCGAGAGCGAACTCTACTGGGCAGTTGCATCTTCCCTCGGAGGAACCAGCCAACCCAAAGCCTCGCTCTATGTCAATACTGGCGATCCTGGAAATGTCTATAACGGCACCGCAATCTCAGATTGGCCGACGTCGGGAACCACACCGTATGGTGCCTGTGCGACGACTACCGTCACGCTTGCGAGTGGAACGGTAGTCGTCGGCGCCAACTCCGATGCTTGCGCATGGCAGTACGGGTACAATGTGGCGTCTCAGGATGCAACGTGGCTAACAGATGTCGCCACCGCCATCAATGCCCAGTCCCCTCCCGTCACGGTCGCAACGACGGCTGGAGGGTACCCTTGGTGGCTCGATGTTGAAACTGCCAACACCTGGCAGTCCAATACTTCAATGAACGTTGCCGATCTTCAGGGCATGATTGCGGGACTACAGACCGCCGGCGCAAGCACCGTGGGCGCCTACTCAACGTCAAGCCAATGGAATACCATCACCGGCGGCACGACTTCGAACTCGGGGTCTCTCTATCAAATTCCTAACTGGATACCGGGTGCACGAAAACTCTCTGAAGCGAAGGCAAACTGTGCTCTGACGTCTTTTACTGACGGCAAGGTCCTCGTGACACAGTGGTCGAGTCGTCCAGATGACAGTGACTATGCATGCTCATAATCTCACCGGCAACACCGTTAAAAGAATGCTGAAGCTCGGTTAGCGATCGACCGATCGATGCGCAGACACCGCACAACAGGTTCCGATGAGCGACACCACTGACTCCAGAGGTCTGCACATCCCAGCCACCCCAACCCCGTGAGTCTGCAGTTTCACGCTCCTACAACACTGGAGTCACAGTGACTGGTCATCTGCCATGCGCCGAAGTTGGAGAGCGAAACCAGGGATCACAAAAGACGCAAGAAAGATTGGCAGAAAGCTCTTACCGGTACAGCGGAAGGCGACTCTCTGACCATCTGCAACATCAAACGTCTGCGTGCGGCTTGAGTTCCGGCCGCTACGAACTTGCAGAGTATGGCGTCCAGAATCAATTGCTAGCTCGGCAGAATCGTTCATCGCCACTGATCCTGCACGCTGACCATCAACCAGAATCTCATAGGTTGCACGTCGAACTTCAACGCCGATTGCTCTGTGCGTCACCACCAATGTTGCGGTCACCGGGCAGCTCCTCCCCATAGATAAAGGCGGCGTTCGAAGAATCCCAAAACACTCTTAACGACAGAGTAGGGTCAACTCTATCGACCAACTCGCCCTGTCTCGTGGAAGTACCCAGCACACCGGAAACATCCCTTTAGGTAGCTTACCCCTGGTGATAGCACGTCTGAGTGATCAACGATACTACGCAGTCTCGGGAGGCTCCTACGAATCGCAGACTCGATTTGGCGACGATCGACCGTGTGCAGTCCTCCGATGATGGTGTCAAGGGCCACTTCAACCTGCACACTAGCGCACAAGGTCGTGCGATCCGAGTGCTCAATAGGTTAGCGAGCCTTGATCCCGAGGCGTTGACAGTGGCCCCTGCAAGGGTATCACGCACGAGGGAGGACAGGGCACCTCAGCCCGGGTGTGCCGTACCATGCGAAGCGGTAGAGGCGAGAGCGAGATCACTGGAGAGGCCTTAGGGAGCTAGCTCAGAACGGGACCACTCGAGCGAACTTGGGCTCAAGAAACGATGACCGAAGCCGAAGGCATTGCGCTCACTATCGAGGTGGAACATCACGCCCGCAAGAGATGGCGCGAGCCTGCGCGTGGCCCTCGACTCGTCATGTTCTCTGCTCTCGATGCACCATCGAAGAGGCCGGCGAGACGGCTCCAGGTATCGTTCGACAGACCTGACGAAGTACTCACTTCGCCGAGCTTAATGAAAGAGTTCATGCAAGTTGTGAACCCCCCGAACTTCTAGCTCGACTATTCGCAGTTCAATTCGATCGATTCAGAGTACGGCTTCAACGCCACGCTCTCACCATTGACGACCAGATGGAGATACTGCCGCTCTGTTCATCGGATTCCAACGACAACTACCTGATAACACTGGTAGCGACGACGCATCCAATCATGAACTTCTCTACGCTCTGAGAAGAACTCGCAACCGTTATGGACATCCGCATGCAAGCGAAAGCTGCCGATCTTTCGACCTTTGTCATAAGCACCAAACCTACACCCCGCCAGCCGTAGGCCTTCGAACTTCTTGGGGACTCTCGGAGTCTGGGCTAGGTGTCAACAAGGCCAATGCCATAGTCGTCCCGGCAGGTCGTGATACTGGTTGGTTTTAGGGGAGCTTCGGGCTGGCTCATAGCGAGGCCGACAAGGTGAAGCGTCGGGGAAGGGATAGTTGGCTGTAATGATGACACAAGTCTGAGCGCTGCGGTGTCCTGCCCTTTGGCAGGCGAGATCGACACCAGCACCAGTCTGCTGGGCCTACATGACTCTGTGACGATCGAGACCCGCGATAGTGCACACGCGCCACTCTCTATGGTGAACCTAGCTTCACTGAGGGTGAATCAGCGAGGTCTCGACTCTCGTACCCAGCGGTTATGAACGATGACTTAGTACGATCGAGTGAAGTTCTCAAAGGTCTCCGATAGCTCGGCATACTTTTTGACCCGACCCCTTGCGCCCTCACCGATTCGCGAGATGAGCATCGAGATGACGGTCTCGAGCAAAGCGAGTGATGGGGTCATCGAATCGAACGGGGTTAGCCCTGCGATCGACGCGTAGAGCACGACGTCCGCGAAGCTTGCTGCCGGCGAGAGATACGGATCGGTAAAGAGAATAACCGTAGCGTGGTGGTCTTTTGCCTGCCGTGCGAGGGCCACGGTATCGGCCTGATAGCGCCGATAGTCAAAGACCACGAGCACCGAGTCAGAGGAGATATCCAACAAGGCGTTCACTCGCTTCCCCGGTGTAGCGCCAATGAGCGATACCTTTGGTCGTAGAACCTCGAGAGACCAAGAGAAGATTTGTGCGAGTGCGCTACTTACTCGTCCGCCACAGACGTAGATGTGTTTTTGGAGGTCCGCAAGAGCCACGAGTGCGCACTCGACATCGTCCGGATTCAAAGACACGAACGATCGCGAGATCTCAGTCGAGAGAAAGGTCGCCGAGGATGCGAGCGTCTCCATCTGAGTATCGCTCCCAAGGGCATCGATTCGAGAGGGAGGCATTAATCGCTGCTCGAGTTCCGATTGCAGGCTCGCCTTAAATGACGCGAAACCATCAAATCCGAGCTTTGTGACGAGTCGGGTAACCGTTGGATCGGACACGCCAGCCTTGCGCGCCAGCGACGAGATGTTGACCAGGCCAGCAACTGGGTAGTTAGAGAGCAAGACTGCCGCTACCTTGAGCTCGGAGCGCGATAATGTCGCTCGCATCTTCCGAAGTGTCGTTGCAATCGAGACACCCTCAAGACTCTGATAGCTCTCGCCATCGGTTTCACTTGTAACCGGTGCAGCTTCAGCCACCTCTACTCCGATCGGATCGGACGCGCGCTTCCTGTCGCTCTCGCGTCTGCCGCTCTAACGTTAGACGGACAGTGCGCATATTTCAATTTCCACACTCGATTTCCACCACGATTCCCAAATCCTCTACTCCACGATCGGGACCGTAGACCTATCGTTCGCCCAGTAGAGACCAGATCGATGACGACGTCTCAAGAGCCGAGCTCGTTCTAGGAGGCGCTGATATGGGTACAGTCTCATCTATCAGTACGAGATCAGCGCTCAAGCCGTCAGACGTCTCCGAGGGACTGGACGCCAAGAAGGCCATATAGTTGATAGAGAAGGTTTGCTACAGCTCACATCTATGGGCAGCGAGCACCACGGACCAATACGAGGTAGGTCACAGCTTGAAAAAGATCGGTATTACCTGCGGATTACAGAAGCCCTATCGTTATGGAATTCATCGTGGCTATGCAGACGCAGTTACCGAGCTGCAAGCGGTGCCGGTATTTCTCTCCAGCTCTTCCGCTCGGTCCTTTGAATCCCCGGAGATAGCTCAAGATGGAGACCTTGCTAGCTTCGTCCAGGAGCTGCTAGCGCCCCTCGATGCAGTCATCATCTCCGGCGGGTGGGACGTTGACCCGCTCTTTTATGGCGAAGAGCCCTCAGAGCTCCTACAAGATATCGAGCCGGCGCGAGATCGTCTGGAGTTTGCAATCATCGCAGAGGCACGAGCGACCTCAAAACGGCTACTAGCGATCTGTCGAGGCCTTCAGGTATTGAACGTTGAGCAAGGTGGAACGCTCTACCAGGACCTCGGTCACAGCGGATATCAAGAACACAGTCGCATCGACCTCGAGTATGCAGTAGCGCACGAGATCAGCGTCGAAGAGAACTCGGAACTAGCGAAGATCCTTGGTGGTGGCATCGGCGTCAATACGCTGCATCATCAGGGAATCAAGGACCTCGCTCCCACGCTCGTTGCATCGGCGTACTCTCCCGATGGAGTCATAGAGGCGGTTGAGATGGAGAACGTCCTCGGGGTTCAGTGGCATCCTGAAAGGCTGTTCGAGAAAGATCGTCGACATTTGGGTCTGTTCTCTTGGCTCGTGGCGTAGGCCTCCTCTCCACCTTACAGAATTGCTCTGGTAGATAGCGTTTCGTCATTGCCGCACGCACACCCTGCTAGCACCTTCTATATCGCACCGCCCAAAGAACGAGCGGCACCCAACGTCGTCCTGTGCCTTCAGAGGGTAAGGCACGCCGTCGCAACGCGATGCGTTAGGGCGCTGGAGAACGAAGCTTCGAGGCGAGTCGACCGCCATGTTTAAGACACACCAGCGGCGGAAGATGAGGAGAACAAAGGCAAAAGCCGTGACCACTCTTTGCATCGTTGCGCTGAGCGCGCTGGCGAGCTCAGCGACGTTTAAGTGGACGCCTAACGCTACTTCGGCAGCGAGGACTCCTCGGGAGTCCATCTCGAATATCGTTCCACGAACAGCTCTCCATTATCGTCACCGTCCGTTCAGCACGATGAGCCGCATCGCACACACTCAGAGACAGCGACGTATCGCTATCAAGGTCAACTTTCAAATCGTTCTCCGGAGTCGTGACCCTGGAGGTCTCGAGAGCATCGTACGCCAGACCTCGACCCCAGGCTCTCACGAGTATCTCCACTTCCTCTCGGCGCAACGGTTTGCTGCAGACTTCGGTGCCTCCCCTCTGATCATCGGACATGTTGAGCGAGTGTTAGAGCGAGCTCACATCACTCCCAGCTCGCTCTGGCGAAACAGGCTCGTCATCGCAGCGGTTGGGTCGACCCAGGCGCTTGGCCGCCTCTTCAAGATCTCCTTCTTTCGCGTTCGTGTCGGGTCGAGAGGTTTCTTTGAAGAAGCAACTCGTCTTCCAACGATTCCATTGACCCTCAGATCTAGCGTCGTGGGAACCATGGGACTCTTCCCGAACGGTAGCACACCGCTCACCCAAGGACGACAGGCTCGAGCTTCAGCCAAGAGGACGGCTGCACTCGTACGGCTGCACTCGCTCACAGTACGAGTAAGCTCGCCGCTTGCAGCGTGTCGAAGTGCCCAAGCACAGGCCCAGAGCCTTGGTAGCTACCTGCCCGCGCAGATCGCTCGGCTCTATGGCCTCACTGCCCTCTACGTAAAGGGAGGCTCTGGTCGAGGTGTAACGATCGCTCTGCCGGAGTTCACCTCCCCCACCGCAACGCGCGGAAGTTCAGCGTTTCAGCGAGACCTCGCAAGGTTTCAGCGTTGCTTTCACGCATCAGGTGCTGTTACCTTCACGAAGGTCCAAGGAGGCTCAGGCAATACCTCGTCTGTCAATCTCGAAGAGGCTGCGCTCGACGCAGAGACACTGAGCGCTCTCTCCCCCAGGGCCAGACTCGACATCTACTCTGCGACGCAAGGGAACTCCGACGAGATGTACTTCCAGATGGTCAACGATGATCGTGCTGCGCTCATCGTGTCGAGTTGGGGCTCGTGTGAACAGTTAACGGCTTCGATCGATGTCCACGTGGAGCGCCTGGCGCTCCTAGAGGCCGCCGCACAGGGTCAGAGCTTCATCGCTGCGGCGGGCGACGACGGTTCAGAGGACTGCTGGTCATCGCATCAACAGTCAGAGCTGGCCATCGACGATCCTGGTTCTCAGCCATACGCCACTGACGTTGGAGGGGTGCAGTACAACTCGACCTTATCGCTCTCCTCAACGATAGCGCCACGAGTCTGGAACGATCCGTCGTATAGCGGCGGCTCCGGCGGAGGCACCTCAATACTGTGGAATCGTCCCAGCTATCAGAGCCCGGTCGCTACGGTCGACCCAGAAGCGGTCTCATCGTGTAGTCGGCCAGGGAAAAGCTGTCGACTCGCTCCCGATATCTCAATGCTCGCCGAGGGTTTTCTCATCGATACTCCAACGTATGGATGGGATGTTCTCGGCGGTACGAGTGGATCTGCTCCGGTCTTCGGAGCTGGTATCGCAGATCTTGAGTCACTCGTGCACCATCGTCTCGGGCTCCTCAACCCACTCCTCTACACCCTGGGCTCTACCCATCCACAGGTCTTTACCGACGTTACGCTCGGGAGCAACGACTACCACCATCGCCATCACGGGCTCTTCCACGCTCGACTCGGTTACGACGTAGCCTCCGGATTGGGAACCGTCAACTTCGCTACGCTCCTCCGCTACCTACCGCACTCGCTAGGTGGCCGATAACCGCTGAGGGGCTCTGATTGGTCGCCAGGATCTCTGAAGAGACAGAGCACGGACGACGTGGCCGTCACCATCACCGACTGGGCGAGCCGTCGTCTCTAAGGAGTTCAACCTCGGCACCTGCGTGAGGGTTAGGTCGCTGATCGTGGCCTCGCAGAAGGGAGCTGACGTAAGCTACCACGGCGTCAAAGAAGCAAGGGAGTACGGATCGATCTCCATCTCTCGTCGCTGAAAAGCAACCTACCCCGCTGCCGACATGGCAGCGGGGTAGGTACGTACAAGATCAGAAGCTATCAAGCCTCTCTCGTCTTAGCGGCCTCTTCGACCGTAACTCTCTCGACGGCCACCGTCGCCTCGACCGGAATCGCCACCATAGGAGCGGCCGGAGCCTGAACCGTACGATGACCTCCTGGTCGATCCGGATGAGCCACCATCCCGGGGTGCATAGCCCGAACGTCCAAAGCCACCGGAACGCCGAGCGCCACCACCGCCCGATGAGCTTCTCGGTGCACTAAAGACCTCAACCACCTCGCCTCGTGGACGTTCCCCGACCGCTACACCTCGAAGAGCGGGATCCTCGAGAGAAACCTTGAGGAGATCACCCTCGATGCCGAGATCCTTTTTAATGCGCCCGGCCGATCGAATCTGATTGCGCTGCACGAGCGTAACAACGACTCCGGCCTCGCCGGCACGGGCGGTACGACCCGAACGATGCACGAAGGACTTGTTATCATCAGGCATGTCGTAGTGAACAACGAGGTCGAGCCCGGAGATGTCGAGGCCTCGGGCGGCAACATCCGTTGCGACGAGGACCGAGACTCGACCGGCAGAGAACTTGCGAAGGACTCGCTCCCGTGCGCCTTGTTTGACCCCGCCGGTCAACATCTCGGCATCGACACCCATATCTTCGAGTTCGTACGTGAGACGCTCCGCCCCATCGCGAGTTCGGACGAACACCAAGGTGCGCTCTGAGCCTGCGCTCATCGCTTCGATCATCGCCGCCTTGTCGCGTCCATCGACGACGTAGAAGTGATGAGTCATCGTTACATCCGCTTGGTCGACCTTCGGAACCTCGAAGGCAAGGGGGTCTTTCATGTAACGACTCACAACTCGATCGATATCGCCGTCGAGTGTGGCCGAGAACAACATGGTCTGATGCTCCGGACTTGCGTGCGAGAGGATCTCTTCCACAGAGGGGAGAAAGCCCATATCCGCCATGAGGTCGGCCTCATCGATGACGACCTGTCGAAGTTCGCCCAAAGAGATCGAGCCTCGGTTAAGGAGATCGATCAGTCGACCTGGAGTGGCAACGACGATGTCAACTCCCTTGCGGAGTGATCGCATCTGACGATCGATCGGAACTCCACCGTAGAACGATTCGATCCAAAGTCCCTTCCCGCCCATGACGAGCTTGCTCAGTACCTCTCGGACCTGCACTGCAAGCTCTCGAGTGGGAACCAAGACGAGAGCAGCTGGACGGCCCGGGCGAGCCTTTTTGGTATTTTGGAGAAGGGGCAAGCCGAAGGCCAGGGTCTTTCCTGATCCGGTACTTGCTTTACCACAGATGTCTCGCCCTGCAAGAGCATCGGTCAAAGTCAAGGCCTGGATCGGCGTTGGGGACTCCACGCCCATTCGCTTGAGAGCTCGTACGAGCTCTTGGTTAATTCCGAGATCAGAGAACGAGAGCGACGAGCTCGTCGTTTCCAGCTCCATCGGTTCCATGTCCGCAGCGCCATCAATCACAGTCAAGATCGGCTGTACATCGTTGGCCTCGGTATCAATGGTATCGTCAAACATCGCGTCAAATCTACTCTCTTGTCGAATTTCACTCAGGTAGCGCAGCCTCGAGGCTCCCTGACCGTTTCAACGAAGAGGAGATTAAAGAGGGGCACTGCGGTATCGACTCACACCGCTTGCAATACTCTACACGTTATCGTAGAGATCCAGTACCGTCAGTGACGGTCGTCACCGTTATCTACCCGAGCTAGCGTCACACTCGGTAGTCCAACTAGGTCCTAGATGCGGCGGACCTTGTCTGCGTCTTAGGAGAGCTTCATGAAAAGCTTCTCGAGCTGTTCCACGCTATCGCCGGTAGTGTTCGCTAGTTCCGGATTTTGGAGGCAGTAGGTAAGGCCGGCGGCAACGACGCGAAAGTACGCTTGTTCTAGTGCCTTGGACGCCGCAGAGAGCTGCATGAGCACATCTTTGCAGTCTCGTCCCTCCTCAACCATCCGTACAACGCCGCCGACTTGACCTTCGACGCGTCGAAGACGGGTCACGACTTCTCGAACTACGACCTCAGAGAGCTCCACGTTCACAACCTCTTTTCCAGTTACATTCCAATGAGAGCGACGGTACGCTCTGCGAAAAACTACGATCTACGGCGACGGCTCCGCTGCACGGACCCCCTACCGCTGCAAGTTATCGATGACCTTGAGAAACTTGCCAAGAGGTAGGAAAGCCTCGTACGCAGCGTGTTTGAGAGCTTTGAATCCGGCCGTATCGCCGGCTGTCTTGACGACAACTCCACACAATGTCACAATCGCCTGGCCTCGTTGCAGTGTGGAGCGCCAGACAGCGTTCAGCGAGCTATCTGGGATCGTCGGCACCTTCGATCCTGCATTGAGATCGGACTGAAGCTGTGCGCAGTCTTGATTCACGAGAGCCCTCGACGGTGCTCCGACGATCGAGTTGAGATCCACACTGATTGCCACAGGCACAGAAGCGTAGCGAGCGGTCCAATTGAAGAGCGGAGATGGCGCACTTTGATGTGTTGCAAACGGTTTGACAACAAAGAGGAGTACGACCGCTAGGACAACGAGGATACCTGCCGATGCCAGGATCGGCGTGAGCAACGGAGAGGTCGGGCGCTTCGAGAGTGCCTGGGAGCGAATCGGGGTAGTTTTCACAACTACCAACTCCGCGACCAAGGGCGAGGGGCGTTCACTACCATGGCCACAGCGTACTCGCCGCCAGTGAAGTTTAAGAGGGTCAGAGCCCGGAGCACCGTCTCCGGCATGCTTTCGTTCTTAGAACCGGGGCGAGAGTTCGAAGGCCAACCCAGGAGAAGACTGTCACTGAGGGCCGCTCGCAAGGCTATCGACCCTAGGACCTCCCGAGTTATCAACCCATCGAACAAGAGCTTGCCGCCGTGGGTGTTAGAGTACAAGTGCTGGCACGAAAGTGAGGACCATGAGGACAACGAGCACGTTCGACGCAACAGCACGACCCGCTTTGTCGTCGAATCTGGAGAGATCCAGTGAGGTCTATAGGTCGAATCGAGAGCACCTTCTTGAAGCGATCGAGACCATGAACGGTGAGCTCGCTCAAGCGATCGGAGGTGGTGGAGAACGATACGTCCAGCGCCATCGTGAACGAGGCAAGCTCTTGGCGCGTGAGCGAATCGAACTCCTTCTCGATCCCGGTTCCG